>JBBRXP010000057.1:0-30399 GCA_038238555.1 Chthoniobacterales bacterium | reverse complement strand
GCTGAGATGGCCATCCTGGCTCGCCGCCGGCCCGCCGAGGTCGATGCTCACCGTCCCCGCCGCGGCATCCAGCGCGCCGTTGATGGCGACCGTCCCGCCCCCTCCCGCTCGAATCACCCCGGCATTCGGCGCGAAGTTACTCAGGCTCAAGGTTGCGCGCGGTTGCTGGCTTGGTGCCTTCATTACTCGATTGCGGACAAACGTTGCCGCGTCACGGCCATGTCCCGGTCTTTGCCCAGAGCGGGCGGGCCTTCACTTGCAGGCGGTCGTTCATCTGGAGGCGCTCGACCGTCGCTCGACCAATCGCCGTCCTGCCGCGGATGCGCTTGAAGTCCCGCGACCACTTGAAATGCTCCTCCCACTTCTGCTTGCGCGGATGAAACAGCGGCGCTTCCGTGCCGGTCTCCGGGTCGATGCCCGAGACGTGGGCGCCCTTCGCATTATTGCAGGGGAAGCAGGCGAGGGCGTAGTTCGCCAGCACATCCGCGCCGCCCTTCGACCGCGGCACGATGTGATCGAGGTGAAACGTGTAAGCGCAGACACCTTGCGGCGCGTGACAATACTCGCAGCGCCCGCCGGCTCTCTGTTCGACCTGCTCGCGCATCGGGCTACGCGGTCTTCTTCGTTCGCGTCAAAGCCGTCCGCCGGGCCGCACGGGCCCGCCGTCGCGGGCCGGCGTGCTGGCCGAGCATCCGTGCATTCTCCAGCGAGAGACGCTCGACTGTCTCCCCGAGCGCGGCCAGTTCCTTCCTTTCCGTCGCGCTGATCGTGCCTTCGTTGTTCTTTGCCATCAAGCGATCCAGCCGCGCCTGCGTCGCGGCGTCGATCTTGTGCAGCTTCGGCGCGGGCCGTTCCCAGACGAGCAGTTCGCCCAGGCCAATCTTGAATTCCGCGCACACCGCCCCGGCGACCGACGCATTGATCGTCTGGAGCGGTTCATGGCTGGCGAGGCGGTAGAGCGTCTTCTTGTCAAAGGACAGCCCGCGCTTGAGGAAGCGCTGATGAATCTCGGCGACCGTGAGCCGCTCGCGGGCGAGCAATTCTGGCAGGGTGGAATAGGCGTATTTTGTTTCCTTCATACGGGCACGATACCGCCCAGACGGCATCAGTCCAGCCGCGCGTGCCCAAGGAGCGACGATTTGCAATCGTCGAACCAAAGCCAACAGCGCGGAGCGCGTACGCTCTCTTGGCAACGTCACGGGTGTGCGTAACCGGTCATCGCTCGCGTTGTTGAGCGCTCATCGGAAAAAGTGCTCGCTAACGCTCGGAGCGCTTGGGTGGGCGATTGTAAATCGCCCCTCCTTGTTATGGTCCCACCACGAGGCGGTAGAAGCGTTGTGGGCGGGTGGCGGCGGCGGGGTCGGTGACGATCACAGCGTTGCCGTCGCCGGCGATGGTTTCGGTCAAGGTGCGCCACTGGTTGGTCGTGAGGTCGTCGGTGTATTCGATCCGGTAGGTTCTTCCGGCGAAGGTGTCGAATTGCACTTTCAGACCCGCCGCAGTTTTCTCGAGCGCGCTGATGCGGAGGAAGCTGGCGGCATCGAACGGGTCGGTGCCGGCGAGCAGTTCCTGCGCGTCCGGGAATCCGTCGCCGTCGGTGTCGATGGCCAGTGGCGCAGGCACGGGAGGCGCGGCGGTGACGTTGAGGGTTAGGTTCGTCGCGTTGTAGGTGGGGGTGAATTGGTTGCCGTTGCCGATGGTCAGGCCGTTGATGGTCGTGAATTGCCCGGTGCGCGCAGTGGGTAACACTCAACACTCAACTCTCAACCCTCAACTTCTCCAAAGCCATTGACCACCGCGAGATTCAGCGTCCCGCTCAAGGTCGCCGCGCCCGTCACGCTGAGATGGCCATCCTGGCTCGCCGCCGGCCCGCCGAGGTCGATGCTCACCGTCCCCGTCGCGGCCTCCAGCGTGCCGTTGATGGCGACCGTGCCGCCCCCTCCCGCTCGAATCACCCCGGCATTCGGCGCGAAGTTATTGAGGCTCAAGGTGCGTGGGGTGGATGCGTTCGCCACAAAGACTTACGGTATCGGAATCACGTCCTTCCCAACGAGCCTGAAAACCGAAGCCGCCGCCAGCACATGCTTATCATGCGTGAAAATCTCCGTGAATCCCTATTCCTCCGCGCAAGCCAAATGAAGGGCATCGGCCGCGCGCAGAAAGACCGTGTCTGCTGCTGAAGCCACGCGCTCGCAGGTCCGTTGCACGAGGGGCCGTTCGATGGAGAACCAGTGCCAGACTCCCGCAGACTCATCAGCCTCGAAGCGCTCGAAGGTTGCCGTGGCTTCGGCAGCCGTGATGAGTCTCTCCCGCACGTTGCGTTTCACCGCGGTCCAGAATTCCGCCCGCCCGTGGAGACAGGAACTCAAGCCTTCCGTCGATTCGGCCAAGGCCCGCACTTCGGTGCTCCCGGTTTCATTCAGGTAGCACTTCACGATATACGATGTGTCGAAATAGATCACCGCGCGTCGCGTTCCTCCGAAACAAAGACAGTCGAATCCGCCCTGGTCGTTGGCAGTGTGCCGGAGTTCCGTTTCGGCAAGGGTGTGCCCCGCGACCTCCGTTCCGGCGCCGGCCGCAGAATCGCCACGGGCTGCCCTTGGGTCGTGATCACCAAGCCATCCTCCTCGGTCATCCGCAGGACGACTTGTTCCGTGTGTTCGTGCAACTCCGCGAGGGTGATCGATTTCATGTCCATTCCTCTGCCATCGGCTTTTGCCAATCCTTCGCCACGGTTCTCTTCGGCGAATTCATTCCCGTCCAAGGAGTGACGATTTGCAATCGTTGAACCTCCCGCGTGGTATGGAAGGCTCGCCGAGCGTTCCCTGATTTTGCGGCGTGGAAAAGTGGAAGGTGGCGCGGAGCATGGGCTGTGTGAGTGTCGTGGCTCGCAAAGAATTCCACCGCCCCACCACCTTCGCCCGCATCTTCGAGGGAACGCTTGGCAATCCTTCCCTACCTTTCAGGGAAGGGTGATAAGGCGGTAGAAGTATTGCTGGAGACCGAGGGCGCCGGGGTCTTGGACTTGCAGGGGGGTCCCGGGGCCTGGGATGTGATCGAGGAGCACTTTCCCACTGGCCGCTGGTCAGGTCGGCGGTGCCTTCGAGGCGATACTGCTTCCCGGCTTCGGTCGCAAATTGAAACTCGGCGCCCGCGGCCGTGCGCGCCGAGGGCGGTCAGGCGCAGGAGGTGGTCCGCGCCGGGCGCGGCCGGGCTGGTCGCCGGGGCGGGCGGATTCGGGGCGGCGCTGGAACTGGGCAGCGCCGTCACGATCGCGGGGGATCTCGCGGGGATGATTGGGGCGGGTGCGTTGCCGATTTGCACCTTGCTTCGAGCTAATTCGCGCGGATAGCTATGCGTTATGAGCGCACAGCAAGTCATCGCTGAATTTAAGGAACTGCCGCCCGCTGAAAGGGCGCAGGTGGCTAGGTTTGTCGTCGAGAACGACGACTCGTGGATACCCGACGAATTCAAGGAAGCCATGCGTGACGCCGAGGCGGGTCGGGTCGTGGACATGGAGACTGTGCTCAATGAAACGCCGCCGCCGCATCTGCGATAATGTATCGCTACGTGGCCGCCGAGCGGTTCTGGACGAGCTTCTACCGCCTTTCGCCGGAGCAAAAGGAATCCGCCCGCAGCGCTTGGAGAATCTTCAAGCAAGACCCGTTCGATCCGCGGCTGCGAACGCACAAGATTCAGCGTCTCTCCGTTCATTACCGTCGCACCATTTACGCCGTGGAGGTTGAAGGCGATCTACGTTCGCTCTTCTATGTCGAGGGCGACACCGTCGTCTCGCTGGTCATTGGCACGCACGACATCTACAAGGCTTAGCGATCAACGGTGCAGCGTGTTCACGGGAGGGTGATGATGCGGTAGAAGTATTGCTTGAGACCGAGGGCGCCGGGGTCTTGGACTTGCAGCGCGCCGTCGATGCCTTCGATGTGATCGAGGAGCACTTCCCACTGGCCGCTGGTCAGGTCGGTGGTGCCTTCGAGGCGATACGTCTTGCCGGCTTCGGTCGCAAATTGAAACTGCACTCCGCCAGCCGCGAAGGGCCTGAGCTTGTCGAAGGGCTGCGCGCGAGGGCGGTCAGGCGCAGGATGGGGTCCGCGCCGGGCAGGGCCGGGCTGGTCGCCGGGGCGGGTGGATTCGTGACGTTGCTGGAACTGGGCA
The DNA here is from genome assembly GCA_038238555.1 of Chthoniobacterales bacterium. Classification (GTDB taxonomy): domain Bacteria; phylum Verrucomicrobiota; class Verrucomicrobiia; order Chthoniobacterales; family Chthoniobacteraceae; genus JANNXQ01. The sequence continues at coordinate 26,226 of JBBRXP010000057.1, read as the reverse complement.
GCGCCGTCACGATCGCGGGGGATCTCGCGGGGGCGATTGGGGCGGGTGCGCCGGTCGGAACGCCCCAGTCGTAGGTGCCGCCGATCGGGCCGAAACGACGGAGGTGGATTGAGGTAATCATCCGGCTCGGAGTTGCGTTAGAAATTGCACCGTCGCGCATGTGGCGAATGGATACTCGTGCGCCACCGCAAACAAGTGGCCGTCATAGGTCACGAGATGGGTCGCAGCGCCATTGAGTGCGCATAGGACGAACGCGATGTCATCCGCGTCCACCGGATAACGTGGCAAATGAAAGAACTCGATGCTCACTGGCTCACCGAGAGCCTGCACCAGTTCGAGCAATTCGCGCACGTCCTCATCGGAGAAGCCGTGCTCGCACAGCTTCTCCCCCTATTCGAGCAGCGCATCGTCGGAGTAGAGCAGCGTGTATTCACCGCATTCCCAGCGATCGAGCACTTCGCGATTGGGGCTCGCGGGATTCGTCGTCCGCTTGGATGCGAGGACGATATTCGTGTCGAGCACCGCCCGGAACGCAGGCATCAGAGCTTGCTGCTGATGCGCTCGTGCAACTCAAAGAACCGCCGGAACAATTCGTCACGACTCTCCCCTTCCTTTGACGCCTGCGCATTCGCGCGGCTTTCTTCCAGCAAGCGACGCGCACGTTCGCTGTAGCGGCGCTTGCGCCAGTCCTCGAGCTCGGCTTGGCCACGGAGAAAATCTGCCACGCGCCGGTCCAAATCCCGAATCGACTTCACGCGTTCCTCCACGTCGGGCGGCAGTTGGACGGTGATGCTCATGGACGGATCAGTAGCAGAAGACCTTTGATTCACCAGCTTCGAGTGAGTGCGGTCATTGCGTGAGGAGCGATGATTTGCAATCGTCGAACCTCCTGTGTGGTAGGGAAGGCTCGCCGAGCGTTCCCCATCTTGGCGTGGGCGGAAGCGGTAGGGCGGTGGAATTCTGTGTGCGCGGGTTGAGGCACACGTCGCTCGTGAAAAGAATTCCACCGCCCCACCGCCTTCGTCCGCGCCTTTGTGGGAACGCTTGGCAAGCCTTCCCTACCTTTCATGGGAGGGTGATGATGCGATAGAAGTATTGCTTGAGGCCGAGGGCGCCGGGGTCTTGGACTTGCAGCGCGCCTTCGATGCCTTCGATGTGATCGAGGAGCACTTCCCACTGGCCGCTCGTCAGGTCGGCGGTGCCTTCGAGGCGATACGTCTTGCCGGCTTCGGTCGCAAATTGAAACTCGGCGCCCGCGACCGTGCGCGCGAGGGCGGTCAGGCGCAGGAGGTGGTCCGCGCCGGGCGCGGCCGGGCTGGTCGCCGTTGCGGGCGGATTCGGGGCGCCGCTGGCACTGGGCAGCGCCGTCACGATCGCGGGGGATCTCGCGGGTGCGATTGGGGCGGGCGCGACGGTCGGGAGGCCCCAGTCGTAGGTGCCGCCGATCGTAGGTTGCTCACGATCAATCGCGTCCTGTGTTACCATGTGATCCGGTCTATTCCCGACACATGATCGAAATGCGCATCCCTGCTGAGAATAGGCTGCGCATGTTGGCGCGCCAAAGCTGCAATCCACAGATCGTTGGCTGGAATCGGCGTGCCGGCGACTTTGAGCGCTTGCCGCAAATCGGCGTAGTGCGGAGTCGTTGCATCGGTCACATCAAGTACCGCAGAGTTGCGAATCAACGCTGCGAGCTTCTCGGAAAGCGATTCACGCAAACACGAAGCCAACAACCCGAATCGGAACTCGCCAATCGCAATCACCGGAACAAACAGAGTGTTCTCGCCAGCGATGCGAGCATGAAGCGCCTCATCGTCCTCGAGCAATGCCGAGATCGCGTTTGTGTCGAGAATCACTCCGCATCCTCGGGTTCGAGCCGCTCAAATTCCTCGTCAATCACCGTCGCGATCCGCCGCAGTTCTTGGCGTTCCTCTTCAGTGGTGGAAGCAAACCGCCGCCACGGACTCGGGCGCACCGGCTGTGCTGGCAGGGCACGCAGCAGCACATCCGATTCGGATTCGCTTGGGGCACGCTTGGCGGCTTCGATCCGCGCATAAGCCTCGTCGCTGAGGGTGATCGTTTTCATGTAGAGACGAGTAACAAACCCTCGCCCGCGTAGCAACGAACAAGGAGCGACGACTTGCAACCGTCGAACATCTACGGGGTAGGGAAGGCTCGCCGAGCGTTCCCTGATCGAGCGGTGTGGAAAAGTGGTGGGTGGTGCGAAGTATTCGGTGTTCGGTTGACGTGAACCGTGAAGAATTCCATCGCCCCGCCACCTCTTTCTCGCCCGCCTCCCAACCCCGATTCCTCTCCACCACCACCTCGGCCCGCGCCTTTGTGGGAACGCTTGGCAAGCCTTCCCTACCTGGTTACGGCAGAAGGATGACGCGGTAGAAGTATTGGCGCATGGCCTTGCTGTTGGGGTCGGTGACTTGCAGCACGCCGCCGGTGCCGGGGATGTCTTCGAGGAGCATTTCCCACTGGCCGCTCAAGAGGTCGGCGGTGCCTTCGAGGCGGTAGTGGCGGCCGGCTTCGGTGGCGAACTGAAACTGCGCGCCACCGCCGCCGCGCGCCAGGGCGCTCAGGCTCACTCGATGGTCCGCGCCACTTCCGGTCGGACTGGCGGGGGTTTGGTTGGACGATGGCAAATCGCCGCTCCCAAGCGCCGTCACGATGGCGGGGGATCTCGCGGGTGCAATTGGGGCGGGTGCGCCGGTTGGAAGGCCCCAGTCGTAGGTGCCGCCGATCGGGCCTGAGATAAAGACCCCTAACTCTCCGTAGTAGTTGCTGCCCCAAGCCCAAAGGCTGCCATCCGTCTTAAGTGCGACGGTAAGAGAGTCGGTAGCCGCCGCTGCAACCCAATCACGAGCCAAGCCGATCTGCACCGGGTTTAACCGTTCGATGTCTAACCGCCAAAGAGTGCCATCCGGCTTTCGCGCAAAAGCGTCGAAGCCCCTTCCTCCCACTCTCGCCCAATCATTGCTAGTGCCAATCTGGACGGGGATGTAACGGTGAGGGATAAAAGTGCCCCCGAGATTACTCGCCCCCCAAGTCCAGATACTGCCATTGCTCCTCCGCGCAACGGTTCTCGCGTAGCCCGCAACCACTTCGATCCAGTCGTTCCCTGCACCGACCCGCACGGGAAGAAACCTGTCAACGGCGCTCCCATCACCGACTTGGCCATAACCGTTCCAGCCCCACGCCCAGACGCTGCCGTCTGTCTTGCGCGCTACCGTATGAGTGGACCCTGCCGAGACCTCAGTCCAGTCGTTCTCTGTTCCGATTTGGGCGGGGCTTAGTTGATCCGCCGTTGTCCCATTGCCTACTTGCCCGTGAGCGTTGTGTCCCCATCCCCACAAGGTGCCACTGTTCTTACGCGCCATAGTATGGTCGGCCCATGCGGCAACTTGCGCCCAGTCATTCTCGGTGCCGATCCGCACTGGGCTGAGATTGTTTCCCACGATTCCGCCGCCCATTTGGCCATTACTGTTGTTGCCCCATCCCCAGAGGCTGCCATCGTTCTTGCGTGCCATCGTATGGTAGGATCCTGCGGCAACTTGCGCCCAGTCGTTCTCTGCGCCAACCCGTATTGGGGTAAGGCGCGTGACATATGTTCCATCACCCAATTGACCTTCCTGGTCGTTGCCCCATGCCCAGAGGCTGCCGTCGGTCTTTAGCGCTACCGTGGTAAAACTATACCACCCTGTATCCACTTGCACCCAATCCTTCTTTGTCGATACCTGAACGGGGTCGATCTTAATTGATAACGGTCCGTATTGGCCAGTCGAGGTTCCGTCGCCGAACTGGCCGCTACTGTTCTTTCCCCATCCCCAAAGGCTACCGTCAGATTTTCGGCCCAACGTCCACCCGTCGCAAACATCAGTGTCACCCCCGTTCGCAACCAAATCAACCCAGTCATTGTCTGTGCCGACCCGGATCGGGCTGTGCTGGTCATTGAGCATAGTTCCATCGCCGAGTTGACCATTGTTATTTGAACCCCAAGCCCAAAGACTGCCATCGACCTTGAGCGCAAAGCTGTGGGAATACCCCGCAAAAATCGCGGTCCAATCATTGTCCGGGCCGATTCGCACCGGGCTGAGCTTCGTACTTATTGTCCCGTCGCCGATTTGTCCGCAGAAGTTGGGACCCCACGCCCACAGCGAGCCATCTGCCTTTCGCGCCAACGTATGGCCCCCGGCCCCTACAGCAATGGCAACCCAATTGCTATCTGTCCCGACCTGCACGGGACTGAGGGCTTGTGCGTTCGTTCCGTTACCCAAATACCCTGGACCCCAAGCCCACAGGCTTCCGTCGATCTTGCGCGCGACGGTCCGGCCCTCAGAGACTGCTATCTCAGCCCAGTTGTTATCCGTGCCAATACGAACAGGCGTCAATCTGCTGACTTGAGTGCCATCTCCTAATTCCCCGTATGAGTTCCGACCCCACGCCCACAGGCTGCCGTCTGTCTTTAGCGCTACTGTGTGATGGGAAACTTGGGAGATGGGAGTGGCCACCTTTGCCCAGTCGTTGTCTATACCAATTCGGACTGGAGTGCTTCTATTGATCGTCGTTCCATCGCCCAGTTGACCGAAATAGTTGTCCCCCCACGCCCAGAGGCTGCCATCTGTCTTGCGCGCAACGGTCCGATAGCGGCCTGCGCCGACTTCAGCCCAATCATTCTCGGTGCCAATCCGCACCGGGGTGAGTTTGCTGGCGGTTGCCCCATCGCCGAGTTGACCGACAAGATTTCCGCCCCAAGCCAAAAGGCTGCCGTCGCTCTTCAAGGCAATGGTGTGATCATATCCTGTGGCCATTGAAGCGATAGAAACGGTCTCTGAATATGCGCTCAGGCGCAGGATACCGGCGTCGCTCACGCCTGTGACCCGCACAAAGTCATCACTCACGAAGTCGGGAAATCCCCCAGGACCGGGGCGCCGGGCCAGTCGGAGGTGCGCTGGAAGCGCGATGCCAATGCGGATGCGTATGTGGTGGAATGCAGCCCGGAGCCCATCACGGCAAGTAGCTGGAGGAATATGGGGACGGTGAGGGAGGCGAAGTTTGTGGGCAATGGGGCGACGCCGGGCCAGCTCTGCTGGTATCGCGCGGCGGGAGTCAATGCGCTCGGGCTGGGATTGTGGAGCGAGCCGGCGCTGCGGCCGGTGATGTAAGGGGAGGGAGTTGAGGGTTGAGCGGCGCTGGTCGCGATCTCTCGACGCGCTCCCCATCCTCGATCGCCGCTCTCTTCCAACATTCAAACATCCAACATTCTTCCACCACTCAACACTCAAGGTCTCAACACTCAACTTCCTGCCTCAACACTCAACTCTCAACACTCAACTATGCCTTTCAATCCTACCTTGCCTCTCGATAACTCGCTGATGGTGGCGGGCGAGATGCGCTCGCAATTTACGGGGCTCAAAACACTGATCGATAATGTGCCGCCGGGGCCGCGGGGACCGACGGGAGCCACGGGTGCCACGGGTGCCACGGGGCCGAGGGGCGAGCAGGGATGGATCGGAATCACGGGGCCGCGCGGGGAGCCCGGGCCGCCCGGAGAGCAAGGGGCGCAGGGGCCGGAAGGTTCGCAAGGGCCTTCTGGGGGACCCGTGGGGCCGCAAGGAGAGCAAGGGCCCCAAGGGGAGCAAGGGCCGCAAGGCGAGGCAGGGCCGGACGGGCCGCCGGGGCCAGTGGGCGAGGTATCGCTGCCGCAACTCGATGCGGGCATCGCGGGTACGGCGCGCAATCCGAGCGGGCTCGCGCCGTATGAGGGCGGCTTTAGCGATCCTCCCACACAGGGCGAGATGCAGGACTTCGCGACGTGGGTGGAGTCGCTGCGCGTGGCGCTGGTGAGGTAGGACAGGGATGAGTGGCATTGAGTTGAGGGCGTCTTCGGGTTGAAAGTCGGCGGCGCCAATCATTTCGGCAGAGCTGGAAGGCGCAGCTCTTGTCGCGGGCTCTTCGTGCCTCCGCGCCTTCGTGGTTCATTGTGCAAGGGGCCGGGACGATGGAGAAAGAAAGGTCCACGAAAGACACGAATGACGTGGGGCGGCCTTCCGGCGAATTCGGATTTCGAGGAGGGGCATGGTGGGAAGGATGCCGGAAAACCTGAGACCTGAGACCTGAAACCTGAAACCTGAGTTTTCAGAAACTACGCGCGAAGCGCTCTCTCACTCAGGTTTCAGGTTTCAGATTTCCAATTTCCGGGTTATCTGCCCGCATGCGCCAGCTCATTGCTTTTCTCGTCGCCGCTTTGCTCGTCTCTCCCGCGGCACCGGCGGCAGATTTTTCGCGCGACATTTATCCGGTGCTTCAGCGCGCGTGCTTTGAGTGCCACGGGCCGGAAAAGCAAAAGGGCAAGCTGCGGCTCGATCAACGAGAGGCCGCGCTCAAGGGCGGCGAGAACGGGGAGACGATCGTGACGGGCAAGCCGGAGGAGAGCGAGCTGCTGCGCCGCGTGATGCTGCCGCGCAGCGACGACGACGCCATGCCCTCGAAGGGCGAACTGCTCAAGCCCGCGGAGATCGCCGCGCTCAAGGACTGGATCGCCGCCGGGGCGGTGTGGCCGGACAAGATCGAGACGCAAAAGCATTGGGCTTACGTGAAGCCGCGCCGCGTCGAGCCACCGCGCAACGACTGGAGCGCGAATCCGATCGACGGTTTCATTTTCAAAAAGCTCGGCGAGGAAAAGCTCACGCCATCGCCCGAAGCGCCGCCCGAGCTGATCGTGCGGCGGATGACGCTGGACCTTACCGGCCTGCCGCCGACGCCAGCGGAAGTGGCGTCTTTCGTGGCCGAATGCCGCCAGGGTTCGTCCTTCGTCCTTCGTCATTCGTCATTGGAAAAACTCGCCGACCGCCTTCTCGCCTCGCCGGAATTCGGCGTGCGCTGGGCGCGGCCCTGGCTGGACGCCGCGCGGTATGCGGACTCGCATGGCTTTCAACGCGACGACATCCGCGACATCTGGGCGTATCGGGATTGGGTGGTGCGGGCGTTGAATGCGGACATGCCGTTCGATCAGTTCACCCTCGAGCAGGTCGCCGGCGATCTGCTGCCGCAGGCCACGCAGGATCAGCGCATCGCCACCGGCTTCCATCGCTGCACGCCCACGAATGTCGAAGCCGGCACCGAGCCGGAGGAGAGCCGCATCAACCAAGTGCTCGACCGCGTGAACACTACGGGCGCCGTGTGGCTCGGCACCACGCTGGAATGCGCGCAGTGCCACGATCACAAGTTCGATCCCATCACGCAGCGCGAGTACTATCAGTTCGTCGCGTTCTTTAATAACACGGAGCAGGAGGCCGAACGGGCGAACCCGAAAACGCCGGGCTCGATCGCGTTTCGCGGCCCATCGATGCCGCTCAAAGATGTGGCCGACGACCGCGAACGCGCGCGGCTCACCGCGGAAATCGCGGCGCTCGATGGGAAGCTCAAGAGCTCGGCGAAAGCGGGCGACGCGGAGTTTGCCGCGTGGTCGGAGCACATGGCAGGTGAACTCGCGCGGCCCTCCGCCGAACAGGCGCTCGAAGTCGTGGAGTTTGTCTCCGAAGGCGGCGCGGGGCATCGCGTGCTCGACGACAAATCCGTGCTGCTCACCGGTCGGGCGCCCGCCACCGACACCTATCGCATCGTGACCCGCGGCGGATTGAAGGATCTCGCCGCGGTGAAGCTTGAGGCGCTCATCGACGACTCGCTGCCTGGCAAAGGCCCCGGCCGCGGCGATGCGGAACGGAGCAATTTCGTGCTCAATACTTTCACCGCCCGCGTGCGCGCCGCCAATGCCAACGACGACGCTGGCAAGCCGCTGAAGTTTGTGCGCGCTCGGGCCGATTTCTCGCAGACGAAATTCGACCCGGCCGGTGCGATCGACGGCGATGCGAAGACCGCGTGGGCGATCGGCCCCGAGTTTCACAAGCCGCACTGGGCCGTCTTCGAGTTGGAAAATGCGGTCGATGTGCCGGCGGACACGGAGCTGGTCTTCGAACTCGTGCAGCGCTACGGCACTGCGCGCACGCTCGGGCGCGTGCGGCTGAGCGCCGTCACCGGCAGCCTCGCCGGATCCGCGATCCCGGAGCCCATCGCCGCGATCCTGCGCCGGCCCGCGGCTCGGCGCACGGCGGCGCAAGTCGTGAAGTTACGCGAGCACTTCGATCGAGACCGGCCCGCGCTGGCAGGGCTCACGCGCGCGCGCATGGAAGCGCAGCGCAAGCTCGCCGCCCTCCCGCCGCCGACCACGCAAGTGATGCGCGAGCTTGCCGCGCCGCGCCTCTCGACGATCTTCCAGCGCGGCGTCTATACGGATCCCGGCGCGCCGGTGCAGCCCGGCACGCCCGCCGTGCTGCCGCTCGCGCCCGCCGGCCCGCCCAATCGCCTCACGCTCGCGCGCTGGCTCGTCTCGCCGGAGAATCCGCTCACCGCGCGAGTGACTGTGAATCGGCTCTGGGCCGAGATCTTCGGCCACGGGATCGTGACCACGCCGGAGGATTTCGGGATCAAAGGCGAGCGGCCCACGCATCCCGAGCTCCTCGACTGGCTCGCCGTGGAATTCATGGAAAACGGCTGGTCGATGAAAAAGATTCTCCGGCAGATCGTGACCTCCGCCACTTACCGGCAGAGCTCGCGCGTCACTCCCGAGCTGCTCGCGCGCGACGATCGGAATCTGCTCTACGCCCGCGGCCCGCGGCAGCGCATGGATGCCGAGATGATCCGCGACAACGCGCTCTCCATCGCGGGTCTGCTGAGCCTCGGCAAAGGCGGCCCTCCGATTCATCCGCCGCAGCCCGACGGGTTGTGGAAGAAAGTCGGCGGGCAGAACTACACCTACGAAGTGAGCCCAGGCGAACAGAAGTATCGGCGCGGCCTCTACGTCGTGCTCAAGCGCGGCTCGCCGTATCCGAGCTTCGTAAATTTCGACGCCTCCGCGCGCATGACCTGCGTCATCAAACGCTCGCGCTCAAACACGCCCCTTCAGGCGCTCACGTTGCTCAACGATCCCGTTTATGTCGAAGCCGCGCTCGGCCTCGCGCGCCGCATTGTGACCGAGCAGCCCGGCACCGATCTCGACACGCGGCTCACGCACGCCTTCCGCCTCGCGCTCGCTCGCACACCTGCCGCCGGTGAACTCGCCGTGCTGCGCGTGCTGCACGACCAGCAGCTCGGCCGCATGACGGGCGATGCGTCCGCGGTGAAGGCGTTGATCGGTTCCTTCGCGCCGCCGGAGAATGTGCCGCCCGCGGAATTTGCCGCGTGGTATGCGATCGCCTGCGCGCTGCTCAATCTCGATGAGACCATCACCAAAGGCTGAGCAGTCGGAGCGCCGCCGTCTTCGCGCGATCGTCCTCGCGTCGTTACGCGTGCCGCACGAGGACGGCGGCGCTCCTTAATGCCACTCAATCCCCGCTCCGATGAACCCACACCACTTCCTCCACGTTTCGCGCCGCGAATTCTTCAAACAGGGCCTTAGCGCGATGGCGCTCGGTGGCTTGCTCGCGCGCGATCTTCGCGCCGCCACGCCTGCCAATCCGCTGCTCGCGCGGGCTCCGCATTTTCCGGCGAAAGCGAAACACATTATCTACCTGCACATGATCGGCGCGCCGTCGCAGCTCGATCTTTTCGATCCGAAGCCTGCGCTCATGCAATACGACGGGCAGAAGTGTCCGGAGGAATTCACGAAAGGCCGGCGCTTCGCTTTCATCGGCGGCGAACTGCACCTCGCGGGATCGAAATTTTCCTTCGCGAAACACGGGCAGAGCGGCGCGGAATTATCCGAGCTCCTGCCGCATCTCGCGGGCGTGACCGACGACATCTGCATCGTCAAAAGTCTGCACACCGATGAGATCAATCACGCGCCGGCGCAGATGTTTCTCCACAGTGGCTTCGGCCGTGGAGGCAGGCCCAGCCTGGGTTCGTGGGTTACTTACGGGCTCGGCACTGAGAATCAGGATTTGCCCGCCTACGTCGTCTTGCTCTCCGGTCCGGCGGGCGGCGCGGGCACGGCTCTCTGGTCCACGGGCTTCCTGCCGAGCGTGTATCAGGGCATTCAATTTCGCTCGAGCGGCGAGCCCGTGCTCTTCCTCGAAAATCCGCGCGGCCAGTCGCGCGAGGATCGCCGCGCGGTGCTCGACGCCGTGCAGGAGCTCAACCGCGCGCAGCTCGCCGATGTCGGTGACCCGGAGATCAGCACGCGCATCAGCCAGTACGAGATGGCTTATCGGATGCAGGCCTCCGTGCCCGATCTCATGGACATCTCCAAAGAATCGCCGCAGACGCTCGAGCTCTACGGTGCTATTCCGGGCAAGTCGTCCTTTGCCAACAACTGTCTGCTCGCGCGGCGGCTCGTCGAACGCGGCGTGCGCATCGTGCAGCTTTTCGATTCCGACTGGGATCATCACAGTGCGCTCGGCAAGCGGCTCCCCACAAAATGCAAGGACGTGGATCAGGCGATGGCGGCCCTGGTCGCGGACTTGAAACAACGGGGCCTGCTCGAAGACACGCTCGTGGTGTGGGGCGGGGAATTCGGGCGCACGCCGTTGCGGCAGGGCGCGGATGGCGAAGGCAGGAAGACGGACCCGGGCCGCGATCATCACAAGGACGCCTTCACGATGTGGCTCGCTGGCGGTGGAATCAAACCGGGGACGACTTACGGCAAGACGGATGACCTCGGTTTCAACGCGACCGAGAACCCCGTGCATGTGCACGATCTCAACGCCACCGTGCTGCACTTGCTGGGGCTCGATCACGAGCGGCTCACCTTCCGTTATCAAGGCCGCGACTTCCGTCTCACCGACGTGCACGGCGAAGTGGTGAAAGGAATCCTCGCGTGAGAGCAGCCACGAGGAGAATCATCTTCCTCTTCCTCTCTGCTGTGGGAGCTTTTGGGCAGGATTCCGCAGTTGAGGTGCGCGCCGTCACGATCTGGAGCGACGGCACGAAGATGGCCGGCGATCTTTACTTGCCGGCGCAACGCAAGCCCGGCGAGAAGCTGCCGGCCATCGTCTTTTGCAACGGCACAGGTGGCACGAAGGCTGGCTCGCCGCGCCAACTTGGGCCGCTCTTCGCGCAGGCGGGCTATGCTTTCCTCGGGTTCGATTATCGCGGCTGGGGGCAAAGCGAATCGCAGCTCTTGCTCACGGGGCCGATGTCCGCGCCGGACGAAAAAGGCGAAGTGACCGTGAAGGGCAAGCCCATCCGCGGGCAGATGAATTTCGCGGACCAGACCTTTGACCTACGCTGTGCGATCGCCTTTCTCGCGGGCGATCCGGCGGTCGATGCGGAGCGCATCGGCATCCTCGGCAGCAGCTACGGCGGCGGGCTCGCGACGTGGATGGCCGGCAACGACGCGCGCGTAAAATGCGCCGCCGCGCAGGTCCCCGGCATGGGCGGCCTGCGCACGGAGGCGGCGCGCAAGCGTGCCTTCGAGCTGCTCTCCCAGCAGGCTCGCGGCGAGACCGAGCCGGTGCCCTTTGAGACCGGCAAGCTCGGCGGGCAGTTGGCGCGCTACGAAAGTATGCGCGTGAATCCGGCGAAGAACATCGGCTACAGCGCGATGGAAGCGGCCGAGAAAATCCGCGTGCCGATGATCCTCATCGACGCGGAAAATGAAGAGCTCATGGACCGGCGCGAGAATGGCGGAAAGGTGGCCGAGATTCTCCGGGCCCGAGGCGTGCCGGTGGAGTATCACATCCTCAAAGGCATGGGGCACTACGGCGTTTACCGCGAGGGATTGGCGGAGGCGACCAGGCTGGAGATCGCGTGGTTCGACCAGCATCTCAAAGCGGCACCGGCATCCTCTTCGCAAATCGAAAAGCAACCGGCCCCGCCATAAAAAACAACTCTTCCATCTGCTCGCGTTTGTCGGCGCGCTTTGCGGATCATCTTTAGCCGCGGAGAAGCCTGCCCGCTCCAACGTCCCCCTCATCGTCTCCGACGATCACGCAGCGGGCGGCTTCAAGGGGTGAGCGAGCCGAAGAAATTGCGTAACCGGGCAGCCCCGCGGGTGAAGGAAAGCTCGGCCATCGCGCGGGAGTGAGCCTGTGCGATGCGGGAAGAATATGCGGCGGGCTCGGCGAGTAATTCGCGTGCGGCGGCCAGCCCGCGCTGCTGCCCCAGCGTGTGCGGCCACGCGATGCGATCCACTGCGCCGTCGCCGCCGAGGCACGGCACGCGGCAGAGCAGCGCGTCGCCGGCGACCTGGCCCGGCACCGCGCTCGCATCGAGCTGGAAGACGAGGCGATGCCGCGCCACTTTGCGCAGATACTCCGTGTAAGAGCGGCGCCCCTCGACCACCCGCAACCGCTCGCCGAGACCGAGCGCATCGAGCCGCTTGCGGCCCGCGCGTCCGTCGAGATTGAAGACGCTGAGCGGTTCGCCGAGTTGCGCCGCGGCGAGCAGTGCTTGCGCGTGATTGCGCGAGGCAATCTCCCACTCGCGCGTGCCGATGAGGACACCGCGGCGCTCCGCGACCGGCACGGAAAAATCCCAGCGCGGATCCTCGAGCGGATACGGCGTCGGGATGAATTCGACGCGCCGCGAGCCCGCCGCTCGATACAGCTCCACAGTCTCCGGCGTGCTCGTGACCGCGCCATCGGCCAGCGCGCACAACTCGCGGAACCACGCGAGATTCTCCGTTCGAGAGAAGAGCTGCGCGACTTGATGCGAGCCGGATTCCTTGATCGAGATCGCCACGATCCTGCCCGCATTTTTCAACTCGCTGAGCGCGCGCAAGGCCGGCTGCAAACGGTAGCGCAGGAGCAGCAGCACATGCGGCCACTCCGGCGGGATGGACGCGGCTTTCCGAAAAAACCCGCCCGCCGTGCAGGCTGCGTAAGCGTGGTAATTGACCGGCGCGTGCACCGCGTCATCCGGCACGCCGGCGCAGTCGGCAAAGCGTTGGTCGCGATCGTTGCCGCCGGGATTGAAGACAGCGAGGTGCATGGGCGGCGAAAGTTGATTGTTGAATGTTGAGAGTTGAGTGGCCTCCACTCTGCGCCCGCTCTGCCGTCCATGCTCCGTCACTCAACACTCAACTCTCAACATTCAACTTCCCGCCCTGCGCGCGATGCCGCCAAGCGTCTCTCCACCGCGAAGACCGTCGTGGGGTTCGACGGTTTCGTGGATACCATCCTGCACGTCGTGAAGACGCGTGAGTCGGCGCAACAATATGAGCGGCTCACGGCGATGGGCGATTTCTCGGCGAAGATCGGCGCCGCGGCGGGGCAGAGCGCAAACTTCGAGTTGGTCACGCAGATGGTGAAGCTCGGCGGCAACGGGCCCATCATGGCCAACGCGCTCCGCGCTCTCGGCACGCCGCTCACCTACATCGGCAATCTCGGCGCGCCTCACTTGCGGCCCGTCTTTGCGGAATTTGCGCGGGGCGCAAAGGTGTATTCCATCGCGGAACCGGCGCGCACCGACGCGATCGAGTTTGACGATGGGAAGCTGATGTGCGGCAAGCTCGAGACGCTCGACGAAGTGAACTGGTCCAACCTCATCGCGCACGTGCCGGAGGCGCGGCTCGTGCAAATCTTCCGCGCCGCCTCGCTCATCGCACTGGTCAATTGGACGATGCTTCCGCACATGACGGCGATCTGGCGGAAGATTCACTCGCGCATCGCGCCGAGGCTCGGCGGCGAACGGCGCTGGCTCTTCATCGACCTCGCCGATCCGGCCAAGCGTTCGCGCGAAGACATCGCCGTCGCGCTGCGGGAGGTGAGCCGGTTTGAAAAATTTTTCCGCGTCATCCTCGGCCTCAATCTCAACGAGAGCCGGCAGGTGGGCGAAGTGCTCGGCTGCGAGCCGCCGCAAGAAACGCGCGCCGCCGTGGCCCGGCACGCGGAGCAACTTCGCGCGATGCTCAAGATCGACACGGTGGTCATCCACCCCACGCGCTTTGCCGCCGCGGCCGATGCGAGCGGCGCGGTGCATGTGCCCGGCGCGTTTGTTCGCAAGCCGAAGATCACCACCGGCGCGGGCGATCACTTCAACGCGGGCTTCTGCGTGGGCCGGCTGCTGCGGTGCGGCCTGGCCGAGAGCCTGCGCCTGGGCGTCGCGACTTCCGGCTTCTACGTCTGCCACGCGAAAAGCCCCGGGCTCGGAGAGTTGAGGGTTTAGAAACCACACCCGGAGCGCCGCCGTCGTGCGATAACGTTTCGGCCGCACGGGGGACGGCGGCGCTCCGAGCGGCGCTCTCCACTCTCAACCCTCAACGTTTCCCCATCCCAGCAGCCACGTCCTCCGCGAGGCGTGGATGCGCGCGGCGGGGAGGTGTTCGTCGCCCGCCAAAATTTTCTCGACGATCTCCCGCTTGGCTGCGTCGGCGGCGAGGAAGCACACGTGGCGCGCGGCGTTGAGCAGCGGGAAGGTCATCGTCAGGCGCTGCGGCGGCGGCTTCGGACCCATCGTGGAAACGACGTTGCGCACCGCTTCATCGAGCGCGGGTGAGCCGGGGAAGAGCGACGCGGTGTGACCGTCTTCACCCACGCCGAGCAGCAGCACATCGTGGACGTAGCGCGGCTCGCCGGAGCGCGCGGCCACGGCGGCGAGCTTCGCTTCGTATTCGCGCGCGGCGACATCGGGCGCGATCTCGCCACGAAGGCGGAAGATGTTTGCCTCGGGAATCGGCACACGATCCAGCAGCGACTCGCGCGCCATGCGGTAGTTGCTCTCTGCGTGGTCCGGCGGCACGCAGCGTTCATCGCCAAAGGTGATCTGCACGCGCTCCCACGCCAGACCGCTGCCGATGCGCGCGAGCTCTTCGTGGATCGGGCGCGGAGTATTGCCGCCGCACAGCCCGAGCCGGCACCAGCCGCGCGCCGCGATGGCGCCCGCGAACTCGACGCGCAGAAACGCCGCGGCTTCCGTGGCGAAGCGCTCGGGCAGACGCACGATGTCGGCGACCGCGCTCACATCTGGCTGCAACGAATCGAAAACTGCAGCCTCGCCGCTCCGGCGCGGAGCGCGGCGACCTCGAGCAGCGTGAGCGAGGCCTTGCGAATGTTGAGGTGCGCCGCGTCCTTCATCCCGAGCAGGTGCGCGGCAAGCCGCGAGAAATCCGGCTCGTGTCCGACGATCATCACGCACTGGCGTTCCGCATATTCTCGCAAGCCCTCGAGCGCCGCCTCCGGCGACATGCCGCTGGCCAGCCAGCGCGCCACTCGCAGTTCGACCTCAAGAGCCTTTTCCACCGGAGCCGCGGTCTGGTGCGCGCGCCGCAGCGGACTGGTGAAGATCACGTCGGGCAGCACGTCGTGCTTTTTGCAAAATCGCGCGACTTTCTCCGCCTGCGTCACGCCTTTGTCCGAAAGCGCGCGCTGGTCATCGGTGGCGGCGACGGTGTCGGCATCGGCGTGTCGGAGGAGATAGAGGAGCATGGCGGAAGAGTTCCCGGAAAGGCGGGCGCCACTCAACTCTCAACTTCTCCCCTCACATCACCATTCCGCCATCCACCGTGAGCGTCTGGCCGGTGATGTAGCCGGCCTCGGCGCTGGCGAGGAAGGCGACGACGGCGGCGATGTCGGCGGGCTCGCCAAATTTGCCAAGTGGAATCTGGCCCAACACGCCGGTCTTCACCGCTTCGGGCAGCCCGTGGGTCATGTCCGTGGAAATGAAGCCAGGGGCGACGGCGTTGCAGGTGATGCCGCGGCTGGCGACTTCGCGCGCGATGGTTTTGGTGAGCCCGATGAGACCCGCCTTGCTCGCGGCGTAATTGGCCTGGCCCGCGTTGCCCATGAGCCCCGCTACGCTCGAGATATTAACGATGCGCCCGCTGCGCTGCTTGAGCATCGGCCGCAGTACGGCCTGCATGAAATGAAAGGCGCCCTTGAGATTGGTATCGAGCACCACATCCCAATCCTCCTCGCTCATCCGCATCGAGAGCCCGTCGCGCGTGAGCCCAGCGTTATTGACGAGAATATCGACGCGCGAAAAATCCGCGAGGATCTGCGTGCCGAGCACCATCACCGCCGCCCGTTGCGCCACATCCACCGCGTAAGCCTTGGCCAGCCCGGCGAATCGCGCGTTGATCTCCTCCGCCGTCTTCTCCGCATTTTCCTCAGTGCGCGACACCACGGCTACGCGCGCGCCCTCGCCCGCGAGCCGCAGCGCGATGGCCTGCCCGATGCCGCGCCCGGCTCCGGTGACGATGGCTACTTGGTTTCCGAATCGCATGGGCGGGCATGGATGGAGGAAATCTGCGCGGCGGCAAGGGGAAAGTTGAGAGTTGAGGGTTGAGTGGCCTCCGCCTTTCTCCGAGAGTCCGCACTCCGCGCGACAGCGTTTTGTGCATTTCGCGCGGAGCGCGCCATCTGGCGGCAACGCGGGGCTACTCAACTCTCAACTCTGCCTTCATGATCATCGACTGCCATAACCACGTCGGCGCGGACTTCATGTTCTGGCTGCGCGGCGATTTTCCTTACGCGCAGCACCTCATCACGATGACAAGCGAAGGCGGCGCGCTCGGCGTCGATCGCTGGATCGTGTTTCCGTTTGTCATCAATCTCTCGCTCAAGATCGAGGCGCTGCGGCATGGCGAGATCGTGTATGGCGGGTTGGAAAAAGTGCCGTATGCGTTTGAGAACCGCCGGCTCCTGCGCGAACTCTGCGAGCTCTTTCCCGAGGAGGGAAAACGCTGCCTGCCCTTTGCCATGCTCGATCCGATGCGCGAGCAGGCAGGCCAGATCGCGGAGCTGCGGAAGCTGCGCGGCGAGTCCAAATTTTACGGACTCAAGCTCCAGACGACGATGCTTCAGAGCTTCATCCAGACGCTCGGCGAGGAAGGCCGCGGCTTCATTGAGCTGGCCGCCGAGTGGGACATCCCATTTCTCATTCACTCGAGCGTGGCCGACGACGATCCGTGGGCGCAGGCCCGCGACATCCTCGCCATCGCCGAGAAATTTCCGCACGTGCGCTTCTGCCTCGCGCACTCGTGCCGTTACGACCGGGAATGCCTCGAGCGCGTCAACGCGCTGCCAAACACCTGGTTCGATTGCTCGGCCCACTGCATCCATTGCGACGGCGCGCAAGCCGACCTGCCCTACATCGCTCCGCGGGCGCGGCGCTTCGATACGGATTACACGGATCCGGCGCGCGTCATCGCCGATCTCGCCGCGGCGTATCCGCGCAAATTCATGTGGGGCAGCGACTCGCCGTATTACAGCTATGTCGCGATGCTCGGCAGCGAACGCATCGCGCTCATCAGCACCTATGCGCGGGAAGTCGCCGCGCTCAAAGCGCAGCCCCCTGAAGTGCTCGCCCGCATCGCCGACAAAAACATCCGCGCGTGGCTGAAGCTCGGGGACGAGAGCATCCTCGCGCCCTGATTTCCATTCACGACTCCCCCCATCGTGGCGGTCAGCCCGCCGGTCGCGCATTCACCGGCGCGCGACGAGGATGAATTCGTTAAGCTTGGACCGCAGCTAGTCCGACGCGCGCAAACCCGCGGTTTCTTCGGAAAAACGCCAAATTCCGTCCCGCCGCGCCGTAGCCGAATTTCGTGGGACTGGGGTTCGGCGACGCCGAACCTCGGTTCCGCGTCAGGAACCGCGGTCCGGCCCCGTGGAATTCCGGTTCCGTGCCGCCGTGCCGTGGCCTGCTGCCGCCGGACCGCGGTCCGGCCGGAAAAACCCCCGGTTCCGCGCCAGGAACCGTGGCCGGATGGAAATTATCCGCGGGCGGATGAAAAATACCCGTGGTCCCACGGCGTCGAACCGCGGTTCGCAAGCAGGAACCGCGGTTCGCGCACAGGAACCGCGGCTTTTTGCCATCAAACCTGGCTCGCGCGGATTCCGACCGGGAGCCGGGCCGCCCGCGCCCCGAGTTTCCGTCACGGGGCGCTAAGCGGCGCTGGCCCGCCGGCGCAGACCGAGCAGCGCCGGGAGGCACAGCGCGATGCCAATGATCCCTGTCGAAGGCTCGGGGACAACGGCTGGCGGCAGAGCGAGCGGCCGCCCGTTGTCATCGGTAAAGGCAAGGCCGCGTGGGTTGTTCAACCCGCTGGCAAAGAGCGAACCGGCACCGCCCGGGCTGAACTTCTCAATCGTGTTGTTGCCGGAGTTTGCCGCGTAGAGATTGCCAGTGCTGTCAAAGGCAAGGGCGATTGGTTGGTTCAGTCCGCTGCTGGCAAAGACCGAGCCGACACCGCCCGGGGTGAACTTCTCAATCGTGTTGTTGCCGAAGTTTGCCGCGTAAAGATTGCCAGCACTATCAAACGCAAGGCCGTATGGGTTGCTCAACCCGCTGCTGGCAAAGACCGAGCCAACGCCGCCGCTGGTGAACTTCTCAATCGTATTGTTGCCGAAGTTTGCCACGTAGAGATTGCCGGCGCTGTCAAAGGCAAGACCTTCTGGGCCGATCAATCCGCTGCTGGCAAAGAGCGATCCGCCGCCGCCGCTGGTGAACTTCTCAATCGTGCTGTTGCCCACGTTCGATACATAAAGATCGCCCGCAGTATCAAAAGCGAGGCCGAACGGGCTGCTTAATCCAGTGCTTGCGAAAACCGAGCCGATGCCGCCTGGGGTGAATTTCTCAATTGTATTGCTGGCGACGTTCGCCACATAAAGATTGCCTGCGCTATCAAAGGCGAGGCCGCGTGGGCTGCTCAATCCGCTGCTGGCAAAGATCGAGCCGGCGCCGCTGCTGGTGAACTTCTCAATCGTGTTGTTTGCGTCGTTTGCCGTGTAGAGAATGGCCGCGCGGACTGGCGCGGTGCAGGCCACCGCCCCGGCGAGCAAGGCGGCGACGAAGACCCTGGCCAGCGCAACCGGCCGGATGGATGAAACGGATGAGGATTGATCTTGCATGGTACGGATGGGGGTGAACGGTTGGCGGCAACTGGGAATGCCGAAGAACTCAGAGATTACAGAAAATCACGATCGCACGGCATCTGTCGAGCACGTTTTCCGAAAAGATACCGTTTGCGCTCCGGCGGGAGTGAAACGCCGTCTTGTCGCGCGCGGGCGGGCGCGTAATCTCGGCGCCTCTCGCGCCGCATGACTCCCTTTTCCCTCGCCGCCCACGCCGCCCTCGTCACCGGTTCCTCGCAAGGCATCGGCCTGGCCCTCGCCTCCGCGTTGCGCGAGGCCGGGGCGCAAGTGGTCTTCCACGGCCTGCCCGCGCGGCCGGAGGACATCCCGCCCGACGCAGGCTACGTCGCGGCGGACTTGCTGGCGGAAGACGGACCCGCGCGATTGGTGGCGGAAGCGTTCCGACTGCAACCGGTGCTCGACACGCTCGTCTGCAACGCGGGGAGTTTCTTCGACGTGCCCTTCCTCGAAATGACGCGCGAGCTGTGGGAGAAGACGATCGCGCTCAATGTGACCGCGACTTATTTCGTGGCGCAGGAATTTGCCCGCCGGCTCGTGGCGGAGAAGCGCGCGGGCTGCATTGTCATCACCGCTTCGACCAATGGCTTCCAGGCCGAGGCGGACTCGACGGCTTACGACACCTCGAAGGGCGCGCTCGTCATGCTCATCCGCTCGCTCGCCGTCTCACTCGCCCCGCACGGCATCCGCGTGAACGGCATCGCCCCCGGCCTCATCAAGACCCCGCTCAACGCCGCGTGGTTGGAGGCGCGATCCAGCGACCTGCCGCGGCATTACCAGAAAAAGATTCTGCTCGGCCGCATCGGCACGCCGCAGGATTGCGCCGGCGCCGCCGCCTTCCTCTGCTCGCCCGCGGCCAGCTACATCACCGGCGAAATTATCACAGTCGATGGTGGGCTCACCGTCGTGCAGATCGGAAAGCTCTAAGCGGGCCGCGATACGCATCTGCGAGCGAGCAAGCGGCCCTTCGATTGCCTCTGTCGCTGCGAAGGCGCGCACCAAGAAGATACGACGGCAGAGAAGCGGCAGTGGCAGGACTACGGCTCGTGCGTGAAGATCGGCTGGCCGAGATAGAAGGGAGCGGCCACGCCTTTCCGGTAGGCTTCTAACGATTCGGGGGAGGAATTGATCCGCAGATTGCTGTACTTACCGGCATCTTCGGGGGAGCTGTTTTGCCAGCGCTCGTGCCAATAGACGATCGCCTTTAGCCGCGAGTACTTCGGTTCTTTCATGGCGCGGAAGGCGTCGCGGAACCAATCGGCCTTGCTGCCTTTGTCGGGTAACTCAGCCACGCCCCATTCGCAGAGGATGATCGGCTTTTGCGGGTCGAGCTGAGTAAGTTCGGTATAAGGCCAATCGAAGACGGGTAAGAAGGGCGCCCACTCCTCATCGCTCGGAAACTGCGAGCCATAGACGCTCATGCCGAGCCAGTCGCAATACTCCGGGCCGGGATAGTAATGCACCGCAAGATTCCACTTCTCCTGTGGGTCACTGAAATTCATTACGTGAAATACCCATGCGATGTTACTCGCTCCTCGCGCGCGCACTCGATCGACCACGTGACGATAAGCATTCTTAAAAGTCTCCGGGCCCTGGAATCGCGCGGGATCGGAGCCGGCGATGGGTGTGGCGTCGCCGTAGTGTACGCCGCTCCACGGAAACCAGGAGCCATTCATCTCGTTGGCAAAACAGACCAGCATAGGTCCGCCGAATTCCCGCGCCTTATCCGCCCATAAGTCGAGATAGGCATCGTGTTCGCCAGCGATAATGGAAGTAAGTGAGTAGTTATCCGGCCCGCGACCTTCGGTGTAAGGCCGGTCCCATGGCGACCAGTAAAGAAGCGGCACCGAGCCATGCCGCGCGATCAATCGCACATTGGCTTCGGGAAACCTCTGCTCGCCCCAGTAACTCGAGCTGGCCACGATGGCCTGGTGCTTGCCGGCGAGCGCCTCGAAGTCCTCGATCTTCTCGAGCGTCACATCGTCCTCCCGCTCCCCCCAGTCGATGTATGCTCCGGTGTAAATGCCGCGGGCCGGCACTTTCAATTTCCATGTCCCGCCTTCCGGCTGAGAACCGTGGGGTTGAGCGGATTTCCGGCCGCAGGCGCTCAACGTCATCGCCAGCGCGAGTCCAACGTTAAGAGCCGAGTGGAAAGTCATGGAAGAGTGGCACCGCCCCGCTCGTTTTCTGTGTTGCGCGCAGCGCCATTCTGGAAACACTCAACGCTTCCACATTCAACGCTCAACTCTTCTCATGAAATTCATCCCCACCCTTTGTCTTCTCGCCGTCTCATTGCTCCTGAGCCCCGTCGCGCGGGCCGCGGACTTCCAACCGGAGCCTGGCTTCATCAGCTTGTTCAATGGCAAAGATCTTTCCGGCTGGGGCTACACCGCGGAAGAGAAATTTGACGGGAAGACGGAGGCCAGCGACGGACGTTACTCGGCCAAGGACGGCATCCTCACGGTCCATCCGCTCAATCCCGACAAAGGTCCGGCGCGGCGCCAACTCTGGACGACTAAAGAGTTTCCAAAGGACTTCATTCTCCGCCTCGAATTCCGAGCCGCGGTCAATGCCGACAGCGGCATCTTTCTGCGCAAGCCGCAACTCCAGTGCCGCGATTACCTCGTGGCCGGACCTTACAAAGAGCTCAAACAATACAAGCCGCAGGAGTGGAACGTGGTCGAGGTGACGGTGAAGGACAACGTCGCTCGCTGCACCTGCAACGGCGAGGTGCTCGAGGCCGCGCTCAAGCTTCCCGCGACGGGGCCCGTCGGCCTCGAAGCCGATCGCGGGCAGATGGAGTACCGGCATATCCAGATCAAGGAACTTCCGTAGCCTTATCACGGTCGCGGAGCCAGGCCAGTGCTGCATTGGCGGCGCGCGTGCCGGTGGCAAGGCATCCCTGCAGCAGATAGCCGCCGGTGGGCGCTTCCCAATCGATCATCTCGCCGGCGGCGAAGAGGCCGGGGATGTGGCGCAGCATGAGCCCGCGGTCGAGCGCGCTCCAGCGCACACCGCCGGCCGAGGAGATGGCTTCCACCAGCGGGCGCGGGCGCGTGAGGCGCAGCGGAAATGCTTTCACCCAACTCGCCAGCGACTCCGCGGTGCAGAGCGCGGGCTGCGAAGAGTGGGAGAGAATGGCAAAGGCCGCGTCGCTCAGCTTCCAGCGCTGGCGGGCTTCGGCGAGAAAATTGCGCCGAATCGGACCCATCCTCGCAACCAGCGCTTCGAGGGTGAAGGCAGGCTTGAAGTCGATGAAGAGCAGCGGCGGCGACATCGCCCGCAGCGCGGGGCCGAGCTGGTAGAGCGCGCCGCCTTCCAGGCCGTAACGCGTGATGAGCAGTTCGCCTCGCGCCTCCGCGGCGCCAGCGCGCGCGGCAATGCTCTTGAGCGGGTGGCCTTCCGCCGCCGCGAGCACGGCGGGCGGCCACGGAAATTCCCAGCCGCAATTGGCGGGCGCGAGTGGAGCGATGGAGACTCCGAGTTGCTCGAGGATCGCCGTCCACGCGCCATCCGAGCCCGTCTCCGGCCACGAGCCGCCGCCGAGCGCGAGGATCGCGGCGTCGGTCGCGAAGGTGCGGTGTTCGCCGACCGCTTCAAATTCCATATGAAGCGGCGCGCCTGGCTGGAGGCCGGTCCAGCGATGGCGCATGGCGAAGTGCACGCCCATGTCGCGCAGACGCCGCACCCAGCGGCGCAAGAGCGGCGCGGCCTTCAGCTCGCGCGGATAGACGCGACCCGTCGAGGCGAGAAATGTCTCGACGCCCAGGCCCGCGGCCCAGGCACGAAGCGCGTCGGGATCGAATTCCGCGATCAGCGACGGCCACACCTTCGAGGGTTCAGCGGGCGCGGAATAGCGCGCCGTGAACGACTCGCGCGGCTCGACTTTGGTGAGGTTCAATCCGCCGCGCCCCGCGACGAGCAGCTTGCGACCCACCGACGCCTTTGCATCGAAGAGCGTCACGGAGGCGCCGCCGGCCGCGGCCACTTCCGCCGCGCGCAGACCCGCGGGACCGCCGCCCAAGATCGCGATTTTCATCGGCGGAGGGGAAACATGGGAGAGCCGCGATTGCCAACTGCTTGATCGCCCACGGCAAGCAGGGATGCTTGCCGGACCGCCGCAGGCATGGATGCCTGCGCCACGTGCTAGTATCCTAATCGCGATGTCCAGGCTTCATCCCGCTCGCCGCTCGATCCACGATCTCACCTTCCCGCAACTGGAAGCCGAGATCGTCGCCTCCGGTCTCAGCGCGACACACGCGCGGACGCTGTGGCGCGCGCTGCATCGCGACGCGGAATCGGACCTCGCAGGCCGCCGCGATTTTCTCCCGCCGCTACAGCGCTGGATCGGCGCGCATCTGGGTGAAGGCGGCGATTTTTTTGCGGACTGGCCGGTGGTGGAATCGCGCGCGGCGAGCAGCGATGGGCTCACCACCAAGCTGCTGCTGCGCTTGCGCGACGGGCAGACCATCGAGTCCGTGCTCATGAGTTATCCGGGCCGCTTCACCGCGTGCCTCAGCACCCAGGCGGGCTGCGCGATGGGGTGCGTCTTTTGCGCGACGGGGCAGATGGGTTTTGCGCGGCACTTGCGACCGGGAGAGATCGTCGCGCAGGTGCTGCACGCTCAGCGCGAGCTGCGGGCGCGCGGCGAGCCGGGGCTGCGGAACCTTGTGCTCATGGGCATGGGTGAGCCATTGCACAATTACGACGCGGTGATGGCGGCGCTCGAAATCATCACCGATCGACGAGGCCTGAATCTGGCGCCCGGGCGGATCACCATCAGCACGGTGGGTGGTGCCCGGCATTCTGCGTCTGGCGGAAGAAGGGCAGCCCTACCATCTCGCCGTGAGTCTGCACGCGGTCACGGAGCCAGCTCGCGCCGCGCTCGTGCCCGCGAGCCGCCGCTGGCCGCTGGCCGCGCTCATCGACGCCTGCCGCATCTACGCCGCGAAGACGAAGCGCCGAATTTTTTTTGAGTGGACCTTGATCTCCGGCGCCAACGATTCGCCCGACACGGCCGCGGAGCTGGCCGCCCTGCTGACCGGCATCGACGCGCACGTAAATCTCATCCCGCTCAACGCCACGAAAAATTTCGACGGCGCCGCGCCCGCGATGGAAGCGGTGCGTGAATTTCAACGCGTGCTGCGAGCCGCCGGACTCCCGAGCACCATCCGCCAACGACGCGGCATCGACCTCGCCGCGGGCTGCGGCCAGTTACGGGCGCCGTAGCGGCGACGCCTCACCCGCCGAGGCGCGCGTTCATGATCGTCACGAGCACCTTCAATCCGAGGTCATTGAGATTGTACGGTTTGGCGACGAACTGCGCGCGGTCATCCGCGAGAGTCTCCAGCCGGTCTCTTGTGCTCGTGAGCGCGCTCAGAAAAATGGCCGGCGTGCGCGCATGGTGCTCGACTTGCCTCAAGCGCGCGTGCAGCGCGAAGCCATCGGTGACCGGCAGATTCACATCGAGAATGAAGAGGTCGCACGGGCTCGCGCTCAGTTCGGCGAAAGCCGCCTCGGCCCGCACGGCGTACTTGCTTCGGAGACCCAGCTTCCCGAGCGCCATCGCCACGCACTCGCAATTATCCACGTCGTCATCCACCGAATAAACGAATGCGCCGGCGAGATCGGGCGCGAGCGCCGCGTCCTTCATCCGAGATAGCCGGCCGAGCAACTCGATGGCCTCGTCGATGGTCGGCAGAGTGCCGGGGATTCGCGCCGGCATCTTGCGCAGCCAGCGCGTCAGCTCGCTGCACGCCGCGCCGATGCGGTGGACCGCCGTGAAGCCAGCCGAGCGCGAGCGATCCGACAACGCGAGGAAATGCGCGTCGAGTTCATCGAACCGGCTGACTTGCGTGGGATCGTCTTTGATAAGGCCCACGCACGCCGCGATCGCACCGAGAGCGGCGCATGCGTCTTCCGCTGTGAGCGGCTCAGCATCGACGGCCGGCGACTCTTCGGGCTCGGGCGATGCGATGGGGGCGAGCACGACGGCCGCTTGCTCACTTGAGCTGCGCTCTTCCTGGAGAGTCCGGATTTGCGCGAGCAATTCCTCGACACGCGCCAGCGCGGCGTCTCGTTCGAAACTGAGTTCGGCGACTCGTTCGTCGGCTTGCGCGAGCCTTGCGATCAACTCGTGATTCTTTGCCAGCACCGAATCGCGCGCCTGCCGGATGGAGAGCAGCGCCCGCTCGGCATCGACGGCGCTCGCCGCGGGCCGCCCAGTCCGCGCTCTCGGAGCGGGAGCACCGGGCTCGGATGGAAGTGCGGAAGCCATATTTGCGCGCCCTGCAATTAGCAGGCGTTGTGCCGCCTCGCAGAATCGAAGTCGCGGGATGGCTTGCGCGACGCTCCGGTTTCATGGAGAAAAACGGGTTTGCCCGCCCATGCACCGCTCGTCTCCTGAAATTCACGGCGTCGCCTTATCTTCGCCGCGATGATTTTGAAATCCGCGGAGATGAAAGCGCTCGAGACGCGCGCCTTTGCGCAGGGCGTATCCGCCGAGACGCTCATGGATGAGGCCGGCGCGCAAGTCGCGGCGTCGGTGCGGCAGTTCACGGGCCGGGCTGGCGTATGCGTCGCTTTTTTCGGCAAGGGGCACAATGGCGGCGATGCGCTCGTCGCCGCGCGCTGCCTCGCCGCGAGCGGGTGGAAGGTGCATCTCGAGCCTGCGTTCGACGCCGCAGCGTGGTCGGAGTTGACGCGGAAAAAATTCGCGGAGGTGGAAGCCTGGAACTCCGCATCTGCGATGAACGTGGGCGCCGAGGCCCGCGGATTGCCGCTGGTGGTGCTCGACGGCCTGCTCGGCGTGGGCGCGCGCGGACCGCTCCGCGATCCGCTGGCCGAATGCACGCGCGCGATCAATGCCCTCCGCAAGCACTCGCACGCGCGAGTCTTCGCCATCGACTTGCCGACCGGGCTCGACGCGGATTCCGGAGAGGCCGGCCCGCACTGTGTCATTGCCGATTTCACGCTGGCCATCGGCTTTGCCAAACAGGGATTGCTCGCCGATCGCGCCACGTCTTTCGTTGGCCGGCTCGCGGTGCTGCCGCTCGAAGCGCTCACGGCCCGTGTCTCTCCGCCTGCATTCGCAAGCGTGGCCACGGGGGCGGAACTTGCGTCGTTGCTGCCACCACGCCCCTTCGATCTGCACAAGGGCGATTGCGGGCGCGTGGGCATCGTCGCCGGTTCGCCGGGCTTCATCGGCGCGGCCGTGCTGTGCGCGGAGGCGGCGGTGCGCGCCGGCGCTGGGCTGGCGACGCTTTACACGCGGCCCGAAGCGCACGCGCTCATCGCCGCTCGCGCGATGCCCGAGGTGATGGTGCAATCGGTGAATTCCTATCTCGACGTGGCCAACGCGCGCCACGACGTGGTCGCGATCGGCCCCGGCCTCGGCCGCGCGCACGGCGAG
>JBBRXP010000056.1:0-30584 GCA_038238555.1 Chthoniobacterales bacterium | reverse complement strand
CGCGCGCGGCGACCTCATGGTGCGCGTGATGGTCGAAGTCCCCACGCGCCTCAATGCCGAGCAGCGCCAGAAGCTCGAAGAATTCGCCGCGCTCATGGGCGACGACAACTCGCCCATGCACATGAGCTTCTTTGAAAAGGCCAGGGAGTTCTTCCGCTGAGAGGAAAGTGAAAGTGGAAAGTGGAATGGCGTCTCACCCGCGTTGACGCTCCTTCCCGCCTGCGGCACGCTGCTGCCATGAGCATCACCGCCACCGTCGAGAACAACACGATCAAACTCCCGCCGGAATTATGCGTGCCGGACGGCACGCCGGTGCAGGTGACAATGCCGGAACCTTCCGCTCCACAAGCCACCAACAAGTGGATGTTGGAATTTGCCGGCTGCATCGATGGGTGGCCGGAGGATTTCGCGGACGAGCACGACCATTACATCCATGGCACTCCCAAGCGGGCCGGACGATGAGCCGCGTTTTTGCGGACACACACTTCTTCATCGCCCTGCTCAATCGTCGCGACAAGCAGCATGCCAGGGCCGTCGAGATTTACAGCGGTAACGACTTTGAGGAAATCATCACTGCCGCATGGATCCTCGCGGAACTCGCCGACGGGATGTGCCAGCCAATTGCGCGCAGCAAGTGCCGCCAGTTCATTGAACGGCTGCGACAGCGCGACGATACCCGCCTTGTGGAGGCCGATTCAGCGGTGTTCTGGCGAGGCTTCGAACTTTATTCAGAACGTCCCGACAAGGAATGGTCGCTGACCGATTGCATCTCTTTCATCGTCATGGAGGACGAAGGACTCGCCGATGCGCTCACCAACGATCGTCATTTTCACCAGGCGGGATACGTCCCTCTCCTGGCGCAGAGCTAACTCGCCTCCTTCGCCCGATGGCTCGTTTCTACATTCCTCCGCACGCTTGGAATCCGGACAAGCTCGTGCTCGATGATGCCGAGACGCATCACGCGCTGGATGTCCTGCGCGTCCAGCCTGGCGATCGGGTGACCGTCTTCAATGGCGAGGGAGCCGAGGCCACCGTCGAGGTCGCAAAGATCGCCAAAGGCCGGATCGAATTGCGCAAGTTGCACGCGAGCAAGACGCCGCCGCTCTCGTGCGCCATCACTCTCGGGCAGGCGGTGCCGAAGGGGAAGAACATGGAACTCATCGTCGAGAAAGCAGTGGAGCTGGGCGCGGCGGCCATCGCGCCCCTCCTGAGCGAGCGCACCGTCGTGCGCGCCGATGAAGACGAAGCCTTGCGCAAGCGAGACAAGTGGCAGCGCGCCGCCATGGAAGCCGCCAAGCAGTGCGGGCAGAACTGGCTGCCGCAAGTCGCGCGCCCACTCACGCCCCGCGAATTCTTTGCCGCCGGTCACGCGTACGATCTGCTGCTCATCGCCTCGCTTCAACCTGGCGCGCTGCCCTTGAAGACCGTGCTCGCCGAGATCGAAAAGCCTCGGCGCGTTCTCATCCTCGTCGGTCCCGAAGGCGATTTCACGCCGGCGGAAATTTCCCTCGCGCAGAGCCACGGCTGCCGGCCCATCACACTCGGCCCGATCATTCTTCGCACCGAGACCGCCGCCATCTATTGCCTCAGCGTGCTGGGCCACGAGTTGTTTGTTTGAAAGTCATCCGCCATGCGATAGCTCGCGCTTTTGATTTTCAACATGAGTCTGCAAGCGGCGCCGATGGTGCAGCCGGAGCTGGCGACGCGCTTGATCCTCAAACTGGCCCTCGCCGGAGCGGGCCCGGTCACTGTCCATTTCGCTTTCCGGCGATGGCGCGCGCTTCTTCCGCGTCGTGGCACACGGACAGTAAGAACTCGCATCCCTCTTTGGAATGTGATGCGCTCGCAGCGACGGAATGGCGAACGACTCTCCTCCACGCAAACTGCGCGCGGATTATCTCGTCTTTGGCCGCCCGCTCATCGAGGACGCGGAGATCGCCGAGGTGGTGGCCAGCATGCGCGCGGGCTGGCTCGGCACGGGGCCAAAGGTCGCGGAGTTTGAAAAGCGCGTGGCCGCTTACAAAGGCGTGCGCCACGCGGTGGCGGTGAATTCCTGCACCGCGGGCCTGCACCTCGCCTGCCTCGCGCTCGGCTTGCAGGCGGGAGACGAGGTCATCGTGCCGGCGATGACTTTCTGCGCCACGGTCAACGCCGTCATTCATTCCGGCGCCACGCCGGTGCTCGCGGATGTGGAGGCCGATACTTTGAATCTCGATCCCGCCGAGGTGCGCCGGAAAATTTCGTCGCGCACCAAGGCGATCATGCCCGTGCATTTCGCCGGTCGCGCCTGCGACATGCCAGCGCTCAGCGGCATCGCACGCGAGCATGGGCTGAAGATTATCGAGGACTGCGCGCACGCCATCGAGACGGAGCATGGCGGGCGAAAGGCCGGCGCGTTTGGCGACTGCGGAGTGCTGAGCTTTTACTCGACGAAAAACATCGTCACCGGCGAAGGCGGCATGGTGCTGACCCACGACGCCGCGCTGGCGGCGCGCATCCAGCGCCTCGCGCTGCACGGCATGTCGCAGGATGCGTGGCGGCGTTTTTCCGACGACGGCTACCGGCACTACGAGATCGTGGAAGTCGGTTACAAGTACAACATGAGCGACCTGCAGGCGGCCATCGGCCTTCACCAGATCGAGCGCGTGGAAGACTACTGGCGCAGGCGCGCGAGCATCTGGCAGCGCTACGACGCGGCCTTTGCCGATCTGCCCGCGCGCCTGCCCGCGGCGCCCGCTCCGGGTTCGCGCCACGGCCTGCACCTCTACACGCTGCTGCTCGATGCGCGCGCGCCGGTCGCGCGCGATGAATTCATGGCCGCGCTCCATCGGCGCCGCATCGGCACGGGCGTGCATTATCGCGCCATCCCCGTGCATCCCGTCTATCAGCGGCGCTTCGGCTGGCGGCTCTCCGATTACCCGCGGGCCGCGGCCATCGGCGAAGCGACCGTCTCGCTGCCGATCTCCGCGCGGCTCTCGGAGGAGGATGTGGAAGACGTCATCGCCGCCGTGCGCGCCGTCTTGGTGTGAAACCATTCCGAGCGCGACCGCGGCCCCGCGCTCTTCGGCGGCCGACGTCTCCGCGACCGAAGACCCGCCGGCATGTCTTCGCGGCGCGGAGCTCTTGCCTATTCGCGTGCCTCAAAAAAGTTCTTCGCCGCGGGAGGTCGCGACCAGCGCGCGGCCCACTCGGCGGGTGGGCGCATGGGTTTGCCAGCGGGCATTTGGATGACGGCGAGCATTTGCCGACACGTGACGATGAGCGCGGCGTCGGCGGGGCGGCGGATTTCAAAGGCCATCCAAAATCGCGAGCGCCCGAGCCGATCGAGCCAGCCGTGGACCACGAGCCGGTCGCCGAGCACGGCGGGCTTGAGGTAGTCGATCTCAGTGCGGACTACGACGGGATAAATCTGGCTCTTCGCCATCGCCACGAGGCCCATGCCGAGCTGCTCGGCGAGCAGCGTGCGCGCGGTCTCGATGAAACGGAGATAAGCGATGTTGTGCACCACTGCCGCGCAGTCGGTGTCGAAGAACATCACCTGAACGGGCGTCTCGATGCGCGGGGGTTCATGTGCGCTCATGCCACCGAGTTTCGGTGGCCCGCGGTCCCCGGAGCAAGCCAGTGAATTTGCTTTTCCTCGCCGCGCGGGATTGCGGACATTCGGCGCACGTGAGGCTGGCCTACCTCTTCTCCCGCTATCCGGTGGTGTCGCAGACTTTTTGCGACACCGAGATGCTCGCGCTGGAACGGGCGGGCGTGGAGCTGGAGATCCACTCGATTTATCCGCCGCCCACGAGCTTCCGCCACGGCCACGCGGCGCGCTTGAAAGCGGAGATTCACTACGCGCCGCCGTCGCCAATTCTGAAGCTCGGCGAAGAGCAGGCGAAACGCGCTGGCCGCTGGCCGCAGGAATACATCGCCGATCACGATCGCAAGTACGGCACGGCCTACAAGGCGGCTCTGCGCGCGCGCATCGCGCTCTATTTCTCCGACCTCTTTCGCGCGCGCGGCCTCACGCATTTCCACGTTCACTTTGCCAATCGCGCGGCGCAGACGGCGCTCTTCATCAAGCATCTGAGCGGCATCCCATTCAGCCTCAGCACGCACGGACAGGACTTCATGCACGATCTCGGCAGCGACGATTTGCTCCGCGAGATTTGCAGCGAGGCGGAGTTTGTCGCGAACGAAACAGAGTTCAGCACGCGGCTGCTGACCGAGCTCTGCCCGCGCTCCGCCCACAAGATGCTGCGCGTCTTCAACGGCATGGACCTCGCGAATATCTCCGATTCAAAAGGCGGGGGTCATTCGCCTCCGCGCATCTTGAGCGTCGGGCGGCTCATCGAGTTTAAGGGCTTCCATCATCTCCTCGCGGCATGCGGCGCGCTGCGGCGGCGAGGCCTCGAGTTTGAATGTGAGATCGTGGGCGAAGGCCCGTGGCGACCGCAACTCGAGGCCGCCAACACCGCGACGCTTTCCGGCTCGCTGCCGCAGGAGGAGGTGTTGGAAAAGTTGCGCGACTGCGATGTCTTCGCGCTCCCTTGCATCGTCGATCGCAACGGCGCGAGCGATGTCTTCCCGACCGTGATCCTGGAAGCGATGGCCAGCGCGCGCCCCGTGGTCTCCACGCGACTCGCCGGCGTGCCCGAAGCGGTGGTGGACGGCGAGACCGGCCTGCTCACCGATCCAGGCGATGAGCGCGCGCTGGCCGACGCGCTTGAGCGACTGCTGAAGTCGCCGGAACTTCGCCGCACCCTGGGCGACGCGGGCCGGCGGCGGATCGAGACGGAGTTTGCGATCGAGCACACCGTGCGTCCGCTCCACGCGTTGTTTGAAAAGCTCGTGAAGCCTGCGGCGGTGGTGAAGAGCGCGCCGTCGGGTTGCGCGTGTCTGCTCCACGAGTGGCCGGCCGGCGAGCGGGCGGAATCCGAATTGCGGCAGTTCCGCGAAGCCGGCGCGGCGACGCGGGTGTATGTCGCGCGCGCTTCGACTGCGCCCGCTTCGCAGGCGGCACTGCCCACGCTCGCACACCTCCACTTTTTGCCGGACGGCATGGTGCTCGAAGCCGAGTGGCAGCAGGAGCGCGCACACGCGCGGCGCATGGAAGTGTGGCGCGCCGAGCTCGGGCAAAAACTTTCCTCCGAGTTCTTCCTCCAGCAGGCGCGCCACGCACTTTTCCTCCGCCGCTGGGCGCGCCGCGATGGCGTGCGGCATTTCCATGCGATGACTTCGAGAGAACTGCTCGCCGCGTGGATGCTCGGAAAACTCCTCGGCGTGACCGTGAGCGCCACCATCGAGGAGAAGCCCGCTCTCGCCCCGGCGGTGATCGAAAAGCTCGCGCCTGACTTTCGCGGCCTGCGCGTGTGCGAGAAGGGAATGCACGCCGCGCTCGTGCCGCACTTCGCCGCGGCAGGCCGCCTGCTCATCCGGCACCGGCACGGCCGCGCCATCGAGCCCGAATTTCTCGTGCACTTGAAAGCATGGGCCAGCGCAAATCCAAAATCCTAAATGACTCGCAAAGCCATCCTCCTCGCCGGCGGCGCCGGCAGCCGGCTCTACCCGCTCACGCGCATCGCGTGCAAGCAACTGCTGCCCGTCTATGACAAGCCGATGATCTACTACCCACTCGCCACGCTCATGCTCGGCGGCCTGCGCGAGGTGCTCATCATTTCCACGCCCAAGGATGTGCCGGCTTTCCGCGACTTGCTCGGCGACGGATCGCGGCTCGGGATGCGCATCGACTATGCCGAGCAGCCGAAGCCCGCGGGCATCGCGCAGGCATTCCTCATCGGGGAAAAATTCATCGCGGGCGAAGGCGTGACCCTCATTCTCGGCGACAACATTTTCTACGGGAAACTCGACTTCTTCCGCGAGGCGCTCGCGATGCCGCGCGGGGCCTGCATCTTCGGTTACCAGGTGCGCGACCCCGAGCGCTACGGAGTGGTCGAGTTCGACGCGGCGGGCAAGGCCATAAGCCTCGAGGAAAAGCCCGCGCGGCCGAAGAGCGCGTTTGCGGTGCCCGGCATTTATGTGTACGACGACCAGGTCGTCGAGGTCTGCAAGAACCTCCAGCCAAGCCCTCGCGGCGAACTCGAAATCACCGACGTGAACATCGAGTATCTCCGCCGCGGCGAGTTGCACGTAAAGGTGCTCGGCCGCGGCATGGCGTGGCTCGACACCGGCACGCAGACCAGCCTGCTCGAGGCCGCCAACTACATCGCCGCGATCCAAAACCGGCAGGGCCTCATGATCGCGTGCCTCGAAGAGATCGCCTTCCATCAAGGCTGGATCGACCACCCGCAGCTCGAGGCGCTCGCCGCCGCGTTGCCACAAAACGAATATCGCGAATATCTGCAGACCGTGTGCGCGGAGGCGCGCGTGGCGTAGCTCTACTGAGCACTTGGCATTTCCCCGACCGCGTTCATCTTCCCGCACCATGCGTTCCGCCGCCCTCTTCCTCCTCGCCTTGTCCATGAGCGCCTCGCTGCGCGCCGCCGATCCTAGTCGCGAATACGTCCTCATCACCGGCGGCGTCTCGCTGCACATCTGGGAAAAGTGGAAGGCCGCGCCGCACGATGGATGGTGGATGAATTTCGTGCGCGCCACACGCATCCGGCTCCAGCAAATCCAGCAGGAGCGCGGGCCCGACGCCAACGTCACCGTGCTCGTCTATCGCCCCGCCTACCAGACGCGCAGCCGGCAGGACAGCGACGACCACCTCGGCAAGATCATGAGCATCCGCGACGCCTTTCATTGCCGGCTCATTTTCTTCGATCGCACCTCCGAGCTCATCGGCTACCTCAACAACGGCCAGCCGCGCGACCGCATCAAAATCGCCGATCTCGAATTCTTCGGCCACAGCAACAAGGCATGCTGGATGTTCGATTATTCAAACAGCATCGACAGCGCGTCCAAGGTGTGGCTCCACGAAAACGAGATGACGCAAATCCACCGCGGCATTTTCGCCAGAGATGCTTTCGTGAAGAGCTGGGGCTGCCACACCGGAGAAAGCATGAGCAAGAAATTCTACGCCGCCACCGGCGCGCGCATGATCGGCGCAATCGGCAAGACGCAATACATGGATGAGGAGTTGCCGATCCTCTCGAGCACGCCGGGGCGCTGGACGAACTGAGCGAGAGCGCAAGGAGCGGCGATTTGCAATCGCCGAACCAAACGGTCGCGGAGCGCACTCGATGGGGCAACGCGGAATGAAGTGCCCGCAATGCTCGGATCAGTTGGGCGGGCGATTGCAAATCGCCCCTCCTTGCACATTCTCCACCGCAAGCCATGACCACCACTCCTCCGCTCTCCGCGCTTCTCCTTCTCGCTCTCACCAGTCCCGCCGCGGACAATTTGAAAACAAAGAGCACCTACAAGGAAGCCTACGGCGAGACCAAGGGCGTGCTTACCGTGGACCCCGCCAAAGACCTCCCGCGCTATCCCGCCGTGGAGCCGAAGGACGCGATCGCGACCTGGAAGGTGAAGCCCGGCTTTGCTCTCCAGCTCGCCGCCCACGAGCCGCAGGTGCGCGATCCCATCGCCATCTGCTTCGATGAAAATGGCCGCATGTTTGTCTGCGAAATGATCGACTACTCCGAGATGCGCGAGGCGTCGCCGCACCTCGGCCGCATCTCGATGCTCGAAGACAAGGACGGCGACGGTTACTACGAGACGAGCCGCGTCTTCGCCGATGATCTGCCGTGGCCGACCGGCTTGATCTGGGCCAACGGCGGTCTCTACGTCGCCGCCACGCCGGACGTTTGGTTCTTCAAAGACAACGACGGCGATGGCCGCGCCGAGGTGCGCGAGAAAGTTTATACCGGCTTTGGCACCGGCCTGAAATTGCTCAACGTGCAGGGGCTCCTCAACAGCCTCCAGTGGGGGCAGGACAATCGCATCCACGTGCTCGCCGGCGGTGGAAATCGCGGGGCCATTAGTTGTCTCAAGCGTCCGGAATTGCCCGCGCAAGAACTCGGCGGACATGACATCTGGTTCGATCCGCGCACGCACGAATTCGGCCTCGAAGCCGGCGGCGCGCAGTATGGCATGAGCTTCGATAACACGGGCCGAAAGTTCGGGTGCTCGAACTCCGATCATCTCCAGACGTGGCTCTACGATGACCGCTACTCGGCGCGCAATCCCGCCTTCCACATGCCGCCCTCGCGACAGAGCATCGCCGCGGATGGCGGCGCGGCGGAAGTCTTCCGCATCAGCCCCGATGAGCCGTGGCGCATCATGCGCACGCGCTGGCGCATCGCGGGCGTGGTGCGGGGCGGGGTCGAGGGCGGCGGACGAGTGAGCGGTTACTTCACGGGCGCGACGGGCACCACCGTTTATCGCGGCGATGCGTATGGCGCGGACTTTGTGGGCAACACTTTCACCGGCGATGCCGGCGGCCAGCTCGTGCATCGCAAAAGGATTTCCGCCGATGGCGTGAGCCTCATCGGCAAGCGCCCGGAAGACGAGCAGGGCTACGAGTTCGCCGCGAGCCGCGACACATGGGTGCGCGTCGTGGATTTTGCCAACGCGCCCGACGGCTGCCTCCACGTGATGGACATGTATCGCGAGGTCATCGAGCACCCGTTCAGCATTCCCGACGAAATCAAAAAACACCTCGACCTCAACAGCGGCAACGATCGCGGACGCATCTACCGCATCGCCCCCGATCGCGCAGATTGGACGCGGCGCAACAAGGTGGAGCTCGGCGCGGCCAGCACCGCCGCGCTGGTGCAAACGCTCGAGCATCCCAACGGCTGGCACCGCGACTGCGCCTCGCGCCTTCTCTACGAGCGGCAGGACAAAGCAGCGGGCCCGTTGCTCGCGAAGCTCATTCGAGAATCGCGGGAGCCGCTCGCGAGGCTTCACGCGCTGGGCTGCCTCGATGGTCTCGGCGCGCTCGACGAAGAGGTGATCCTCCACGCGCTCGCCGACTCCGATGCCGCGGTGCGCGAGCGCGCCGTGCTCTTCGCGGAGAAGCTCATCGACCGCGACACCTTCACCGCGCGCCTGCCGGAAAAACTCGCCGCACTGGCCGACGACGCGAGCGCGCGACTGCGCTTTCAGTTGATCTTCACCATCGAAACCGCGCTGCGAAAAACGCGATCCCTCGCGCCGGCTTTCGTGAAGCTCGCGATCGCTGGCCACGCCGATCGCTGGCTCTCCGCCGCGCTGCTCAGCGGCCCGCCCGCGATCTTGACTGGCCTGCTCTTCGATCCCTTCACCCAGGATCCCGCGCTCGCGAAAGACGCCGCGTCTTTTATCGCCAAGCTCGTCGAGATGCGCGCCGCCTCCGAGCCCGCGGCGACGATCGAATTCCTCGCAGCGCGCGATCCCAATCCGCTCTGGCTCCACGCTCTCGGCGAAGGTCTGCGCCGCGCTGGCTCCAGCATCGAAAAGGCCGACACCGGGCACAAACTCGCCGCCGTCTTCGCTCGCGCCGCCAGCATCGCCGCGGACTCGAATGCAGCGACCGCATCGCGCCTCGAAGCGATCGACCTGCTCAGCCTCACCGCGTCTCAGCAAGCGCGCGACGCCTTGCTCCACTGCCTCGGCCAAGGCCAACTCGATTCCATCCAGGCAGGCGCAATCCACATGATCGCGCAACAATCCTCCGGCGAGATCGCCCGCGCGCTTCTCGACCGCTGGCCGCACTACGGCCCCACGGCTCGGGAAGCTGCGCTCTCTGCTTGCATCGCGCGCGCGGATCGCACCGCGGCGCTGCTCACCGCCATTGATTCCGGCGTCATCCCGCCCACCGAGCTAAGCGCCTCCCAAGTGCAAAGCCTCGCCCAACACAAAGACGCAAAAATCGCAGCGCTCGCGAAGCGCGCACTGGCCTCGGTGCTCCCGCCGTCGCGCGCCGAGACGGTCGCCAAATTCCAACCTGCCCTCGCCACCAATGGCGACGCCACACGCGGCCAGGCCCTCTTCCTCACGCGCTGCATCGCCTGCCACCGCGCCGTGGGCCAGGGCTTCGCCGTCGGCCCCGATCTCGTCACCGTGAAGACCAAGGGACGAGAGGCGTTGCTCACGGCCATTCTTGAACCGCACAAAGAAGTCGCGCCCCAATTCATCGCCTACCTCGTCAACACCAAAGACGGCCAGACCCTCAGCGGCATCATCACCAAAGACGATGCCAGCGGCCTGTCCGTGCGCATGGCCGGCGGCATCGAGCAAACGATCGAGCGCGCTCAGATCAAAGGCAGCAGCTCCTCCGGCCAAAGCCTCATGCCCGAAGGTCTCGAGACCGGCCTCGACGTGCAAGCCATGGCCGACCTCCTCACCTTCATCGAAGAGCTGAAGTAGCTGCGGCGCCTCGCCGCAGGAAGTGCCCGCGGCGCCTCCGCCGCGATCTCAGAACCCCATCTTCTGCAGCTCCCGATCCAGCACTTCCTGAAACTGCGGCACATCCGCCGGCGGCGGCCGATAACCCTCGGCGCCCGGCACCATCGCCAGCCGCCCCGTCTGATCGAGATACCACCCCGCCTTCCCTCCATCGCTGAACGTCACACTCCCGCTCACCAACGCCCCGGACCGCGTGATCTCATCCACATTGACCGCCACTCCGCTCTTCGGCGGTGCGTCCGCCGCGAGCAACGACTCCGCAGCCGGAGCCACCGCCGCATCTCCGAGCGGCTGCTGGACTACGGCCGGCGCGGGGTCTTGAGGCGTCACGCGCAAATCATCCACGAGCATCCGCGCCTCCATGTAAGTAACGCGGATGTCGAATTTGTCCGCGAGGCGTTGTTGCACATCGGAGAGCTTGAGACCCTCCGCGATCCACGCGGTCACTGCTTGTTTTTGTTCGTCGGTGAGTTGCATGTTTGGCGGATTATTAAGAGCCGGCGCTCCGAGCTATTAAGGCTGCCGGGGGGCGGGCGCCTCGGCCGGGCTCGGAGGCTTGGGCGCTTCCTTTGCCGGTTCGGGGGCGGGAGGCGGCGGAACCGCCGGGTCGGGCGGTGCTGTTGCATTCGGCAGTGGGACAGCTTGCGGCGGCTTCTCGATTAGCGCGAGGTCAAACGCCTCCTTGTCCGGCCGACTAACTAAAAACACCCCGGCAACTCCCTCCGCAGTCGCCGGCCATAACTCATCGCCCGTTACCTTGCCGATGCTCAACTTACCGCCCGCATTGCCGCTGGTCTTAAAGGAAACGGTGATCGCCGGCTTATCCAACCCCTGCTCTCCCGTGGCCGCACCGGCCCAGCGCACGGCGCGCAGAGTTGCCAGCGTATTCACCAGTGAAGTGATGTTCATCTGGTTCACCTTGCCGTCGCCTTTGGATAACTTCCAGGTCTTCTCCTTATCACGCTCCAGCGACAAAGTCGGCTGGCCTTCCTTCCGAATCTCAAGGGAAGTAATGTCGTCCGCCTTGTTCTTATAAATCTCCAGCGGCTGCCATTGCAGTGGATCGATGAGCACATCCTCGAGCAACATATCTGGCACCGCCACGATAAACGGCTCGTCGTCGAGCTTGGCATAAGTATTCCCACCCTCGCTCTTGCCAAAAAGGATGGACACAATCGGCTTCTCTCCGGCCTTCGTCTCGGCGGTGTTCTGGCTCGCATAACTGCTCAGAGTTACCTTCACCCTTGGCTGATCGAGTCCATACTTCGGCAACTCGGTCGCCACGTCGGCAACGAAGTTAGTTACTTGTTGCTGGCGTAAGTCATCGAGCAGCCGTCGCGCGGCGGCGACGTTGATGGCGATGTCTTTGTCGCCGTCTTTGCGCACCCACGACTCCCCGCTTCGCGCCAGCACGATCTTCTCTCCACCCGCTCCTTCGATGCCGATGCGATCCACGATGTCAGCGTCCACGCGGATCAGATTCTTGTCGCGAAGATCGTTTGGCTTCGTCTCGATAAGCGATTCGATCGACTTGGGTAACAGCACGACGGTGTCGCGAGTGGATAACTTCGCATAGACCTTGTCCTTCTCCTTCTCGTCCTTGGGATGCCCGCCGAGTTGCAATACCACGGGCTGCTCGCTGCCCTCGGCGTGGATCGTGAAAGTCGCGCGCGGCTCCTGCAATCCATAGCCGCTCAAGTTCGCAGCATCGGCGATGAAGGACTCAACGCGCGCATTGGCGGCTTGCGAAATCAGGTCGCCGATCTTCGAGTCGTCTCCGCGAGCCTTAAGCGGCTTGTTCAAAGTCCAGTGGTTATCCTTATCTTTGCTAAACTCGATCTCGCCTGCCGGAGTTTTCAGCGCCGCCTTGTTCACCCGCGTGGTGGAGATGTCGGTCAGCTTCCTGTCCCGGAATTCGTCCGCCTTCTTGCCGATCTGACTCTTAAGCGAGTTACCAATCACATAGACCGCGTTCGAGTTATCCAGCTTCACATAGACCTTGCCTTCCGTGGCAG
The DNA here is from genome assembly GCA_038238555.1 of Chthoniobacterales bacterium. Classification (GTDB taxonomy): domain Bacteria; phylum Verrucomicrobiota; class Verrucomicrobiia; order Chthoniobacterales; family Chthoniobacteraceae; genus JANNXQ01. The sequence continues at coordinate 18,228 of JBBRXP010000056.1, read as the reverse complement.
TGTCTTTGCCAAATAAGATTTCGACCGGCTTGTCTCCACCCGAGAAACGCAGGCGCGTCGCCGGATCCGAAAGGCCAAATTCCTTAAGTTGCTCCTTGGTCGCGCCTTTGCCCTTGTTGTCGATCTTCTCCACGTACTTCAGCGCCTCGGATTCCGTAAAGAGTTGCGAGAGCGCCATCGAATCCGCCCGGTCTTTCACCGGCTCAATGAGTTGCCACACGCCCTTGTCATCTTTCTTAAGTTCGATCTTCGCCTCGTTACTCTTGATCACAATGTCATTGATCTTATCGCGATCGAACTTCAGCACGCGGTTCCCTTCCTCGGCGAGCTGCTTGGTGGTCTTCTCATGGCGCTCCACAAACCAGATATAAGCAAAGGCACCCAGCGCCAGGATCATCAGGAGGATTGTATTTTTGAGTTTCATCTTACGTCTCTTCGCAATCTTACTAACTCCGCCGCGCCCACCAATTGCCGATCCCGCAGATGGCCACAATCCCTGGGATAACCAGGAGCACCAAAGCTTTGAGCCGGTTCATCTGGAGTTCGTCGAGCTTGATGGTCATCTGCTTCTTCTCCTTGGCGGGGATGCCGATCAACTCCTCGCGGTCGAGCAGCCAGTTCAATGTATTCATGGCAAGGTCGATGGTTACTCCTTCCGAGAGCCGGTATGCCTTGTCACTCAGAACTTCTCCGTTACCTATCACGACGAGGCGCGCGGTTTCGACCTTTACGCGGGTGTCGGCGACCCCGCCCTTTTCGACGGCCACCGCCAGTGTTAGCGGACCGAGCCGATCCTTGGCTGGGTCAAAGAAGGGCGTCTGGCTCTTATCGGCGAATTCGGTTTCTCCCCAAAAGCCTTCGCCGGATTCCAGCAGCGGCGTGAAGCGTTCTCTCGCGGTCTGTTCCTTGGTGCGGTCGATCTGCAGCGATTGCGTGTCGCCGAGGAACTGCTTGGTCGCGCCTTCGAGATCCTTGGTCAGTTTCGTGTGGCTATCGAGCACGGTGAAGGTGGGGCTGCTGATGAGCCCGCTCTTGAGGGCGACTCCGCCGTCTTCATTCTGTGAAAGATAAGTGCCGGTGCGGATGACGCGGTCATCGGCTGGCGTTACGCCGTTATCGACAAGTAACGCACGGAGACGCGGTGTGCTGGAGGTCGGGTTGAGATTAACAAAAATGCGCCCCTTCTTATCCCAGTAATCGGAGATCAGCTTCTGTTCGAGCTCCGAAATGTCGCGCTTCGGCGCATTAAGGATGAGGCCGCGCGCATCCTCCGGGACGCTGTTCTGATTGAGTAACGTAAGCGCCGCGACCTGGATGTTCTGCCGCTTGAGGCTTTCGTTGAAAACCTTGGTGTCCGGCCCGGTAAGTTCCGCCTCGCCGTGCCCGGTGAGGTAATAGATCTTATTCGGCTTGCTCTCGACCAACTCGATGAGCGCGCTGGTGATTACCTGCTCACCTTTGAATGCCTTAACCCGTGGACCCTGGCCCATCATCATCGCCATCTGATCGGGCGTGTCGATCTCCGCCATGTCGTTTGCGTTTACAAACTTCGACTTACCGTCGTAGTCGAGGATGAGGATGTTCTCGTTGGCGCCAAACTTATACTTGGTTTGAAGCTCCTGCGCGCGGGTGATGTTGCGGTAAGGATCGACGATCTCGGTGTTGAAGCGCTTGTTGGACGCATACTCGTATTCCCGGAGGAGGGCCTGCACGTCTGGGTAAATCTCCGAAGCTCCCGAAAAGAAGATCACCGCCTTCACGGTTTTGGGCAGACTGCCGAGCACTGCCTTGGTCTGCGAGCTTAGCGCGTATTTCTGGTCGCGGGAAAAATCCCAACGCTTGAAATGGCGGAAGCTGAGGTAATTGACCATGAGGATCAGAGCCGCAAAGATGAGTAACTGAAGCAGCACATTGAGTGCAATGGTTGCGCGGCCGATATGCACGACTTTCTTCTGTTCCGGCGCCGGCGCGGGCGCCTCGGTGGGCTCGGGTAACGGAGCGATTTCGGGAGTGGGAGTATCAGACATACAGGAAAATTGTGAACGCGTGAGTTATGCTTTCCACTTCCGATATTGGAAGACCTGCAAGGTGAGGAACGTCATGAGCGCCGTCATGGAGAGATACCAGACGATCGGGCGCGAATCGATGATGCCCTTGGAAAAGTCGCGCATGTGCTCGACCGCGGAGATGTAACTGTTCATGTCCTTAAGGGTGGGATCGGTAACGCCGACGATATCGGAAAGGAAGCCAAGAAAGAGCAGCAGGGTAATGGTGGTGAAAGAGATCGTGGCCGCATTGATCTGATCTTTGGTAAGTGCCGACGCCAGGCAGCCGATGGAGATGTAAAACATACCCATCAAGAATAACAGAAGGTAAGTGCCCCAGTAAGCGCCAGCGGCATTCACCGCCTCGTGGCCTGTGATGTATTTGAAGCAGGCAAACGACAGGAGGCTCGGCGCCCAGAGGATAACGTAAAAGAAGACAACTCCGGCAAACTTCGCGAGCACCACCTGCCAGTCCGTGACGGGGGCGGTGGTGAGAGTTTCCAAGGTGCCCATCCGAAACTCTTCCGAGTAAACGCGCATGGTGATGAGCGGGAAACTTAAGATGAAGGGAAACCAGAACAGCGCCGGCATGAAGAAGACTTCCACGACGGTGAACTCGCTCGGATAACCATTGAGGATCGAGATTTGAAAGTAGAAGTTAAACCCGGAAAGTAACAGGAAGTAGAAGAGCACCACGTAGGCGATCGGGCTGTAGAAGAAGGATTTCACCTCGCGGGTGAAGAGGGTAAGGAAGGTTCTCATGCGGGGAGGTGGAGTGTTGGAGAGTTGAGTGTTGGGTGGCGCGCCTCGATGCATAACGCGCCCGTCTTCGATAACTCTTTGTTAGCTATCTGAGTGAGTTAGTTCGACGAAGACGTCTTCCAAGGTCGAGCGGCGGCGGGTCATCTCGCGGACGTTCCAATGTTTCTCGTTGGCCAGCCGCCACACGTCTTCACTGGGATCGGCGTTTGCGTCTAGGCGGAGTTGGAAGACGGACCAGTCGCCGTCGCGTTCGACGGTTACTCCTTTCACGCCGGGCAGGCGGGCGAGGGCGTCGCCGGCGCCGTCGTCGGCGACTTTGGCTTCCACCCGCATCGAGCCGAGGGAGCGGTGATTGCGCAGGAGATTTTCGGCGGTGTCGGAGGCGCGGATGCGGCCTTCGTGAATGACGATGACTCGCGAGCACATGATCTCGACTTCGGGCAGGATGTGGGTGGAGATGAGCACGGTGCGTTTGCCGCCGAGGTTTTTGATGAGCTCGCGCACGTGCCGGATTTGATTTGGATCGAGGCCGATGGTGGGCTCGTCGAGGATGAGCAGCTCAGGATCGTGCACCAAGGCATCGGCCAGGCCCACGCGCTGGCGGTAACCTTTTGAAAGCGCGCCGATGATCTTGCGCTCGACTTCCCGCAGGCTGCAAAGCTCGACGACGTCGCCCACCCGTTCGCGGAGTTTCGAGCCGGGCACGCCCTTGAGCCGGGCGCGGTAGCGGAGGTATTCGCCGACGCGCATGTCGGTGTAGAGCGGAGTATTTTCCGGCAGATAACCGAGCCGGCGGCGCGCTTCGATGGAGTGCTCGAAGACGTCGAACCCGGCGATGGTCGCGCGGCCCGCGGTGGCCGGCAGGTAGCCGGTCAGGATTTTCATCGTGGTGCTTTTGCCTGCGCCGTTGGGGCCGAGGAAGCCGACGATCTCGCCCTTCTCGACCTCGAAGTTGAGGTCATCGATGGCAGTGACGCCTGCGTAACGTTTCGTGAGATTTTCGACTTTGATCATGGGCTGTTTTTTCGCGGGAGTGTGGGAATAGCGTCGCCCGCGGCGGTTGACAAGCCCCCCGTCTTGTTAAAGCTCGCGCCCATGTCCCGCCGATCTCTCGCCGTCATTCCAAAGCCAGTGCCAGCGCGCGAGCGGCGGCTGAGCTTCGGCGCCGCGTGGGATTACGCGCCGGCGCCGGAGACTGCGCCGGTGAAGATCGCGGGGCGCTACGAACTTTTCATTGGCGGCAAATTCGTCGCGCCTCGGGGCGGCGATTATTTTTCGTCGATCAATCCGGCGAACGAAGAGCCGCTCGCGGAAATCGCGCGTGCGGAGGCCGCCGACGTGGACGCGGCGGTCGCAGCCGCCCGCCGCGCGTTCAAGCACTGGAGCCGGTTGCCGGGACGCGAGCGCGGGAAATATCTTTTCCGGATCGCGCGCATCGTTCAGGAAAAATCGAGAGAACTGGCCGTGATCGAGACGATGGACGGCGGCAAGCCCATCAAGGAATCGCGCGACTTCGACCTGCCGCAGATGGCCGCGCATTTCTTTTACCACGCGGGCTGGGCGGACAAACTCGACTACGCATTTCCGGGCCGGAAGAGCGCGCCGGTGGGCGTGTGCGGGCAGATCATCCCGTGGAATTTCCCGCTGCTCATGGCGGCGTGGAAGGTCGCGCCGGCGCTGGCTTGCGGCAACACATGCGTGCTCAAGCCGGCGGAAACCACGAGCATCTCGGCGCTGCACTTCGCCCGGATTTTGCAGGAGGCGGAGCTGCCGGATGGCGTGGTCAATATCATCACCGGCGCGGGCGAGACGGGGCGCGCGCTGGTCGAGCATCGGGATGTGGACAAGATCGCCTTCACGGGTTCGACCGAAGTGGGAAAGCTCATCGCGAAATCTGCGGCATCGACCCACAAGAAGCTCACGCTCGAACTCGGTGGCAAGGCGGCGCACCTCGTCTTTGAAGATGCGCCGCTCGATCAAGCGGTCGAGGGCGTGGTCGCCGGCATCTTCTTTAATCAAGGCCACGTCTGCTGCGCGGGCTCGCGGCTGCTGGTGCAGGAGGGCATCTTCGGAAAAATGATGCGCAAGTTGCGCGATCGCATCGCCACGTTGCGCGTGGGCGATCCGCTCGACAAGAACACCGACATCGGCGCGATCAATTCGCGGCTGCAACTCGAGAAAATCCGCTCGCTGGTCGAGGCCGGCGTGAGTGAAGGCGGCGAGCTTTTTCAAACGCGCTGTGCCTTGCCGGAGCGCGGGTATTGGTTTGCGCCGAGCCTCATCACCGGCGTCACCGCGAGCCATCGGGTGGCGCAGGAGGAAATCTTCGGACCGGTGTTGAGCGTGATGACCTTTCGCACTCCGGAAGAAGCCATTGAGCGCGCGAACAACACGCCATACGGCTTGAGCGCCGGCGTGTGGACCGACAAGGGCTCGAAGATTTTCAAGATGATCTCAAAGCTGCGCGCCGGCGTGGTGTGGGCCAACACGTACAATAAATTCGACCCGAGCTCGCCCTTCGGCGGATTCAAGGAAAGCGGCTTTGGCCGCGAAGGCGGCGTGCAGGGATTGCTGCCTTATCGGAGAGTTGAGAGTTGAGTGGCGTCCATTTTTCCATCTCCGGTTTTCTTTCCTAAATTTTCCCACTGGCGCTGGTTCCCCACCTGAGCCATTCATTCGCAAATCCCATCCCCACTCAATCTATGATCCGCATCCCTGGACAGCCCGGTCGCGACCTTTGCGACACTCACCTCGGTATCACCCGCCGCGACCTGCTCCGTGTGGGCGGCTCGGCCATTCTCGGCTGCACGCTCGGTTCGATGCTCACGCTGCGCGCAAAGGCGGCTGCAGACGGCATCGTGAAAGGCGGCCCCGGCTGGGGCAAGGCCAAGAGCGTCATCATGGTCTATCTGCAAGGCGGGCCGAGCCATCTCGATATGTGGGATCCCAAGGAGAACGTGTCGGACAAAATCCGCAGCCCGTTCACAAACATCAAAACGAAAATCCCCGGCATCAACTTCACCGAAATCCTGCCGAAGCTCGCGACGATCAACGACAAGTTCTCGATGATCCGCTCGATGAGCTACACGCCCAACGGCCTCTTCAATCACACCGCCGCGATCTACCAGATCATGACCGGCTACACCACCGACAAGGTCTCGCCCTCCGGCCAGCTCGAGCCGCCCAACGGAAAGGATTACCCAAACTTTGGTTCGAACATCATCCGCTTGAAGCCGCCCACCGAGCCGATGCTGCCCTTCGTCGTTCTGCCGCGGCCTTTGCAGGAATCGAACGTCGTCGGCAAGGGCGGCACCGCGGGCTTCCTCGGCAAAGGCTTCGATCCTTACACGCTCTTCCCGGATGGCGACGACCTCGACATGACCAAGATGAATCGAGTGAAGGTCGATGATCTCAATCTGCGCCCCGACGTTTTCGCCCAACGCCTCCAGCGGCGCGCGAGCCTGCGCCAGTCCATCGAGAGCACCATGCCCGAGATCGAGAAAGCGGTGGAAAATTACCACCTCGACGAATACTACGGCAAAGCGCTCGACCTCATCACCAGCGGCAAAGCGCGCGACGCCTTTGCCATCGACCGCGAGAGCGACAAGATGCGCGCGGCTTACGGCATGAATACCTTTGGCCAATCGCTGCTCCTCGCGCGGCGCCTGGTGGAGGCCGGCACGCGCGTGGTCGAAGTCATCTGGCCGAAAGTGGCAAATTCCTCGGATCATTCGTGGGACATGCACCAGGGCCTGACCACGCGGCTCAAGACGCAGGCCGGCCCCATGTTCGATCATGGATTCACCGCCTTCATCGACGACCTCGATCAGCGCGGGTTGCTCGATGAAACGCTCGTCGTCGCACTCGGAGAATTTGGACGCAGCCCCGAGAAAGGCTTGAGCACCAGCGGCAACATCAACAGCGCCGACGGCCGCGACCACTGGCCGTACTGCTACACCGCGTGCGTGGCCGGTGCCGGCATCAAGCGCGGCTACGTCCACGGTGAGAGCGATGCCACGGGCTCGAGTCCGAAGAGTGATCCGGTGCATCCCACCGAGTTGCTCGCCGCCATCTACCACGCCTTCGGCATCGACCCGGATACCATCGTCTATAATCACCTCAATCAGCCGCGGGAGCTGGTAAAGGCGAAGGCGATGACCCAGGTCTTTGCCTAGGTGACTTGGTTCTCCCCAGCCAACGGTCCGGGTCTTTCGATCACGCTCGCTGTCTGCCTCGCAGGAGTGCTCTGCCGGGAGGCGCAGGGCCGGTCGTTCCGCGTGGCGCGCATTCCCAACGGGAGCGTCGCGACTTGCTCGAATTGCCACGTGAATCCCAACGGAGGCGGCACGCGCACGCCTTTCGGCGCAGCCGTCTTCACGGCGATCGGCGGCACTTCGACCGACGTGCCATTTTGGAACGCCACCCTGGCCGCGCTCGACAGCGACGGCGACGGGATCACCAATGGAGGTGAACTCCTCGACCCCGACGGCGACGGCACGCCCTCGGGAAGTGTGGGCGTGACCAATCCCGGCAATCGACCTCCGACCTTCACCTCCGCGGCAGTGACGACGGCGACGATGGGACTCGCCTATTCCTACACGGCGACCGCCACCGATACCGAAGCCAACGCGTTCACCTTTACCAGGGTATCGGGACCGTCGTGGCTGTCGGTGAGCACGGCAGGCGCGGTCTCCGGCATTCCACCGGCCGGCGCTGCTGGAAATCAGAGCGTCACTCTCCGCGTCACCGACGCCGGCACGGCCACGAAAGGTTACTCGCGCGGCTCCACTACGCAGACCTACGGGCTCAACGTCATCTCTTCCTATGCCGGCTGGCAAAGCTTGAACTTCACCCTTCCAGCCGAAGCCGCCTTGGCCGCGCCCACGGCCGATCCCGACTCCGACGGCCTGTCAAACCTGCTCGAATACGCGGTGCGCCTCCCCGCCCGCAGCGCCTCTTCGCCCCTTTATTTTGCGACGACCGCCGATGCCGCCGGACGGCTGCTGACGATCCTCAATGTGCGCGACGACGATCCCAAACTCTCCGTCGTCATGGAGGCCGCCGACGATCTCTCCTTCGCCGGCGCGACGACGATCGCTCCCGTCATCACCGATCCAATTCCCGGCGATGGCTTGAAGCAATACAAGTTCCTCGACACCGTCACGCCCGAGCAGGCGGCAGCGAGGTTCGTCCGCATCCGAGTGTCCGTGCTTCCATAAATCGGGCCGGGCAACCGGAAGGCGAACGGGGCGCAGGCCGCGAGTCAGGCGGTAATTCGCGGAGCGACGATGGCGCGCGCGCGCGCGATAGCGGCCATCATGCCCATCGCTTTACTCACCGTCTCGTTGTATTCGGCCTCGGGGGTCGAGTCGGCTACGACTCCGGCGCCGGCTTGCACATAGGCTTTGCCGCCTTGGAGCACCACGGTGCGCAGGGCGATGCAGGAGTCGGTGTTGCCATCGAAGCCGAAGTAACCCACCGCGCCGGCATACACACCACGTTTGTTTTTCTCGCAGGCGTTGATGATCTGGAGTGCGCGCACTTTGGGGCTGCCGCTCACGGTGCCGGCGGGGAAGGTGGCCCGCATCACGTCGTAAGCGGTGAGGCCGGGGCGCAGGCGGCCTTCGACATTCGAGACGATGTGCATGACGTGGCTGTACTTTTCGATGGTCATGAAGTCGGTGACTTTTACGGAACCGAATTCGCTGGCGCGGCCGACGTCGTTGCGGGCGAGATCGACGAGCATGAGGTGTTCGGCGCGCTCCTTGGGATCGGCGAGCAGGTCTTGCGCGTTGGCTTCATCTTCCGCGGCATTGGCTCCGCGGCGGCGCGTGCCGGCGATGGGGCGGATCTCGATGCGCCCCTCGATGGCGCGTACGTGGACCTCGGGACTGGAACCCACGAGCGCAAACCGCCCCGCGAATTTCATGCAAAACATGTAAGGCGATGGGTTCACGTAACGCAGCGTGCGGTAGAGAGTGAGTGGGTCGCCGGTGTACGCGGTCTCGAAACGCTGCGAGGGCACAAACTGAAAGATGTCGCCGGCGCGGATGAATTCCTGCCCCTCGCTCACCATCTTCATGTAATCCTCGCGAGTGGTGTTGCTGGCAGGCGGCGCGATTTCTGGCGCCGGTGTGATGGGGATGAGCGGCAGGTTTGTGGGCTGCGCGAGTTTCCCTACGATGCGCGCGATCTCGCCGGTGGCGTGTGCGTAAGCTGCGTCCGCATCTTCATCTATGAATGCATTGGCGACGATGCGCAGCCGGCGCGTACGGTGATCGAAGATGAGCAAGGTCTCCGTGATGATGAAGAGGCTTTCGGGCATCGCGAGATCGTCGGGCGGAGACGCCGGCACGGTCGGCTCAAAGAAGCGCACCATGTCGTAAGAAAGATATCCGACCGCACCGCCGGCGAAGCGCGCATCGGCCAGGGCAGGGGAGGGGACGTAACGATAGCGCTGCATGAGCGTCTCGAGCTCGTGGAGCGGATCGCCCGCGGTGTCAAACTCGCGCGTGACTCCTGCTTCCGTGATGCGAATCGAGCGGCCGGCGCTTTCGAAGACCACCCGCGGTTCGGCTCCCACAAAGGAATAGCGGCCGGCCTGGTCGCTCTTCTCGACCGACTCGAAGAGGAACGAATACCCGCCGGTGTCGATCTTTTGAAAAGCGGACACGGGCGACTCGGCATCCGCGATGAGCTCGGTGTGGACAGGGATGACGTTGCCTTGCGCGGCCAACTTGCGGAACTCGGCGAGCGAGGGCTGAAGAGTCATGCTTGGGGAGTCGGTTCCAAGACGCGCTGTTCGATCGTCTCGAGCGGCGTGGCGTCGGGAGCGAAGGCCGCGAAGAAACAACTCATGTAACCGGTGTGGCAGGCGGCGCCGGTTTGCTCGACTTCAAAGAGCAGCGTGTCGGCGTCGCAATCCATCGCCCAACGCACCACGCGCTGAGTGTGGCCGCTGGTCTCGCCTTTGCGCCAGAGCCGCTGCCGCGAGCGGCTCCAGTAAGCCATGGAGCCGCTGTCGATAGTGGCCCGCAGCGCGGTCTCGTTCATCCACGCCATCATCAGCACGCGGCGTGTCTGAAAGTCCTGGACGATCGCGGGGATGAGCCCGTCGGCGTTGTATTTGAGAGCGGGAAGCGACATGGGAAAGGCGAGAGTTGAAGATCGGCGACACTCAACTCTCAACACTCAACTCTCAACTTCCCCGAGGGGCACGGATTTAGCTTGGTCAACGTCCAGCGATTCGCGCCCATGACTTTAAGCCCACCGACGATCCCAGCCGAAGAACAGGAGCAGGTCTTGCAGACCATCGAGATGTTCGAGGTCATCACGCAGGCCAATCCGCAGGACACTCAGTCGCTCGAGATTCTCAAGGACGCCTACCAGCGCATCGGCAAGGACGACGAAGCGCTCAAGATCGGGCGCAAGCTGGCGGAGATTTACGTCGAGATGGGGCAATACTCCGCGGCCATGCTGGAGTACGAGGCCATCCTGCAAAAGCTGCCGGGCAACAAGGAAATCGCCACCGCGCTCGAAGACGTGCAACTGCTCCTTGCCAAACGTGGAAGCGCGGCGCCGTCGGCCATCGACGTGGATTTCCGGGGCGCGGTGGCGGACACCGGCACGCTCATGGCCACCGAGCAGACTCTGCGCGTGGACGGCCCCGCCATGCGCAACGAAGCCATGCGCAAGAGCATCGAGGCCAAGCTCGACGGCCAGCCCGACGGCAACGAGGCGCTCGCGAAATTTCTCATCCAAAACAAAATCGTCCCCGAGGAGATCGCGAGCTCTGCGCTCGAGCGTGTGCAGAAAAAAAATCACGGCCTCGCCGCCAACACGATGGCGATTTCTTTGATCGACGAAATCTGCCGCCGCGGTGCGATCGAGCTTGATGCGATGCTGTGCGGAATCCTCGACCGCGCGAAGTTTGCTTACATCCCGCTGGAGTCCTACGACGTGGATCGCTCGATCGTAAAGATGCTGCCGGAGAAGCTCACGCTCGGGCGGCTCATCGTGCCTTTCGATGTGATCAGCCGCACGATCATGGTCGCGATGGCCAACCCCTTTGACTCGGTGGGCAAGGAGGCCGTGCAGCAGTTCCTCGATTACACGGTGCAGTGGCACATCGCTCAACCGAAGGCCATCTTCCAAGTCCTCGGCGAGACTTACCGGATCGCGCTATGAGCATCAAATCCTTTGGCGAGCGGATCGCCGACGTTCTCATTGAAGACGGGCTGCTGCTGCAATCGCAGCTCCAGGAGGCGATGGACATTCAGAAGAAACAAGGCGGCCGGCTGCTCAAGCTGCTGGTGGATAAACAATACGTGACCGAGCAGGACATGGTGATCTCGATGGGCCGCTGCCTCGACACGCCGCCCATCAATCTTTCCAAAGTGCGCGTGCCCGAAGACGTGCAGTCGCTGGTGCCGAAGGACATGGCCCGCCAATACAAACTCGCGCCCGTGTGCCGGCTCGGAAACAAGCTCTTCGTGGCGATGGCCGACCCGCTAAACGTGCTCGCGCTCGACGATCTGCGACAGCGCACGAAGCTCGAGATCGTGTCGATGATCACCACCGAGCGCAGCGTGACCGAAGCGCTCAGCGGCGTGGGCTCGGCCAGCGCCGCGATGGATCAAGTGCTCAAGGATGCGGCGCACATGGACGGCAGCATCGAGCAGGTAAAAGAGAACCGCGAAGAGATCGACCTCGACCGGCTTGCGGTGTCGAGCGAAGACGCGCCGGTGGTCAAGATCGTGAATTTGATCCTCGTGCAGGCGCTCAAGGAGAAGGCATCGGACATTCACATCGAGCCTTTTGAAAGGCAGCTCAAGCTCCGCTACCGCGTGGATGGCAATCTCATCGAAGCCAGCTCGCCGCCCAAGGCGCTCCAGCTTCCCATCGCCTCGCGGATCAAGATTCTCGCCGGCCTCGACATCGCCGAGCGCCGGATGCCGCAGGACGGGCGTTTCCGCATCCGCGTCTCGGGCAAGGAAGTCGATCTGCGCATTTCCATTCTGCCGACAACGCACGGCGAGAAGATCGTGATCCGTCTGCTCGACAAGGGCGCTCTCTCTGCGTCGGTCGAGCAACTCGGCCTCGACGAATACACGCTCGGCATTTTCAAAAAAGCGATCGACGCGCCGCACGGAATGATCCTCGTCACCGGCCCCACCGGCTCGGGCAAGACGACCACTCTCTACTCCGTGCTTTCCGAGCTCAACAGCCCGGAGTACAACATCGTGACCGTCGAAGACCCCATCGAGTATCAGCTTTCCGGCGTGAACCAGGTGGCCGTGAAGACCGACATCGGCCTCACCTTTGCCGAAGCGCTCCGCTCCATCCTGCGGCAGGATCCGGACATCGTGATGATCGGCGAAATTCGCGACAACGAAACCGCCGACATCGCCGTAAAGGCCGCGCTCACCGGCCACCAAGTGCTCTCCACTTTGCACACCAACGACGCCGCCGGCGCCATCGCGCGGCTCGACGACATGGGCATCGAGCCCTTCCTCATTTCGTCGTCGATCCTGCTCACTTGCGCGCAGCGGCTCGTGCGGCGCGTCTGCCCAAACTGCAAGGAGGAGTTCGTGCCCGAGCCGGAACTGCTGCAAAAATTGGGCATCGAGGGCGATGGCACCGTCTTCTATCACGGCGCGGGTTGCGACCGCTGCAAGCGCCGCGGCTACATGGGCCGCGCTGCGGTGCTCGAGGTGCTGCCGATCTCCGAAGCGATCCGGCGGCTCATCATCAAGCGGGCGTCGGCCGCGGTGATTAAGAACCAGGCGATCAGCGAAGGCATGAAGAGCCTGCGAATGGCGGGCATTGACAAAGCGCGCGAGGGAATCACAACGTTGGAGGAAATCCTGCGGGTCACCGCGGAAGACCACTAACGTTTCATGGGATTACTCGACCATCTTTTCAAACCAAAGCCGGAGAGCGGCGGGGAAAAGAAGGTGGAGCAGAAGCCGGCTGGCGGCGGAAACGGCGGACACGTTGAGGAGTCGCGGGCGTTTCCCGATCCGTCCGCGTTTCTCCATCCCAAAGATTTTGTGCCGCGCGGCGCGACCGTGGTGGTGCCCACCGCGCGCAACGCAACGAAGCACGCCGAACTCCATGCCGACGCCAGCGCGGCCCGCGAGATCGTGCTCGCACTCGGCGATGTGTTGCCGCGAATTCCGCCGCAGTATTTGAGCAAGGGCGCGCACGATGTCCGGCGCGAGATTCGGATCCCCGCCGCGGACCTTGCCTCGGACATCGCGCGAGGCCGCGCCACGATCGCACTCTCGAAGATCGCCGCCCTCTGCCCCGACATTTTCCACTCGCCGATTGCGCCCGCCGATGAGACCGAGGTGCGGCTGCCGCTGCAAAAGCTGCTCGACCAACTCGGTCTGTGCCCGGATCGCGCCGCGCGGCATCCGATCGCGCAGCCGGCTGTGGAGGCCGCGCGCGCCACATTCCTGGAGAGTGTTGCCGCTTTGCCAAACCAGACAGAGCGTCCCGTGCCGCAGATCGAGGCACCGGTTTCGCCGCCGCAGGGAGAGGAGAAAATCTTTCTGAGTCTTGCCGCGATCCTCGCGCGGTGCCCCGATGAAATCTTCGTTGGGGAACGGCCGCGGGTGAGCGAGTCGGTGCGCGTCGCCTTTCCGTTTGCGCCCATCGAGCGGCAGTTGGTGGGAGGGAAAGTGGAAATCACTTCGCTGCGTTTTGTGTCGCTGCTGCCCGTGGGTTACCGGCGTTACTTCCAGCCGATCGAGGGCGTAAAGATTCCGCTACCGCTCGAGGAGATTTTTCAGAATCTCCCCGGCACCGCCCCGGTCGATGCGCCGACGGAAGATCCCATCATCTTCGCCGCGCCCGCGCCCGCCGAGGCAGGGGTGGAACTGGCGCGGCCGGAGCTGCCGCCCCCGCGGCAGATCAGCCCGCCGTTGGTGACTTTGCTCGGCGGCATCCCCGTCGCGGGGCCAGTGCGGGTGCAGGCAAAGATGCCGGCGCCGAACCTCGAGGCGCCTGTCGAAGGCGATCCGGCCGCTCTGCCCGTGGACTCCGAGCCCGCCCCAGCAAAGGAACCGCAGGCCACGGAGGCCGCTTCGGCGGTTTCGACACTGCAAGAGCCCGAGCCAGCCGTGGAGGCGAGCGGCGACTTCGCTCCCCGCGCATCCGTCACGCCGCACCTTCGTCCGCCGGAGGTGCAGGTCGGCTCGGACTCTCCGCTCTCCGTCGATCTCATCGCCGCCGTGCTCCAGTCCACCCAGCCCGAGCCCGCGGCCGTGCTCGCACCGGCCACCGTGAGCATCCAGCCGCCGCCGCGCGTGCGGCCGATGGTGCTCACGCCACCGACGCTGAGGGCGGCGCCGGAATTTCCGCCGGAGCTCCCGCAATCCTTTGCGGAGGCCGATCCGACGGTGCCGGCGATTTTTCAACCCGCGGCCGCCGAACTTGCCGCCATCGCTGCTCCGCCGCCTCCGCTTCCTCCGTCGCAGAAGTTTCAGGCGCTTGTGGAAGCCGCGCTGCTCGCGCCGCTGGATGAACCGCGCGATTTGAAACCCGCGCCGGAGCCTGCGCCGCGGCATGCGCCGCTCGTGGTTCTGCCGCACGAGGACGGCGGCGCTCCGCGGAGCGCCGCCGTCCCCGTGCGGCTCGACCAGGAAAATCTCCAGGCGCTTTTCATGACCGACGAGGTGCTCGACTTGCCGCGCATCGCGCAACTCGCCGCGGCACTGCCCGGCATGTCGGCATGCGTGATTGATTTGCGCGGCGAGATTTTCCAGCACGGTGCGCTGCCCTCCGGCTTCGATGCCGCATCGCTGCCCGCGCTGGCGACTCGCTTCACCGCTCCCGCCGGCGATCTCCCGCTTGGCGATGCGGTGACCATCTTCAGCGCATCCCACGCCATGAGTTTTTTCTCGCGGCCCGCGCTGTGTCTGTGCGCGGTGCACGGCGTGCGCGGCTTCCTCCCCGGTGTGCGCGAGAAGCTCGCTGTGCTGGCCGACTCGCTCGCAGAAACCTCTCCCAATCCATCCCCATGAACACCCGCGCCCTCCTTGCCATCTCCGCCGCTTTCACAGCGGCCGTCGTCGCCACCGAGCCAAAATTCCGCGCCGTGGTAATAGACGACAAAATCCAGATCGGCTACGGCCTCGCCGTCGCGGATGTGGATGGCGACGGGCGACCCGACATCCTGCTCGCGGACAAGAAACAGTTTGTCTGGTACCGCAATCCGACGTGGGAAAAATTCGTGCTCGCCGAAAATCTCACCGAGAAAGACAACGTGTGCATCGCCGCGCGCGACCTCGATGGCGACGGAAAGTGCGAGGTGGCCGTCGGAGCCGAGTGGAATCCCGCGGACACCGAAAAGAGCGGCGCGGTCTTCTATTTGATCACGCCCGCCGACCGCACGCAGAAGTGGGAGGCCGTGAAATTTCCGAGCGTCGAACCCACCACGCATCGGATGAAATGGATCAAGCTGGAAGATGGCGCATGGGGCCTCGTGGTCGTGCCGCTGCATGGCCGCGGCAACAAGAATGGCGAAGGCGCGCCGGCCCTGGCGCTCTGCTACCGCAAGCCCGCTGACCCTCACGGGGAGTGGAAGAGCGAGCTGGTGTGCGGCGACATGCACATGACGCACAATTTCGAGCGGATGGTTTTTCCCGACGACGAGAGCCACGAGCATTTGTTGATCGGCGGGAAAGAAGGCGTCTCCATCGCGATGCGCGAGGACGGCCAGTGGAAATGCCGCCGCGCCATTCAGCACGCCGACTACCAGCCTCCGCTCGCCGGCGTCGGCGAAATCCGGATCGGCTGGCGCACGCGCGACGGCGAGTGCGAGCCCTTCGGTGCAGCGGTCGAGCCCATGCACGGCAACACCCTCGCCCTCTACCTCAAGGACGCTGCCAATTCCGAGAGCAAGACGCCGCCGCGCACCGTGCTCGATTCCACGCTCGAAGACGGGCACGCCCTGGCCTGCGGCGATCTGCTGGGCTTGGGCCGCGACCAGGTCGTAGTCGGCTGGCGCGCCATGCAGACGAAAGGCGCGAAGGTGGGCATCAAACTTTTCGTGCCCGACGAGAGCTATCAACACTGGACGCAACATGTCATCGACGACAACGAGATGGCCTGCGAAGACCTCGTGCTGGCCGACCTCAACGGCGACGGCAAGCTCGACATCATCGCCGCCGGCCGGGCGACGAAGAACGTGAAGATCTACTTCAACGAAACCGTGCGGTAACCATTGTGCCCAAGGAGAGGCGACCCTCATGTCGCCATCAGCATCCGCGCTCACAAACATTCCGTTTGCCAAACCCGCGCGCATCGTCTTTCTTCGCCGCTCGCAAGCGCACCACACAGAAGCCCCGTAGGTCCTCGGGCGGCGATGAATCTCATCGTTCGCCATCTGCGCCGAGGGTAACCCGGGGAAATAGAAAGACACCTGAAACATGCCAGTTCGTTTAGGCCGTTTCGAAATGCCGAAGAGTCTCGTCAAGGATGACGATTCGCGCAAAGACACCTACGCCAAATTCGTCGCCGAGCCCTTTGAGGCCGGCTATGGGCACACCGTCGGCAACTCTCTGCGCCGCGTGCTCCTGAGTTCCATCGAAGGCGCCGCCACCACCAGCGTCCGCATCACTGGCGCCAACCACGAATTCCAAACCCTGCCTCACGTGGTCGAGGACGTCACCGACATCATTCTCAATTTGAAGAAGGTGAAATTCAAAGCCGCCGACCATGAAGTGCGCACGCTGGAGATCAGCGTGAACAAGGAAGGCGCCATCACCGCTGCCGATATCCAGGAGACCGCGGGCATCGAGGTGGTGAACAAGAACCAGCACATCGCCACCCTCGACAAGAAGCACAAATTTGAGGCCGAGCTCACCGTTCGCCTCGGCCGCGGCTTCTCGACTGGCGACGAAAACAAATTCACCGACATGGCCATCGGCGTCATCCCCATCGACTCGATTTTCTCACCCGTCACGCGCGTAAAATATGCGGTGGGCAATACCCGCGTGGGCCAGCGCACGGATTACGACAAGCTGGAACTCGAAATCTGGACCGATGGCCGGATCACCCCGGAAGACGCTCTGGTGCAGGCTTCGTCGATTCTTAAGAAACACTTCGAGCCCTTCTATGCTTACGACGAAAATGCCGTGCTCTTCGACGAGACCGCGCCGATGCAGAACCAGGAGAATCTTAAACTCAAGAAGCTCCTCAACATGTCGGTCAACGAAATCGAGCTCTCCGTGCGCGCGGCCAATTGCCTCAACAACGCAAACATCACCACCGTGGGCCAGCTCTCGATGAAGAGCGAGGCGGAGATGCTCAAGTATCGGAACTTTGGGAAAAAATCGCTCAACGAAATCAAGGACAAGCTCACCCAACTCGGCCTCTCGCTCGGGATGAAATTTGAGTCCGGTCTGGTCGAGCCCAACGCCAGCGACACGAGTCTCGTGACGCACTGATTCGCCATGCGCCACCAGAAAAAGACGGTCAAACTCGGCCGCAAAGAAGGGCATCGAAAATCGCTCCTGGCCAATCTTGCGGTCAGCCTCATCGAGCACACGCGCATCACCACCACGCTAGCCAAAGCCAAGGCCGTGCGCCCCCTCGCGGAGAAGCTCGTAACCATCGGCAAGAAGGGCACGCTCCACGCGCGCCGCACTGCCAAGGCCGTGTTGCGGCAGGACGGCGCGGTGGCAAAGCTCTTTGCCGACGTGGTCCCGCGCACTGCGGCGCGCAAGGGCGGTTACACGCGCATCGTCAAGCTCGGCCAGCGCAAGAGCGACGCTGCGCCGATGGCCTTCATCGAGTGGGTTGATGCGCCGGCGCTCGTCGAGACGCCTGCGCCGCCCGCGAAGAAAACCACCAAGTCCAAAGCCGCACCGAAAACCGCGCCCGCGCCCGAGACCGAAGAGAAGAAGCCCGCCCGCCAGCCCCGAGCGAAAAAGGCGGACAAGAAGAAGAAGGACGAGTAAGGCCTCTCCAAGGAGCGGCGATTTGCAATCGCCGACCCAACTGCTCCGGGCGATAGCGAGCACTTCAAGGTTCACGGCCGACCGAGCCGCCGTGTTGCCCCATTGCGAGCGCGCTCCGCGCGGCAGGCTTTGGTTCGGCGATTGCAAATCGCCGCTCCTTGACCGGCGCACTCGCGCCGCTACTCTCAGCGCTCGCCCGAGCCCGAGTGAAGCACCACAAACCTACCCACGAGTGCGGCGTCTTCGCCGTGTTCGGACATCCCAACGCCGCGGTGCTGACTTACTACGGCCTCTTTGCGCTGCAACATCGCGGCCAGGAAAGCGCGGGGATCGCTACAGCCGAGGGGCCTAACAGCACCTTCCGTCGCCACGCCGACATGGGGCTCGTCGGCAAAGTTTTCGAGCCCGCGCATCTCGAGCGCTTGAAAGGCACGCGCGCCATCGGCCACGTG
>JBBRXP010000055.1:0-30641 GCA_038238555.1 Chthoniobacterales bacterium | reverse complement strand
CGCGCGATGAAAGCGGACCTCCGGGGAGCGCGCGCGTCCTGCGCGCTGGCGAAGGCGTCCCGCCTTCGCGGACTTTCCGAGGGGCGCCTCAAGTGGACACGCGCCCGATCCGCGATAAAGCGTTTCGAACGTTCGCGTCGGCGGGACGCGGGCGCCGGCACACGGGACGCGCGCGCTCCCCGGAGCGCGCTGTGAAAATCCTCGCGCTCCAACTCAAGCGCATCGGCGACCTGGTGCTCACCACGCCGGCACTCGCGGCATTGCGGCGGGCGCATCCCGGGGCGCATCTCGCGCTCGGCGTGAGTGAAGGTAGCGCGAGCTTGCTGCCGGCGATCGAGGGCGTGGATTCATTCATCGTCTTTGGGCGCGGATGCGGGTTTGCACCGTGGCAGCAGATGCTCACCGGACGCTGGGACGTGTGCGTGGATTTCACCGGCACCGACCGCTCGGCTTTTGCCAGTGGGCTTTCGCGGGCGCGGCGGCGGATCGCTTTTGCTTCCGTGCTCAAGTCGCGCGCGCGCGCGCTGGCCTACCGCGAGCTAGTCGAATCGTCCGTGCGCGAGCGACACACCGTCGATCACTACCTCGATTTGGCGCAGGCGGTCCTTGCATTTCAGGTGGACGCAAACGTCGGCCCTTCGCTGCGCGTGCCGGAGAAATCCCGTGAGCAAGCGCGCACACAGCTCGCCGCCGCCGGCATCGCGGGAGAGTTTGCGCTCGTTCATCCCGGCAGCGCGCGAGCGGAGAAATTCTGGCTGCCCGAACGCTGGTCGGAAGTCATCGGGCACCTCGCATCCCGCGGTCTTCCGGCGGTAGTAACGTGCGGCTCCGACTCCTTCGAGCGCAGGCACGCCGCGGCGATTCGGTCTCCGATCGTCTCTCCTCCCGATCTCCTCGTCCTCACCGCGCTCGTTGCCGAGGCGCGTCTCGTCCTTTCCTGCGACACTGCCGTCGTGCATCTGGCCGCCGCATTCGAGCGCCCGCAGATCTCACTCTTTGGCCCAACCAATCCCTTTCACTGGCGCCCACGGCACGCGCACGCCGTGGTGCTCTCTGCGGCGCAGCCGGCTGCACCGCTCACCGACTTTAGCCCGCGCATGGAGGGCGCGCCGATGGAGCGCATCTCGACGGGATTGGTGTGCCGTGCTACCGACCCCCTGTTAGAGAAGAAAAACCTGAGACCTGAAACTTGAAACCTGAGTCTAGGAACTGCGGGGGACCGTAAAATTCTTCACTCAGGTTTCAGGTTTCAGGTTTCAAGTTTCGTCCAGACTCCCCGCATGCCCACCACCCGACTCAGCCGCAAAGAAATCGCGAAGATGTCCACCCGCGAATTTCTGCGCGCGAGCCGCGAGCCGTATGCGCGGCTCTTTTCCTACCTGCGGCCTTATCGCGGGCGATTCATCGCGGGCATTGTCTTCGGCGCGCTCTTTGGCGCGGTGCAGGCGCTGCTCGTCTTCGATGTGCAATATGTCGCGGGCGCCGTCTTCCCAGAGCATCAAGCGAAGGGAGGCGGCGCGCTGGTGAAATGGTTTCCGGCCCTTGCGCAAATCCGCATGGACGCGAGCGCGACCACCGTGCTGCTCATCTGCGCGAGCGTGCCGGCGCTCATGCTCCTGCGCGGGCTCTGCAGCTACCTCAATACTTACTGCATGCTGTGGGTGAGCGTGCGCGTGCTCGACGACATCCGGCAGCGCGTGTTCCTCCACACGCTCGGACAGGCGATGGAATTTTTTAACAAGTCAAAGGCCGGCGATCTCGTGCAGACCGTCTTCAACCAAACACGCATGGCGCAGCAGGCGCTCACCACCATCGCGGGCGACGTGGTCAAGCAGCCCATCTCGATCCTCACCGGGCTCGGCGCGCTCTTCATCGTGGATTGGCGCTTCACTCTCATGTCCTTTGTCATCTTCCCGCTGTGCCTGCTGCCCGTCGCGCTGGTGAGCCGCAAGGTGCGCAAGGCCGGCGCGCGCGAGGAGGAGGAAGCGGGACAGCTCATGGTGGTGATGCACGAAGCCTTTGCCGGCATCCGCGTGGTGAAGACCCACGCGCGCGAGGACTACGAGTCGCATCGCTTTAACAAGGCCAACGCGCTCATCATGCAATCCATCATGCGCTGGCGAAAGGCGCTCGAGCTCAGCGGGCCGCTCGTGGAGACCATCGCTTCGCTCGGCATCGCCCTCGCGCTCGCGTGGGCGTGGCACTACCGGCTCGGGTTTGACAAATTCATCGCGCTCAATGGCGGCATGGTGATGCTCTACCCGGCTTTCAAGTCGCTGAGCCGCATTCATCTCACCATGCAACGGTGCCTCGCCTCGACCACGAAGGTCTTCGAGCTACTCGACCGCGAGCCGGCGATCCGCGATGCACCGGCCGCGAAGCCGCTTCCACGCTCGCGCGGCGAGGTGCTCTTTGAAGGCGTCACCTTCGGCTATGGCAGCGACCGGACCGCGCTGCGCGATGTGCACCTCCCGATTCCCGCCGGCTCCACGTGCGCGCTGGTCGGCGCGAGCGGCGCGGGAAAAAGCACGCTGCTCGCGCTGCTCCAGCGCCTCTACGAACCGCAGTGCGGGCGCATTCTCATCGACGGGCACGACATCCGCGAAGTGACCCAGGCTTCGCTGCGTGAAAATATCGCGACGGTGAGCCAGGATATTTTTCTCTTCCACGACACCATCGCCGCCAACATCCGCTACGGCCGGCTCGACGCCACGCGAGCCGAAGTGGAAGCCGCCGCGCGGCAAGCCCACGCGCACGACTTCATCCTCGCCCAGCCGCGCGGCTACGACACGGTCGTCGGCGACAAAGGTTCGTTGCTCAGCGGCGGGCAGCAGCAGCGGCTCTCGATCGCGCGCGCGCTGCTCAAGAACGCGCCTATCCTGCTACTCGACGAAGCCACCAGCGCGCTCGACACCGAGGCCGAGCAACACATCCAAGCCGCGCTCGAAGCGCTGGCCGCGGGCCGCACCGTCATCGCCATCGCGCACCGGCTCTCGACCATCCTGCACGCGGATCAGATCGTGGTGATGGAAGCCGGCGCCATCAAAGAGACCGGCACGCACCAGGCGCTCTTCGAGCAGAGCGGCTACTACCGCCGGCTCTACGATCTGCAATTCAACCAGCACCCCGGCGAGGAAGTGCCGGCGGCGGAACTCCTCGCGGGGTAACAGACACCACCTGCAAATCCGAGTCGCCGTCCTCGAAGAGCATCTCAATGACCCTCGCGCAGATTTCGCTCCAGTTCGTCGAGCGAGTCACCTTGCAAGTGGGCCGCAGCTAATAGGGTTCCTCGACAGGAAGTGCATGAGAGCGAGAGTAACCATCACCGTGCCGGCGTAAAGATAGGCAGTGGCTTTCCAAGGAGCCTTGATTGGCTTTGTGGACGTGCGGAGCAAAATGCCGAACAGCAAAAAGAGCGGTCCGAAGCCGACACAGGCCGGAATAATCGGGCCGAGCATCTCAACTATTCTTGTCGTGTGCATTTGGAGCAGGAGGATGGGTGCGTGTCGCCAATAACGACCCAAGTTAGGCGACTCTTCACAGCATCTTAATGAGCTTGTCGTAGTCGGCATGAGAGCCGATGAAATACCACAGCGCGTTATCGCCGGTTCGGATACAAACTGCTCGCCAGTCGATGCCGATGCGCGCTGAGAAAATCGGCCGGGTGGCGTGGACTTGCTTGAATTGGAGTTTCGGTTGCCACGGATCGCCCGACCACTCGATGTATGCCTCTCGGGCCTGCTTTTGGACGTGGGGCGGCAAACCGGCGAGGATCTTCCGAAATCGTTTAGTGGTTCGGGAAGTCACGCTCCGGATCCATCGGAAGGGTCTCACCGGCCTCGAACTCGCGCAGCGCCTCGTCAGCAAGTTGCGACAACCCATCCTGCGAAGAAGCAAACGCCTGCGTCCAACGTTGCTCGGACTGAAGTTCAGCTAAAAATACGGAGGCTACGGCGTCCTGCTCGTGTTCGGGCAGCTTGGAGGCTTCGGTGAAGGCGCGTTCTAAGAGTTGCGTCATGGGCTCCAAATATTCCGATTGTGGATTTGGAGCAAGCGCTCTGAGTCGCTCAAGATCTGTGTTAGTGGTGTCATCGCCGTCGAATGCCCTTTTCCTCATTCCCATGAACTCCGAACTCGAAGAACTCTACCAGCAGGTCATCCTCGACCACTCGAAGCGGCCGCGGAATTTCGGCGAGATCGGCGAGGGCGCGGTGCAGGTGCGCGGCGACAATCCGTCGTGCGGCGACGAAATCCAACTGCACGTGAAGTTCGGCGCGGAGGGCAAAGTCGAGGACGTAAAGTTCACCGGCCAGGGCTGCGCGATCAGCCTGGCCTCGGCGTCGCTCATGACCATGAAACTCAAAGGCCGCAGCCGCGCCGAAGCCACGGAGATGCTGCGCGCGTTTCACGATCTGGTGACCATCGAAGTCGCCGACCCGCCGAAGATGCTCGGCGATCTGCGGCTGCTGCAAGGGGTGCGGAAATTTCCGCAGCGCGTGAAGTGCGCGATGCTCGCGTGGCGCGCCTTTGAGCAGGCGCTGGATGGCGCGCCAAGCAGTGTCTCGACGGAGTGAGCGCGGCGTGCTTACTTTTCCGCCCAATGCTCACTTTCACGAAGATGAACGGCGCCGGTAACGATTTTGTGATGATCGACAACCGCGACCTCCGCCACTCGCTCGACCGTGCGGCGATCGCGCGGCTCTGCGACCGGCATCGCGGCGTGGGCGCCGATGGGTTGCTGGCCGTGGAGCCCGCGGAGAATGGCGCGGACTTCCGCATGCGCTACTACAATGCCGACGGCGGCGAGGCCGAGATGTGCGGCAACGGCGCGCGGTGCTTTGCGCGTTTTGCCAGCAGGTTCTCGGGCAAGACGGGCGCGCTCGCTTTTGAAACGATGGCGGGAGCGATCACGGCGAAAATTCTCGGTGAGCAAGTGCAACTCGAAATGAGTGCGCCGCACGGCCTCGCGCTCGACACGCCATTGGCCGTAAAAGGCCAGCCGATGCGCGTGCACTTCCTCAACACGGGCGTCCCACATGCCGTCGTCTTCACCGGCGATCTCGCCGCGTGCGATGTCCTCGGCGTCGGCTCGGCCTTGCGCCACCACGCGCACTTTGCGCCGAAGGGCGCGAACGCAAACTTCGTCGAGCGACGCGACGCGCAATCCATCGCCATCCGCACCTTCGAGCGCGGCGTGGAGGGCGAGACGCTGGCCTGCGGTACCGGCGTGGTGGCCGCCGCGCTCATTTTCAGCGCGACCACGGGCGCGGGGTCGCCGATCGGTGTGCGGGTGCAAGGCGGCGACCAGCTCGCGGTGGCCTTCGAGCGCAGCGGCGACGACTTCCAGCGCGTGACGCTCACCGGTCCGGCGGACTTCGTCTTCGATGGGGAGATGAAGTAGCGGCGACGCTCCCGTCGCCGCCACTGCTCGACAACTGCGCAGGTCGGACTTAGAAACCGCCGCTCCATGTTCCAAGGCACCTACACCGCGCTCGTCACGCCCTTTCAAAAGGATCGCGTGGACGAGGCGGCCTTCACTCGGCTCATCAAAACGCAGATCGCGGAAGGCATCAGCGGCATCGTGCCGGTGGGCACCACCGGCGAGTCGCCCACGTTGGATCGTGCCGAGCACATGCGCGTGATCGAACTCGCCATCCAAGTCGCGGGCGGCCGCGTGAAGGTGATCGCGGGCACGGGCTCGAACTCCACTCGCGAGGCCGTCGAGATGACGACTGAAGCCGCGCAACTCGGCGCCGATGCCGCGCTGCTGGTCGCGCCGTATTACAACAAGCCCTCACAGGAAGGGCTCTTCCGCCACTTCGCGAAGATCGCGGAGGCGACGAAGCTGCCGCTCATTCTCTATTCCATTCCAGGCCGGTGCGGTGTGGAGATCGGCGTCGAGACGATGGCGGGCCTCGCCGATGCGTGCCCAAGCATCGTGGCGATCAAGGAAGCGGGCGGCTCGGTCGAGCGGGTGAGCGCGTTGCGTGCGGCGCTGCCGCCGGAGTTCGACGTGCTCTCGGGCGACGACTCGCTCACGCTGCCCTTCATCGCGGCGGGCGCCGTCGGCGTCGTCAGCGTCGCGTCGAATATCGTTCCGGCGAAAGTAATCGCGCTCGTGAATGCGGCGCTCGCCGGCGATTCGGCGAAGGCGCGCGCGCTGCACTTCGAGCTCTACGGTCTGTTTAAGGATCTCTTCATCGAGCCGAATCCCGCGCCCATCAAACATGCGCTGGCGCTGCAAAGCCGCATGACGCGCGACGTGCGCCTGCCGCTCTGCGAGATGAGCGCTGATAACGCGGATCGACTCGAAGCCACGCTGCGCAAACTCCAACTCATCCCGTGAGCAAACCGCTGCGTCTTTTGGTGAATGGCTCGAAGGGCCGGATGGGGCGGGCCATCCTCGCCGGCGCCAGTGCGGATGCGGCTTTCCAAGTCGTCGCGCAGATCGATCAAGGCGACGACTTTGCCGCGGCGGTGCCGGGTTGCGACGCGGTCATCGACTTCAGCCATCACGCCATCGTCGAGCTCGTACTCGCGCGCTGCCTCGAGCACCACAAGACGCTGCTCATCGGCACCACCGGGCACACCGACGCGCAGATCGCCGCGGTCCACCATGCCGCCGCGCACATCCCCATCGTCTTCGCGCCAAACTTCAGCATCGGCGTCAACACACTCTTCTGGCTCACGCGCAAAGCGGCGGAAATCCTCGGGCCGTCCTTCGATCTCGAAGTCGTCGAGATGCATCATCGGCTGAAAAAGGACGCGCCCAGCGGCACCGCGCGGCGGCTCGCCGAGATCCTCGCCGAGGTGCGCGCGCTCGATTACGGGAAGGCCGCGCGCCACGGCCGCCAGGGGATCGTCGGCGAACGCACGAGCAGCGAGATCGGCGTGCACGCCATCCGGGGCGGCGATGTCATCGGCGATCACACCGTGATTTTTGCGGCGAATGGAGAGCGCGTCGAACTCACCCACAAGGCTTCGAGCCGCGACACCTTTGCCGCAGGCGCGCTCCGCGCCGCGCTCTGGGCGCACGGCCGGCCGGCGGGCCTGTATGACATGCAGGATGTGTTGGGGCTGACGGGAAATGACGAATGACGAATGACGAATGACGAAACATCCGGCAAGGCTGCGTCGTTCGTCATTCGTCATTCGTCATTCGTCATTCGCAAAATGCGCGCTGGCATCGCACTCGGCTCGAATCTTGGCGACCGGCTCGCGCACCTGCGGGAGGCGCGCTCGCAACTCCGCGCACTGCCAGGTGTGTCGGAGCCGGTGAAGTGCTCGCGCCTTTACGAGACCGAGCCCGTCGGAACCGACTCGCGCGCGGCGAGCTTCCTCAACGCAGTGATCGAGGTGGAATTCGACGGGCAGCCCATCACGCTCCTCGATGGCCTCCATGCCATTGAGGCTCGCATGGGCCGGCCCTCGCAGCGCCCGCGCAATGCGCCGCGCACGGTCGATCTCGACATTCTCTACGTGGGCAATCTCGTGCTGTGCAATGACGAGGTGGTGATTCCGCACCCGCGGCTGCACCTGCGGCGCTTCGTGCTCACGCCGCTGGCCGACATCCGCCCGGAGCTCGTGCTCCCGGGCCAGCAATGCACCGTCGCCGAACTGCTCGCCGAGTTGCGCGACACCGCCGCGGTGGAACTTTCCCCCGAGCAGTGGCCATGAGCGAAGGAGCGCCGCCGTCCCCGTGCGGCCCTGATGTGAAAGTCACCGCGTTTCGCGCAATGAAAGCGCGCGCCGAAAAGGCCGCCGTGCTCACCGCCTACGATTTCCCCACCGCGCGGCTACTCGATGAAAGCGGGATCGACGTGATCCTCGTGGGCGACTCACTCGGCATGGTGGTGCTCGGTTACCCGGATACCACGCTGGTGACGATGGACGAGATGCTGCACCACACCCGCGCCGTTGCGCGCGGCGTGCAGCGCGCGCTGCTCCTCGCGGACATGCCGATCGCGAGCTGCGACACGCCGGAGGACGCCGTCGCCAATGCGCGCCGTCTCCTCGAAGCCGGTGCGCACGCGGTGAAGCTCGAAGGCGGCGCCTCGCACGTCCCGCAGATCCGCGCGCTCACCGAGGCCGGCATCGCGGCGATGGCGCACATCGGGATGCAGCCGCAGCGGGTGCGGATCGAAGGCGGTTACCGTGTGAAAGGCAAGACACCCGAGGAAGCCGACTCATTGCTCGCAGACGCAGCCGCGGTGGAAAAAGCGGGCGCATTCGGACTCCTGCTCGAACTCGTGAAGACGGACGTGGCGGCGCGCATCACGGCGAGCATCGCGATCCCCACTATTGGGATCGGCGCCGGTACGCACTGCGACGGACAGGTGCTCGTGTTGCACGATCTCATCGGGCTCTTCCCGTGGTTCACGCCGAAGTTTGCGAAGCCGCAGGCGAATGTGGCGGAAGAGATACGCCACGCCGTGGCGCGCTACGTGGATGCGGTCAAGTCGGCGTAGTAGCGCGGGCATCCGTGCCTCCTCGGAGTCCTGCAAGCTTCCAGCTTGCAGTGCAGGCAGGGATGCCTGCGGAGCCGCAGCGGCTTGGAAGCCCGTGCCACTTACCTCGTCGCCCGCGGAGTGGTGGACGAGAACTCCGTCTTAAGCCGGCCCAGCAATTCGCGCACGAGCGGTTTCCTTTTCTCCATCATGTCCGCACGCAGTTGCTCTTCGATTTTTCGGCGCTCCTCTCCGTAGCGCTTGATGAATTGCTCGCGGCGTTCACCGTCGAGTTGAAGCCCCGATTCCTTTAGCGCCGTCTTGATCTCTTCCTCCATGAATTGTTTCCGCATCTCCTCATGATCGCGAAGAGCCTTTTTTTGCTCGGGCGGAAGGTTCGCCCAGCGCACCAGATTTTCCGCGAAGCGCTTGCGCTGCTCGGGACCCAGCGCGTCCACTGCCTTGCGCACGTTCTGCATTTCGGGCGAATTATCCTCCTTGCGAGGACCGACAGGACGAGGCTGGCTGGGCCGGCCAGGGAGGAGCCCGCCGCCCGGTCTCATCGCGCCGGATGGTTCTCCCGACGGTGCTGCAACCAGAGCGCCGGCGAGCCCCAGCAAAGTGGCGGCTAGTATCCGGAATTTTCCAGCCATACGAGGTTAGCCTGCGTGTCCAGCAATTCGTCGAGGTTGCCGATGACTTGGTAGTCGGGACTAGCAGTGACTTCTTCCGCGAGAAGCAACACGGGATCGGATTTTTCCGCGCTCGGGAAGAAGGTGAGGGCCGCAATAATTGCGGCGCAGCCACCGGCGGCCAGAAGCATCCACCCCCGCAGCGCCCCGGCGAAAACGCCCGGATTTTCCTGCCGCCTCTGCCGGAGTTCACGCAGCACGTTCCTCGCAAAAAATGTCGAGACCGCGACAGGCTTCGCTTTGCTGAGGAGGCGCCAGAGGTCGTCGTGTTCTTCGTGGTTCATAGCGCCACCATGAACGCTGAGCCCGGAGGAAAGTTGCGACGCTCCGGCGCACTACGCCTTGGGCGCTTCGAGGAAACCTTCGAGCTGCCGAATGCGCGTGGGGTGGCGCATTTTGCGGAGCGCCTTGGCCTCGATCTGGCGGATGCGCTCGCGCGTGACTCGAAACTGGCGTCCCACTTCCTCAAGCGTGCGGCTGTAGCCATCCACCAAGCCGAAGCGTTGCTCGAGCACCTGCCTCTCGCGTTCCGTGAGCGTGTCGAGCACGTCGCGGATTTTTTCTTTCAAAAGCGTGACCGCCGTGACGTCGCTCGGATCCTCGGCCGTGGTATCGGGGATGAAATCGCCGAAGCTCGTGTCTTCGCTCTCGCCCACGGGCGACTGGAGCGAGATGGGCTGCTGCGCCATCTTGAGCACCGCGCGCACGCGCTCGACGGGGAGCTGGATTTCGTCGGCCACTTCCTCAGGCGTGGGCTCGCGGCCGTAATCCTGCACGAGCTGCTTCTGCACGCGCATGAGCTTGTTGATCGTCTCGATCATGTGCACCGGGATGCGGATGGTCCGCGCCTGGTCGGCGATCGAGCGGGTGATAGCCTGCCGAATCCACCACGTGGCGTAAGTCGAAAATTTGTAGCCCCGGCGATACTCGAATTTTTCGACCGCCTTCATCAGGCCCATGTTGCCTTCCTGGATGAGGTCGAGAAAGGAGAGACCGCGGTTGGTGTACTTTTTGGCGATGGAAATGACGAGGCGCAGATTGGCTTCGACCATCTCGGTCTTGGCCTTGAGCGCCTTCTTGAGCCAGAGCTTGAGTTCCTTGTATTCGGCGAGGAAATCTTCCGTGCCCATCCACATGCGCTGGCCCTGGTCCTTGAGCTTGGCGGCGTAGTCGATCGGCGCGTGGCCATGCACGCGTGCCTGGTGCTTCTTGGGTTTGCTGAGTTCGCCCTGCCACAGCACCACTTGGCGATGCGCTTCGTCGGCTAGATGCACGAATTCTTCGGTGACTTTCTGCTTGAAGAAAAACTTCGGGTAAATCCGCTGGATCGACGCGTGGGCCTTCCGGAACTGGTGATAGGATTTCGTCTCGTGATTCTTGCCGCCGTGCGCGACGTAGTTGCGAAAGGTGGAGGCGCAATTTTCCGCCGCGTGCTGGAGCTGGTGCATGAGCTTCGGCAGGCATTTCATGTAGCGCTCTCGGCTCTCGATTTTCTTGTCGAGGATCACGCGGTCAAAGCGTTCGCGGCCCTCCACGAGCTTCTGCGCCAGATCGAGGTAAGCGCGGGCAATGAAGCCGAAACGGTTGATGTGCTCTTGCACTTTGATCTCCGCCTCTTCGATGCGCTTGGAAATTTCCACCTCCTGCTCGCGCGTGAGCAGCGGGGTCTGACCCATCTGCTTGAGATACATCCGGACCGGGTCGTCGAGAATGTCTAGTTTCGCCTCGGGTTTCTCTTCTTCCTCCTCCGCGTCCTCGGCCTTCTTGCCATCCTTAAAGCGGTCCACATCCGACGCGTCGATGATCTCGATCTCCATGCCGCGCAGCCGGCTCATGATGGTCTCCATCTCGTCCGGATCGATAAGGTTGTCCGGCAGCGCCTCGTTGAGATCGTCGTAAGTGAGGTAGCCTTGTTCCTTGGCGAGCTTGGTGAGATCGCGCAGCTTCTCCTGCACGTCGGGCTGGTCGATCACGCTGATGGCCGCCGCGGCCGGCGCCTTCTCCGCCTTTCGGGATTTGGGAGACTGCGAACTCGGGGAGTTCTTTCCGTTCTTGGAGTGCACCGCGAGCTTCTTGGAGGGCGGCGCTGATTTCATTGCCTTCTTCGCCACGAGCGGCCGCGCTTTCCTGGGGGCTGGTTGAATCTTTTTCGGACTCGGTTTGGTCTTCTTTGCGGGGGACTTGGCGGATTTGGCGGAGGCTTTTTTGGCGGTCTTAGGCATACCCGAGTGTGTGAAGATGAAATGCCCGCCGCGCTCAACCTAGAGGGGCGGGGTCAAAGGCCGCGCAATATCAGAGAGTCGTTTTTGCAAATCAAGGATTTCTTCGTGTAATTTCGCCATCGCCCCGAGATCGAGGCTGGGAGCCTTTTGGCGGGCTTTGAGCGCGTCGATCTTGCGCCGGATTTTGCGCCGTTCGATCTCCAGCCAGCAGTCTCGCGCGATCGCCATCGCGTTCTCTGGCGCGCGCGCGTCGAGCAAGCCGCACACCGCCGCCTCCTCCGCCTCGCTGAGCGTGGAAAGGAGCGCGCCGGTGGAGGCCGTGTCGCCGGGACGCAGGGGGAAGGCGAGCAGCTTCATCACCAGAGCGGCGTCGGGTTCGCCGGCGAGCAAGTCCTGCCACGGCTCCTCGAGCAGCCACGCGCGCGCGGCTTCGTCGCGCAGAGCGGCGAGTGCGAGCAGGCGCATGGCGGGGTCGAGTTCAATGTGCTCGACCGCAGCTTCCGCCGGCGTGTCGTCGGGAGGTGTCGGCGCTTTGAGCAGCTTCACAAATTCGCCGACCGAAATCTCCAGCCGTCGCGTCACCTCGTTCATCACCGTCTCGCGCAGCACGGCATCGGCGATGTGGCTGATGTGCCCGGCCATCTTGCGCGCCGCGCGCATCTTGCCCTGCGTGGTTTGAAAGTCGGGCCGCGCGGCCATGCGGTCGATTTGAAAATCGAAAAAGTCCTTCGCCGCCGCGATGCGCTGCACAAAGGCCTCTGCGCCCTGGCCGCGAATGAGCGAGTCGGGGTCTTCGCCCGGCGGCATCTCGGCCACGCGCACGGCGAGACCCGCAAAGAGCAGCGAGGCCAGCGAGCGCTCGGCCGCTTTTTCGCCCGCCGCATCCGCGTCGAAGCACAGCACCACTTCCTCGCAGTACTGCTTGAGCTTGCGCGCCTGCCGTTCGGTGAAGGCCGTGCCCTGCGGCGCCACCACATTCTGCACGCCGGCCTCAAACGCGGTGATGAGATCGAGTTGCCCCTCGCACACGATGGCCGAACTTTTGTCGATCAGCGCCCGCTTCGATTTGTGCAGGCCAAAGAGCACCGCGCCTTTCTTGAAGAGCATGGTCTCCGGCGAATTGATGTACTTCGCGCCCTTCGCATCCGCCTCCAGCACGCGCCCGCTGAAGGCGATGACTTCGCCGTTGTCGTTGCAGATCGGAAACATCACGCGGCCCCGGAAACGATCGTAGAAGCGGGACGGATCGCCATCCTCCTCCCGCGTTTTCACCAGCCCGCTCTCCGTCAATTCCTCCTCCGAGTAACTGCGCTGCCTCGCAAACTCCCGCATCGCATCCCACTCATCCGGCGCGTAGCCGAGCTTCCACGACCTGGCCACTTCGGCAGAAACGCCGCGCGTCTTGAGATAGTCGCGCGCGATCTGCGCCGCGGGTTTCTTCATGAGTTGAAGATGGAAAAAATCCGCTGCCTCGAGATGCAACGCGAGGAGACGGCGGCGCATCGTCACGCGCGCGCCGTCCTCCGCGGTCATCGCCGTTTCCACGATCTGGATGCCCGCGCGTTCCGCCAGCTTTCTGGCCGCGGTGACGAAGTCCAGGTTCTCGTAAGTCATCACAAACCGGATCACGCTCCCCCCCGCGCCGCAGCCGAAGCACTTAAAAATCTGCCGCGCCGGATTGACGGTGAAAGAGGGTGAGCGCTCTTGATGAAACGGGCACAGCGCTTTGAAGACCGCCCCCGCGCGCTTGAGCGGAATGTAACCACCGACCACCTCGACGATGTCGTTGGCTGCATTGATTTGTTCGACAGTTTCCGGCGGGATGAGCGGCACGGCAGAGCTTGTAACGGCGGCCCGATTCCGGCGCAAATCCTGCCTCCGGCAATCGTTCGCAAAAAGCCATCGCCTCCATCGCGCAGTCCGAGCGCCGAAACTCGCCGCGAACGACATTCACCGGTAGCCTGCCGTGCAGTGATAGTAGATTGAGAATTGAAAATTGAAAATTGCCCGCCAGCCTCGGCGCCTCACACATTCTTAACAACGTTCATTCCCTTCTTATGAATCATACATCGACTTCTTCTCATCTCTCTCGAGCCCTGGGGCAATTCGTTGCGATTGTGCTTGCGATCGCGCCTCCGACGGGTTTGGCGGCGGATAAGTCGCGGCCAAATGTCTTATGGATCACCAGCGAGGATCACGGCCCGCACATGGGTTGTTATGGAGATACCTATGCCACCACTCCTAATGTCGATCAGTTAGCCGCCACCGGAATCATCTATACCCATTGCTGGTCGAATGCACCGGTATGCGCTCCGGCGCGCACTACGCTGATAAGCGGCATGTATCCGCCGAGCACCGGAGGCGAGCATATGCGCAGCATGTCAGCTTACCCGGCGGGCAAGAAGATGTATCCGCAGTATCTCCGCGAGACGGGTTATTACTGCACTAATAACTCAAAGGAGGATTACAACCTCTCCAAGCCCGGAGTGGTTTGGGACGATTCTTCCGGCAAAGCGCACTGGCGCAACAGGCCTGCAGGCCAGCCTTTCTTCGCCGTCTTTAACTCCGTGAAAAGTCATGAGAGCCAGATTCGCACGCGCCCGCACAAGGCAGTGCACGACCCGGCAAAGGTGCGCGTGCCAGCTTATCATCCCGATGCGCCGGAGGTGCGCCAGGATTGGGCTCAATACTACGACCAGGTGAGCGAGGCCGACGCGGACGCCGGCGTCCTCTTGCGCCAGCTTGCCGAAGACCGTCTCGCCGAAGATACCATCGTCTTCTATTACGCCGACCACGGTTCCGGGATGCCGCGGAGTAAGCGCTGGCCTTATAACTCTGGGTTACAAGTACCGCTGGTCATTCGCATCCCGGATAAGTTCAAGGATCTGCGTCCTCCTGACTATAAGGCTGGGGGTAAGTCAGACCGGCTTGTTAGTTTCGTCGATTTCGCGCCTACGTTACTCAGCCTCGTGGGGATCAAGCCGCCGGATTGGATGCAAGGCCATGCATTCCTCGGGCAATATCAGGAAGCGCCGCAGTCTTTCGTCTATGGCTTCCGCGGGCGGATGGATGAGCGTTACGACTGTGTGCGCAGTGTTACCGATGGACGCTTCGTTTATGTCCGCAATTTCCGGCCGGATAAGATCTACGCCCAGCACATCAACTATATGTGGCAGACGCCCACGACTCGGGTGTGGGAGCAGATGTTTAAGGAAGGGAAACTTAACGCCGCGCAGTCCGCGTTTTGGAAGACCAAACCGCCGGAGGAACTCTACGACTTACAATCTGACCCCGACGAAGTAACCAATCTCGCTTCCGCGCCCGAACACCGTGCCAAGCTGGAGTTACTCCGCGCAGCCTCGGCCGCGCACGAAGCTCTCATGCGCGACGTGGGCTTGTTACCCGAGGGTGAGTTTCACCGCCGCAGCGCGGGGTCCACGCCTTATGACTTCGGCCACGACGAGGCGAAGTATCCTTTTTCCCGCGTCTATGCTGCCGCCGATCTCGCCTCTTCGCTCAAACCGGAAGTCGTGCTCGCGCTCAAAGCCTCGCTCACTGACAGCGAACCCGGCGTGCGTTACTGGTCCGTGCTCGGCCTGCTCATGCGCGGCGCGGACGGGGTGAAAGCCGCGCACGACGAACTGATCAAAGCACTGGAAGACTCCTCGCCCGACGTGTGCATCGCCGCCGCCGAAGCCCTCGGCCGCTACGGCACCGCCGCCGATCTCGCCCGCGTCCTTCCTCTTCTCGCCGGACACGCGGATTGGTCGAAGCACGACGTCTTCACCGTCATGGCCGCGCTCAATGCCATCGATGCTCTTGGCGAAAAAGCTGCGCCGCTCGCCGCCACCCTCAAAGCACTGCCCACGAGCGGCCCCGCTCCAGATGCGCGTTTCAAAGAATATGTCCCGCGGCTGCTGGGACGTTAAGAGTCAGCTCTCTGCCAACTCTTCCGCCGGATACGTCCAGATTTCGCTCAACGTGGGATGATAATGCGGGAGGCGCGCGAGGTCGCCGGCGGTTGCGCGGAAATGCATGGCGACGACGATCTCGTGGATCAATTCCGCGGCCTCGGGCCCAACGCACGCCGCGCCGACGATGCGCCGCGACGCGCGCTCGACGATGAGTTTCACGAAGCCATCGGTCTCGCCGCGGATGAGTGCTTTGCCGTGATCGGCGAAAGGATATTTGGCCACGAGAATATCGAGCCCCTGCGCCACGCACTCCATCTCGCTGAGGCCCACGGTGGCGACTTCGGGATGCGTGAAAATCACGAGCAGCTTGAGCCGATAGTCGATCTCTTCGAACGCACCGTCGAGCCGGCCGAGGAGGCGCGCGGCGTTGCGCGCGGCGAGCTCGCCCTGCTGGACGGCGATGTGCACGATTTCGTGCGGACCGCACACATCTCCCGCCGCAAAAAGATGCCGCCCGCCGCACTGCTGTGTGCGCCCGGTGCGCAGGCGCAAGCCGGCGAGCGCGATGCCCGTCTTCTGCAACGCGAGTCCCGCCGTGGCCGGGCCGCGGCCCAGCGCGTAGATGATCTCGTCGCCTTCCGCCGCGCACTCCTGGCCATCGCAATCAAAGACAACGCGCTTGCCGGGCTCCGCGCGTTCGGCGCGAAGAAGCGCGGCGCCACGATGGATGACGATGCCGCGGCGCTCGAGGGCTTCGGTCAACGCGGAGGCCACGTCGAAGTCGCTCCCAGTAAGGATCTGCGCGCTGCGCTGGATCATCGTGACCTTCGAACCCACGCCCGCGAAATAGCTCGCCGCCTCCACCGCGATGGCGCCGCCGCCGAGGATGACGACCGACGCGGGGATCGTATCCGCATCGAGCGCGTCGTCGCTCGTCCATGAGCCCGCTTCGCGCAAGCCGGGGAGATCGATCCAATGCAGCACCGAGCCCGTGGCGATGAGAAATGTGCGCGCCGCGATCGACCGCAGGCCGCCCTCGCGGAGCCGCACCTCGACGGTGTGCGCATCGACGAATGCCGCGGTCCCGCGAATGAATTCGAAGCGCCCGTCTTCGAGCTGGCCGCGCCGGTATTCCGCAAACTCGCCGACGAGCCGGCGTTTGCGCGCGCGGATCGCCGCGCCGCTCGCCGCGATGAATTCCGCGCGCAATCCAAACTCCCCCGCGCGGCGAATTGCCTCCGCGCGATGCGCCGATTCCAACAGCGTCTTGCTCGGCATGCACCCGCGCAGAATGCAGAGCCCGCCCACTTCCGCGCCGCCTTCGATCACGCCCGTCTTCAGCCCGAGCCGCGCCGCCGCGGCAGCGGCCGCATATCCCGCGCTGCCGCCGCCGATGACGAGGAAATCGAAGTCCGGTTCGTGCATTTCGCAGGATCACGCGAAAGGCGCGGCGTCTGCAACTCCGTCTCCCTGTTTCCCGAACACAAAGGTAGAACCACTCAACTGAGCCATGTCTTCCGAAGCCGCCCCGCATTCCTTCCTCACCATCCGCTGGAGTCTCGTGCATCGCGTCGTCGCGACCGACGACCCCGGCGCGCAGACCGCACTCGCGCAACTCTGCGGCGCGTGCTGGTTCCCCATCTACGCCTACATCCGCCGCAGCGGGAAAAGCGCGCACGATGCCGAGGATCTCACGCAGGCTTCTTCGCGCGGTTACTCGAGAAAAATTTCCTCGCCGCAGCCGATGGCGACAAGGGCCGTCCGCGCACTTTCCTGCTCACCTGCGTGCAGCGGCACCTCGCCGACGAACACGACCGCGCCATGACGCAGAAGCGCGGCGGCGGCCGCATCCTCGAGCTCGACGCCTTCACCCCACTTACGATTTCAACTCCACGCCGGTGTTGGCGTCGGTGATGGTGAACTTTTCGTGGTGATAGGTCGGGTCGCCTCGGAAGGTGAGGCGGGCGGCGTATTTTCTTTCGATGTCCACTAGCAGTTCTTCGTCTTCGGTGCGCAGGCGTTCGAGGACGTGGGGGTTCACGATGATTTTGATGTCGTGGATGGTGTCCTGATATTTGCGCATGACCAGGTGTAGCTCGCGCTGGAGCTCGACGCTCATGGTCATGGCGCTCTTGACCTGGCCGCGGCCGTGGCAATATGGGCAGGTCTCATAGACGGTGCCGCTGATGGATTCGGCGGCTCGCTGGCGCGTCATTTCCATGAGACCTAGCGGACTGATGGGTAGGACATGGGTCTTGGCTTTGTCGCGGCGCAGGCGGTCTTTCATGCGCTGATAGACGCTCTGCTGATCGCGCCGGCCTTTCATGTCGATGAAGTCGCCGATAATGAGACCGCCGATGTTTCTCAAGCGCATCTGGCGCGACATTTCGTCGGCGGCTTCGAGGTTGGTTTGCAGAATTGTCTTTTCGACATCCTTGCCGCCTTTGTTGCGGCCAGTGTTCACGTCGATAGCTATGAGCGCCTCGGTCTCGTCGATAACAATGTAGCCGCCGCATGGCAGCCACACTTGTCGGTGGAAGCTATCGTCGATCTGTTTTTGGACGTCGTAGTTTTCGAAGATGGGCGTGGTGCCGGGATAGTGTTTGATGCGCGCGGCCGAACGCTTCGAGATTTGTCCGACCATCTCGGTCATCTGCTGCACGGCTTTTTCGTCGTCGCATACTACCTCGTCGATTTCATCGGTGAGGAAGTCGCGCACGGTGCGCTCGATGAGTCCGGGTTCCTCGAAGACGCAGGCGGGAGACGGCTTCTCTTTCATCGCGGCCTCGATGGCCCTCCACTGCTCCATCAGGTAGGCGAGGTCGCGGACGAAGTAGCGCGCTTTCTGGCCCTCGCCGACGGTGCGGATGATGATGCCGATGCCTTCGGGCACGTTGAGATCTTTCAAGATTTTGCGGAGGCGGTCGCGTTCCTTGGGGCTGTCGATCTTGCGCGAGATGCCGCACTGTTCGCTGTAGGGCATGAGCACCAGGAAGCGGCCGGCGAGCGAGAGGTTGGTGGTGACGCGCGGGCCCTTGGTGCTGATGGGGCCTTTGGTGACTTGCACGAGCACTTCGCTGCCCACGGGATAGATGCTCGGGATGTCTTTGGCGGTGATGCGCTTTTCCTTTTTCTTTCCCTGCCGCTCGACTTCTTCGATGCCGCTGTCGAGCGCGGCGGGGAGCGCGTCCCAGAAGTGCAGGAAGGCATTTTTCTCGTAGCCGATATCCACGAACATGGCTTTGAGGCCGTGCTCGATGTTGCGCACGCGGCCTTTAAAGATGCTGCCGACGATGTTGTGATCGGTCTCGCGCTCGATGGAGTATTCCTCGAGCACGCCGCCCTCGAGCAGCGCGACGCGGCGCTCGAGTTTTTCGCAGTTGATGATGAGCTTGTTGCCGGTCTGGCGCGGGGCCAGGCCGATGAGTCTTTTGACGCGGTCGGTCATGGAAATGAGTGTGGGATAAAGTTTCGAAAGCACCGGGAGTCTTTTCTAAATTAAACTCAGCGCCCGCCGGGTTTCGGCGGCTGCGTCGGTCGCGGTGGCGTGGATGGGATACCGAAAAATTTCTGGATGAAACTGCGCTTGTCGGCGGCGGGTTTCGTGGGCGGGGCCTTGCCGGCGACCTGGCCGCGGGCGTCGGCTCCGGCGCGGATGTCGGGGCGCGCGCCGATCTGCTGCACTTTCTTTTTGAGCTGCGGATCGAAGTGGTCGGCGCGCTCCTGGTCGTCGTCGTGGAGCTGGCCGGCGATGTCGGTGGGCACGGCGCTCTTTTTGTAATCGACCATTTCGATCGGATTGAAATGGCCGACCGCTGGCGTGAGCGGCTCGAGCTTCACCTCGAAGCCTTTCTCGAGCGCGAGACTTTCCTCGAGAATTTTTTGCGCGATGGGAGCGGAGACGCCGCCGCCGGATTTGGCGCCTTGCACGAAGACGCAGATCGCAAACCGCGGCTCTTCATACGGCGCGAAGCAGATGAACCACGTGTGATTGTCCTTCACTTTTTTGCCGTCGCTCTCACGCCAGAATTGCGCGGTGCCCGTCTTGCCGGCGACGGTCACGCCTTTGATCTGCGCCTTCTTGCCGGTCCCGGTGGCGACCACGCGCTTCATGCCTTCGCGCACGTATTCGATCTGCTTCTCGGTGATGCCCACTGTCCGAAGATCGGCTCGCACTCTGGGTTCCGGGGGCGCGACGAGTTTGCCGTCTTCGTCTTTAGCGTCGCGGCCTTGTTGATCGACGACGCGCGCGACGAGGCGCGGATAGTAACATGTGCCGCGATTTGCGATGGTGGCGACGACCATCGCCATCTGCAGCGGCGAGGCTTCGACGGCACCCTGGCCGATGGAAACATTGGCGGTGTAGCCCTGCGTCCAACGTTCGTTTGGGCTTACAGTTTTCAGCCACTCGGGGCCGGGAAGCAGGCCGGGGCTTTCGCCGGTGAGTGGCACGCCGGTTTTTTTCCCGAGGCCGAGTTGGGCGCCCACGGCGTCGATCTGGTCGATGCCGGCGGCGTTGCCCCATTGGTAGAAGAAACAGTTGCAAGAGTTCTTGAGCGCGTCGGGCAAATTGAGCGTGCCGTGCGCGCCGCCTTTTTCTGCGATCCAACATTTCATGTTCTTCGCTCCATAAGGGACGCTGCCGCTGCAGTTGAAGGTGCGGTCCACCGACAAGCCCGCGCGCAAGCCGGCGAGCGCGGTCACGGTCTTGTAAGTCGAGCCGGGCGCGTAGCCCTGGATGGCGCGATTGGTGAGCGGATCGGTGTCGTCGTCGGTCAGCTTTTCCCAATCCGGCTTCGAGATGCTGGGGATGAAAACGTTCGGGTCGTAACTCGGCACGGACGCCATCGCGAGGATGTCGCCATTGCGGGGATCGGCCACCACGGCGGCGGCGCGGCCCACGCGGGCCTCGCGTAGCGCGCGCTCGACGATGAATTGAATGCGCGCGTCGATGGTGAGGTACACGTTGTTGCCCTGCCGCGGCGCGACGTGGCGCTCCATGATCTCGTTCTCGATCACGCCTTTTACGTTCTTCTGCAAGACGCGCATGCCGGGCGAGCCGCGGATCCATTTGTCGAGGTTCTGCTCGACCTGTGATTTCCCCTCCACGTCGGGCTGGTAAAAGGTGAACTGCTTCACGTCTGGCAGGCGGTCGATGTCGATAGGCGCGCCGACGTAGCCGAGCAAGTGCGCGGCGAGCGCGCCATAGACGTACTGCCGCACGGGTTTGACGGCGATCTCCACCCCGGGCAGGCCCACGTTGTGTTCGGAGAACTTTGCGATCGTGGGAAAGTCCAGCTCTTCGATGTAGCTGAAGGGCACCTCGGTGTCGTTGCGGTAGTGCCTCTGCAGCCGCTCGGAATTGTAGTCGCGCGCGAGGTCGAGATCGACCAGCCGCGGGATCACGCTCTCATTGACGATGCGCACGATGTCGGGCTCGCGGAGCTTTTTCTTCATCTGCTTTACCTTCGCCAGATACTCGACCTGCGGCACGGCGCCATTCTGCTGGCGGTAGCCTTTCACCATGTCGGGGAGATAGAAATCCACTTCGTAGCTGGCGCGGTTGCCGACGAGCGTGACGCCGTTGCGGTCGCGAATCTCGCCGCGCACCGAGGGGATGCGCACGGTCAGTTCGCTGCGACCGGCGAGCTTGGCCGTCCACGCCGGGCCGCGCAGCACCTGCTCGTACCAGAGCTTGGCGACAAGCGCGCCGAGCCCGCACAGCATGAGCAGGGCGACGAACCACACGCGCAGTTCGGCGATGGGACCGCCGCCAAATCGGAATCGCCCGGCCATGGCTAGCGCCGCACCTTCCTCTCCGGTTGCGGATCGTAGCCCACGAGATGCGCAAGGTAGTCGAGCGCGAAAAAGCAGACCGGCGAGAGCAGCAGCGCGACGATGCCGGCGCCGCCGATGCGCCAGCCGATTTCCTGATTGAAGACAAAGCTCACCGGCTCGCGGCGGAAGGTGATCATGAGATATTCGGCGAGAACGATGAAGGCCACACACAGCCCGCTGAGCAGGCAATGAATCTCCCAGCGCCCACGCCGAAACAGCGGCCGGAACCCGCCCATGATCGCGCCGAGCGCCGCGTAGAGCAGGATCGACCAGCCCATCGCGACCTCGAGGTTGCCATCGACGATCTGCACGTGCAGCGCATCCCACATGAGCCCGCCGACGAAGACGAGAATGAGCATGCCCGGCAGCGGCATCGCCAGCGCACCATAAAACATGACGATGGGCATGAGCAGCACACGCGCGCCGATGTGCGGCAGCGGCGGGATGAAATGCTGGGCGACCAGTGAGGCGAACATGGAGGCGAGGAGGATGAGGAAGAAGGGGATCATGGCGGGTTAATGACGAATAACGAATGACGAATGACGAAGGTGCCATTCGTCGTTCAACATTCGTCATTCGTCATTCGTCATTCGTCATTTGCGCTACTTCTCATTGCTCACGACCACGAACACATCCTCAAGCGTCGTTAGGTCCACGGCCGGCACCACCGTCGCGTAACCCTCAAGCTCGCGCACCTTGAAATCCTTCACCGCGCCGATGAGCACGCCCGAGGGAAAAACGCCGCCGACGCCCGTGGTGTAGATCTTCTGGCCGGACTCCAGGGCGGCTTGTTTGGAAATGTAGTTGAGGCTGATGACGGGGACCGAGTTGCTCGAGGTACGCTCGCCTTTCACGATGCCCTGCTCGCGCGTGCCTTCGACATTGGCGGCCACTTTGCACGATTCATCGGCCACGAGCACCACCACGGCGGCATGCGCGGAGACCACCGTGGTCTTGCCCACCAAGCCTTCCTCGGTGAGCACGGGCATGTCTTCATCGAGGCCTTCCTCTTTGCCGCGGTCGATCGTGATCTGATTGTACCAAGTCGATGGACTGCGCGCGATCACCCGCGCCGGCATAAGCTGGAAGACGGCGCGCTCGCGATATTTGAGCGCATTGCGCAGCCGGTTGTTTTCCGTTTCGAGGCCGCGCAGGGTTTGATTGGTGGCGCTGAGATCTTTGTTGGCGACCAGGAGACGTTTGTTCTCTGACTCGAGTTGTTCGAGCGTGCGCAAGCCTTCGCGGTACTCGCGGTATTTTTTTTCCACCGATGAGCCGCCTTTCAAGAACGGCGAGATCATCCCGAGAAACGCAGCCTGGGCCTGCCGCGTCCTGTGCGGGCTCAGGGCGATGATGAAGCCGGTGAGAACGAGAAAGACGGCAACGGCCGTGGCGGCGATCGCATTGCGAGTCATGCGCGGGAAAAATTCCAAATTCCAAATTCCAAATTCCAAACAAACGCGCCGGTAAAATGGAGAAATGGGGAAACGATCCCCAACGCACCCAAATCCGTTTCTTCAATCTCTATTCCTTGGAATTTGTTTGGAGCTTGGAATTTGGAATTTGGAATTTTTAGGACCACCGGGTGTCGCTCGTGCTCACCTTTCGCAGGAACTTGATCTCGCTCAACGCGCGCCCGGTGCCTTCGGCCACGGCGCTGAGCGGATCCTCGGCCACGTGTACCGGCAGCCCTGTCTCTTCGGTGAGCAGGCGATCAAGCCCGCGCAACAGCGCTCCGCCGCCGGCGAGAACCAGGCCGCGATCGACGAGGTCGGCGCTGAGTTCGGGCGGGCAGCGCTCGAGAGTCACGCGCACGCTATCGACGATGGTCGAGATGGGCTCGAGCAGCGCCTCGCGCACTTCCTGCGAGGTGATGGTGAGAGTCTTCGGCAGGCCCGCCACGAGGTCGCGGCCTTTGACTTCCATGGTCGTCTCCTTTTCCAGCGGATACGCGCTGCCGATCTTGATCTTGATGTCCTCGGCGGTGCGTTCGCCGATCATCAAATTGTAAGCGCGCTTCATGTACTGAATGATCGCCTCGTCGAGCTCATCGCCCGCCACGCGCACGCTGCGGCAGAA
The DNA here is from genome assembly GCA_038238555.1 of Chthoniobacterales bacterium. Classification (GTDB taxonomy): domain Bacteria; phylum Verrucomicrobiota; class Verrucomicrobiia; order Chthoniobacterales; family Chthoniobacteraceae; genus JANNXQ01. Next base: position 7,449 of record JBBRXP010000055.1, on the reverse strand, counting down.
GACGATGCCGGAAAGCGAAATGAGCGCGACCTCCGTGGTGCCGCCGCCGATATCGATGATCATGTTGCCCGCCGCATCCTGCACCGGCAGCCCGCAGCCGATGGCCGCCGCCATCGGCTCTTCGATGAGATGCACCTCGCGCGCGCCGGCCCGCAGCGCCGATTCCTTCACCGCGCGCTTCTCGACTTCGGTGATGCCCGAGGGCACCGCGATGACCACGCGCGGGCGCGGCCGAAACCAGGTGCGCCGATTGTGCACCTTGTGGATGAAATGCCGCAGCATCGCCTCGGTGATTTCAAAGTCCGCAATCACGCCGTCCTTGAGCGGCCGGATCGCCACGATATTGCCCGGCGTGCGCCCGAGCATCCGCTTGGCTTCGTCGCCCACGGCCAGCACGTTGTTCGTGCCGGCCTGCACGGCCACCACCGAGGGCTCGCGCAAGACGATGCCGTGATCTTTTACGTAAACCAACGTGTTGGCCGTTCCGAGATCGATGCCGATGTCGTTGGAGAACAGACCGAAAAATCCATTAAGCATTCAGGGTTGGCCTTGAGTTAAAAACTGTGAGTGGAACTTTTTTCCTAGCGAGAATCGGGCCGCGGCGCGCCTCGAAAATGCGGTGACAATTAGAGAGCCCTCCGCACGAGCGTCAAAAGAAAAACCTTGTCCCTCTCAATTTGTTTCCCGCGGAAACATTGCCATCGCCGGTGAAGCATGATCTTTTCCACGGCTCATGATGACAAGAAGTTTCCCCCCGTCGCGACACGCATTCACTCTCGTCGAACTGCTGGTGGTCATCGCCATCATCGCCATCCTCGCCGCGATCCTCATCCCGGTGATGGGGCGGGTCGTGGAGACCGGGAACTCGACCAAATGCGTGACCAATCTCCGCAGCATCGGCGCGGCCATCGGCGCCTACTGCGGCGACAATGACGACACGCTGCCCGGCCCGCTCACGCTCGCGCAGTATCCGCGCTTCGATGCGGGCACGGCCAAAGGCTCGCTCGTGGCGCTGCTGGCAAAGTACCTCCAGCTCGCGGAAAATACCACGGCCAGCGCCGAGGGCGCGGCCGCCAATGATAAGGTGAACCCCTTTCTGTGTCCGTCTTACGAGCGCGTGGTACTCAAGAAGGACGGCCCCTCTTTTCTCATGAACCCGGACCGCATGACCCAGCTCGATCAGATTCCGTGGGGCGACGTGGATGCGGGGAAAGAACCCCTGAAGCGAGCCGTGCTCACGACGTGGACGGAGACGACCACGGAAGGCAAAGACCAGCAGATCAGTCTCGCGAGAATCTGGGCAATGAAGGATGCCGACCGGCAGGGCGCCGCGGGCGTGAACGCGGGAGGCATGGCCGAGAAGCCTGTGCATGGCGACCATCGCAACGCGCTCTTCTACGACTTCCACGTTGAAAAGATGCCTCTCGACGATCGGAAGTTTAGCGTCGCCGGCTTCTAGGGGGCGGCCACCACAGCGGCCAGGAATCGCTCGACATCACTCGGGCGCGTCGCGATGAGCTGCTCCCATGCGGGCAGCGCGATGGGCGCGGCGGCGGTGAGAAATTCCCGGCCCGCCTCGGCAAGGGCCCGCGCGAAAAATGTGGTGGCGGCTTCCTCTTCGGGCGCGGGCGTGAGGCCATTGATGAGGGCGAGATGATGGAAACGCCGCAGGGCTTCGCGCGACTCGCGCTCAAAGCTCGCGGCGAGTGCGGCGAGAAAGGGCGCGTCGAAAGGCACGCCTTCCTCGGCGAGCTGCGGGAGCAGAGCGAGGGCGATCTCGCGGCTCATGCGAAAAAGCGCGCCGCTCTCGCCGCCGAGGGGGTGGTGGCGGTGCTCGTAGTCGCTGCCGCCATCGACCTGTGCGATGCGGCGCGGGTCGGTGCGGCGGAAGCATTCGCACACGAGCCCGATCTCGAGGCCCCAGCCAGCGTGCATCGGCAGCGCGCCCGCCAATTCGCTGCGCACAGCGCATTCGCCCGCGAGCGGATAGCGGAAACTTTGGAGGTAGCCGAGCAGCGGACGGTGGCCGGCGGTGCGCACGAGGGCTTGCAAGAGCGGTGCGAGAAAGAGCCGGCTCACGCGGCCATAGAGCCGGTCGGTAGCGCGGCTGTAGTACATTTTCGCGAAGTCGTAGCGCAGGTCCGGATGCACCGCGGCAAAGCAAAGACGCGCGAGATTCTCCCGGCGAAACGAAGCGACATCGCAGTCCTGCGTGACGACGACCGCCGAGCGCGCCTCCGCCACGACGAGCCCTGCGGCGGCCCACACGTTGAGTCCTTTGCCCGCCTCCACCGCGCGCTCGCACAGCCGCTCGATGGACTCGGCCGCGCGCGCGGTATCGGTGCGCAGGATGCGATGCGGCTGCGGCAATGGCGCAAAAAGTTGCCCAGCGCGCGCGAAGGCCGCGTCGTCGAGCCCATTCGTACTCACGATCACTTCGCGGATGAACTTAGCCCCTCCCACTTCTTCCACGATGCGAGCGAGGGCCGGCTGCGCGAGGTCCGCGGCGTGGCACGGCAGCACGAGCGTGACGGGCCGCTCGGCGGCATGTGCGCAAAGTTCGGCTTCGATCCGGTCGCCATGCGCATCGCTCAGCCGCTGGAGAGTGCAGATGAGCCCGGCTTGCGCAAAGTCGCTCATCCCGCTACGGCAATTCCTCCGCTTCTTCCTCGCCGATCTCGTCCTCGATTTCCCGCTTCATCCGGCGCGAGAGGAAGGGGCGCAGGAAGCCGTAGAGCAGGTAAGTCACGAAGATCGCGAAGGTCATCCACTGGTAAAACATGGCCGTGCAAATCGCGAGGATCACGATGACGAGGAACTTTGGAATCGTGCGCGTGGTGCGCCAGTTCAGCGCCTTGAAGCTCGGATACCGAAAGCCGCTGAACATCATCCACGACAGGAAAAGCAGCAGCGGCGGCAGCACCCATTTGGTGAGCCAGTGCTCGAGCCGGTTGTTATTCATCCAGAAAAGAAACAGCGTGAGCGATGCGACCAGGCCGGCAGCGGCGGGGATCGGGAAGCCTTTGAATTCCTTGTTGGCCGCGGCGGTATCGACCGTGGCCAGGCAGTTGAAACGCGCGAGCCGCATGGCGCCGCAGACGAGATAGATCGAGGCCACGATCCAGCCGAGCTTTGGCGCGTCGTGGAAGACCACGCGATTGACCATGAGCGCCGGCGCCACGCCAAAGGACACGATGTCCGCGAGCGAATCGAACTCGCGGCCGAATGGGCTCTCGCTGCCGCCGAACCGCGCGAGCCGGCCATCGAGCGCGTCGAAAATGCAGGCGCCGAGGATGGCCCAGATCGCCAGCTCGAAGCTGTGCGTGCCCGCGTCCGGGCTGGCCGCTTCGAGTAGCGCGCCCTCCAGAATTTTCAGCGTCGCGAAAAATCCGCAGCAGAGATTTCCCGCCGTCATCAGATTCGGCAGGAGATAGATTTTCGGACTGCCGTCGTCGCTCATGGCGTCTGAGTGGTTCCCTCTTTTCTCTTACTCTTGATCTTGCTCCGAGCCGTTTCAGAGCAAGAGCAAGAGCAAGAGTAAGAGGTAAGAATGCGATTCGACATTCGATGCGCGGTTACTAGGAAGACGATGCGAGCCGGGCGATCGCCGTGCGCGCGCCCGATACCTTCTCGCCCACCTTCACCAACACCTCCGCATCGAGCGGGAGAAAGACCTCGGTGCGCGAGCCAAAGCGGATCATTCCAAAGCGGAAACCCTTTGGCACCACATCGCCCACGGCCGACCACGGCACGATGCGCCGCGCGATGGCGCCGGTGATTTGCCGCACCACGAGCGTCGCCTTCGCGCCTTCGATGGCCCAGGTGAGCGCTTCATTAAAGCGCGAGCAATCGGGATGGCGCGCATCGAGATACGGTCCCGGCGCCTCGCCGCGGTGATGCTGGCGGTAAGCCACTCGGCCGGCGATGGGCGCCTTGTTTACGTGCACATCGAAGACCGAGAGAAATACGCCCACGCGCTTGCACCGCGTTTTCAAAAACTCGGCCTCCTCCGTTTCCTCGATATCCGTCACCACGCCATCGGCAGCGGCCACCACCACATCCTCCCCAGGCGGCACGGCGCGGTCCGGGTCGCGAAAAAAATTCAGGCAGAAGGCAATGGCGAGCACTGCAAGCAGCACGAGCCACATCCAGCCGAGCAACCACCCCAGCACACCCGCGGCGACGACCACCGCAAAGACGTGGCGGCCTTCATACAAAGTCTGGAGACGCATGGAGCCGGATAGTCCGCGCGCACGTTGGAACGATCAAGAGCGATCCCGAGAAGGACGGGCTGCCCCGCCCGCCGCGCATCATCCGCCAGAGCGCATGGTGCACACCCTCTTACATCCGCGCACACGGCATGGGGCGATTCCCCGTGCAATGCGAAAGATCGCGAGCGTTCTTCCCGCCTCTCCCGAGAAAGCGGCGAAGAGCGCTGGCTTGATCTACGTCTCCGACGAGCGCAAGGGCATCGCGCGCAAACGCCACGGCAAGGCGTTCACTTACCAAGCCCCGGACGGAAAGGCGATGCGCGACCTCGCCACGCTTCGGCGCATCAAGTCGCTCGCCATCCCTCCCGCGTGGACTGAAGTGTGGATTTGTCCGCGCGACGACGGGCACATCCAGGCGACCGGCCGCGACGCGCGCGGGCGCAAGCAATACCGCTACCATCCGCACTGGCGGGAAGTGCGCGATGAATCGAAATACGATCGCATGATGGCCTTTGGCGAGGCGCTGCCGCGCATCCGGCGCCGGGTGCGGCGCGATCTCAAGACGCGCGGCATGTCGCGGGAAAAAGTGCTCGCCGCCGTGGTGCGGCTGCTCGAGACCACGCTCATCCGCGTGGGCAACGACGAGTACGCGCAGAGCAACAAGAGCTACGGCCTCACGACGCTGCGCAACACGCATGCGAAAGTACACGGCGACGCAATCGCTTTTGATTTCGTGGGAAAGAGCGGCAAGCACCACCGCATCGACACGCGCGATGCGCGCCTCGCCCGCATGATCCACCGATGCCAGGAGCTGCCGGGGCAGGAGCTGTTTTGTTACCTCGATGAGGCAGGCGCCGCTCACGATGTCACCTCCGACGAAGTGAATGCGTATCTCCATGAGATCGCGGGCGCGGAGTTCACGGCCAAAGACTTCCGCACCTGGGCCGGCACCATGCTCGCGGCCATCGCACTCAAGGAATTTGAGCAAGTGACTTCCACGACCGAGGCGAAACGCAATGTCCTCCGAGCCATCGAAGCCGTCGCGCGAATGCTCGGCAACACGCCCGCAGTCTGCCGCAAGTGCTACGTCCACCCCGGCATTCTCGAGAGTTATCTCGACGGCCAGACCATCGCGACGCTGCGCCAGGCGGCGGATCAGCGTCTTAAGAAATCTCTCGCGCACCTGAAACCCGAGGAAGCCGCCGTGATGATGCTGCTCCGCGAACGCCTCGCCGCGGCGACTGTAGCCGGAGGCCGCCGCACCGCGGGCTCGCTCGCGCGGTAGCTCCGCAAAGGGAGCAAGAGACTGAAAGGACAGAGCTATCTGTCCTTCCTCGACGGGCCGAAACGTTGATCGACAATCCCCGCCGCGATGGCCTGCGCGAGTTGCTCGCGGTAGCCTGCGGTCGCGGAGCGGGTGGCCTCGGCGCGGTTGCTGAGGAAGCCGCACTCGACGAGCACCGCCGGATAGCGATTGCGCCGGAGCACGCGATAGTTGGCCGTCTTCACTCCGCGCGACGACGCACCGGGCAGCGCGACGATTTCCGCGAGCACCTCGCGCGCGATCGCCCGCGAACAAGCCGACCGGTAATAGATTTCCATTCCGTGAATGCGCCGCGCGCGCGTGTCGTTGAAGTGAATGCTCACGAAGATGGAATTGCTCTGCCGGTTGGAGATCGAGACGCGTTGTTCGAGCGCGATGAAGCGGTCGTCCGATCGCGTCATCACCGTGTGGAAGCCGGCGGCCTGAAGCTTCGGTTCGAGCCGGCGCGCGACTTCGAGCGCGGCGTCTTTTTCCCGGCCGCCCCAGCGCGAGGTGGCGCCGTTGTCGTGCCCGCCGTGGCCGGCGTCGATAACCACCGTCCGGTAAGTCCGGCTAGTGTCCTTCACCAAAGTCTCGCAGCCCGAGAGCAAGCCCGCGAACGCGAGAGCCAGGAGGCGCCACGAGCCCTTGCCCTGGAGCGGAGGAATGCCGAAGCTCGCGGCGATGCTGCGCATGAGAAAAAATTTGCCCTGGAAAATGGTGGCCCTACTCACGGCGGCGACCCTTCAATGTCAAGCGACCGACGCGCCTCCCATGCCCGCGCCCACTTTCACCAACCGACTCGCGCGCGAGAAATCGCCCTACCTTCTCCAGCACCAGCACAACCCGGTGGATTGGTATCCGTGGGGCGAGGAGGCTTTTGCGCGGGCGCGGCGCGAGCACAAGCCGATCTTCCTCTCGGTGGGTTACTCGACCTGCCACTGGTGCCACGTGATGGCGCACGAGAGCTTTGAAAATCCCGCGACGGCCAAGCTCATGAACGAGCACTTCATCTGCATCAAAGTGGACCGCGAGGAGCGGCCCGACGTGGACCGCGTGTACATGACTTACGTGCAGGCCACGAGCGGCAGCGGCGGCTGGCCCATGAGCGTGTGGCTCACGCCGGAGCTCCAGCCTTTCCTCGGCGGCACGTATTATCCGCCGGAGGATCGGTATGGTCGCCCGGGCTTTCCCGCGGTGCTTGCGCGGATCGCGGAGGCTTGGGAAAAAGATCGCGAACACGTGATGGAGGCGGCGGCCAATGCGATCAAGGCGCTCGCGGAATACACCGCCACCGGCGCGCAGAAATCCGCGGGCCCGGACCAGGCCGCGCTCGCCAAAGGCTTCGAGCAACTCGTCGCCACTTTCGATCAGGAACTCGGCGGCTTTGGCAGCCAGCCGAAATTTCCGCGGCCGGTCGCGCTCAATTTTCTCTTCCGCTTCTTCGCGCGCAATGGCGCGGACTCGCGCGATGGCAAGATCGCCCTGGGCATGGCGCTGCACACACTGCGCAAGATGGCCGATGGCGGGATGCACGATCAACTCGGCGGCGGCTTTCACCGCTACTCGGTGGACCGGTTCTGGCACGTGCCGCACTACGAAAAAATGCTCTACGATCAGGCGCAGCTTGCCTGCTCCTACCTCGACGCTTTCCAAGCCACGCACGACGCGGCTTTCGAGCGGACAGCGCGCGACATCCTCGATTACGTGCGCCGCGACATGACGGACAAAGGCGGCGGCTTTTACTCCGCCGAAGACGCCGACAGCTTTCTCGAAGCGGGCAAACCCGAGCATGGCGAAGGCGCTTTTTACGTGTGGACGAAGGCGGAAATCGACGCGTTGCTGGGGCCCGAGGCGGCGCCGCTCTTTGATGGGTTTTACGGGGTGGAAGCCGAGGGCAACGCGCCGGCGGGCAGCGATCCGCAAAAGGAATTT
>JBBRXP010000054.1:0-30802 GCA_038238555.1 Chthoniobacterales bacterium | reverse complement strand
TACACCTACGGCTCGCAGGTCTATCAAGTCGTGGTCAATGGCTACACCGGCGCCATCGCGGGCAGGCATCCGTTAAGTTGGATCAAGATCGCGCTGGCGGTGCTCGCGGCGCTCGTGGTGATCTTGATCGTCGTGAGCCTGAGCCAGCGGTAGCTGCGACGCCTTCGTAGCTGAGATAAATTCCAAATCCCAAATTCCATTTAAGTTCCAAGAAAGAAGGAGGGAAATTCCAAAGAGCGCGTTCGCGGTTCGTTTGGAATCTGAAACTTTCTTCGTTGGAACTTAAATGGAATTTGGTGCTTAGAATCTGGAATTTCATTTCTCCCCATGCAGGATCTCCTGGCCCAACTCCAGAGCGGCACCGACCTCGCCGCCAGTGATGTCGAGCACGCCGTCGCGCAACTTGTGTCGCCGGACACCGACGATGCGACCAAGGCCGCCTTTCTCCGCGCGCTCCGCGAGAAGGGCGAGACCGCCGCGGAACTCGCCGCCTTTGCGCGCGCGCTGCTCGCGCGAGCCATCGATCCGGGGCTCGACCCGGCCGCGCTTCCCGGCCCGATGCTCGATGTGTGCGGCACCGGCGGCGACCGGCTCGAGCTCTTCAACATCTCGACCGCCGCGATGTTTGTGCTCGCCGGCGGCGGCGTGTGCGTGGTCAAGCACGGCAATCGCGCCATCACCTCGCGCTGTGGCGGCGCCGACGTGCTCGAGGCGCTGGGAGTAAAGATCGACCTGCCGCCCGAGGCGCTCCGGCGCTGCGTCGCCGGGCATGGGCTCGGATTTATTTTCGCGCCGGCGTATCATCCGGCATTCCGCGCCATCGCCCCGGTGCGCAAGGCGCTGGCCGCGCAAGGCATCCCGACCGTCTTCAATCTCCTCGGCCCGCTGCTCAATCCCGCGCGGCCCGCTTATCAACTCATCGGCGTTTTCTCGCCAGTACTGCTGTCCAAGTACGCCGAGGCGCTCGCCCTCCTCGGCCGCGCGCGCGCCTGGGCCGTGCACGGCAGCGGCATGGATGAGCTCTCCATCTCCGGCCCGAGCGAAGTGTGCGAAGTGCTCGCCGGCAACGTCCGCGGCTTCCCGGTGGATCCCGTCGCGCTCGGCATTTCACCGACTCCCATCGCCGCACTGCGCGGCGGCGATTGCGCGGAAAATGCCGCGATCCTCGAGGCCATCCTCGACGGCTCGGAGCGCGGCCCGCGGCGCGATGTGGTGCTGCTCAACGCCGGCGCCGGCTTCGTCATCACGGGCCTCGCGCCCGACCTCGCCGCTGGTCTCACGCTTGCCCGAGAGCAAATCCTGAGCGGCCGCGCCCTGGCCAAGCTCCGCGCGCTGCAAACCGGAGGGGCGACACTCCTGTCGCCTTGAGCCCCGGTGCACATCCCGACCTTCATCGAAAAAAAACGCGACGGCGGCGAACTCACCGCCGTGGAAATCGAAGAGTTCATCCGCGGCTACACCACGGGCGACATCCCGGATTACCAAGCCAGCGCGTGGGCCATGGCCGTCTTCTTCCGCGGCATGACTCCCGCCGAGACCGGGGCGCTCACCCGCGCCATGATGCGCGGCGGCCGCGTGCTCCGGCATCCGCCCGGATCGCCCGCCAAGGCCGATAAACACAGCACCGGCGGGGTGGGGGACAAAGTTTCGCTCGTGCTCGCGCCGCTGCTCGCGTGCGACGGGCTGTGGGTGCCCATGATCTCGGGCCGTGGCCTCGGCATCACCGGCGGCACGCTCGACAAGCTCGAGAGCATCCCCGGCTTTCGCGTCGGCTTGAGCGAGCAGGAAGCGATGGCGCAACTCGCGCGCATCGGCGTGGCGATGATCGGCCAGACCGCCGACATCTGCCCCGCCGACAAGAAGCTCTACGCACTGCGCGACGTTACCGCCACCGTGCCCTCGCAGCCGCTCATCGTCGCCAGCATCATGAGCAAGAAGCTCGCGGAATCCCTCGACCGGCTCGTGCTCGACGTGAAATTCGGCAGCGGCGCATTCATGAAAACCCGCGCGGAGGCCGAGTCGCTGGCCGCCGCGCTGTGCGCCGTGGGCCGCGAGATGGGCGTGCAAGTTTTCCAGCTCCTCACGCCGATGGATGAGCCGCTCGGCTGCTCCGCGGGCAACGCGCTGGAAGTCGCCGAAGCCATCGAGACCTTGCAAGGCCGCGGCCCGCGCGACCTCGTCGCCCTCACGCTCGATCTCGCCGCAAAGGTCGCAAATTCACCGCGCGAAACTCTCGCGCGCTGGCTCGACGACGGCACCGCGTGGCGCAAGTGGATCGCGCTCGTCGAGGCGCAAGGCGGCGACTCCGCGAGCCTCGAGCGGCTCACCGAAATTCATCGCGCGCCGATCGCGCATGAACTTCCCGCACCACACGCCGGCGTCATCGCGCGCATGGATGCCGGCCTCATCGGCCGCGCCTGCGTCACCCTCGGCGCCGGCCGCGCGAAGGCCGACGACGCGGTCGATTTCGCCGTCGGTTGCGATGGCATCCGCAAAGTCGGCGAGCACATCGAACGCGGCGCGCCCTTGCTGCGCGTCCACGCGCGGGACGCCGTCTCACTCGCGCGGGCTCTGCCGGATTTCACCACCGCTTGCCGCGTCGAATCGTGATTCTCTTACCTCTTGCTCTTGCTCTGCGTGGAGGGTCAGAGCAAGAGCAAGAGCAAGAGTAAGAATTGAGAAACAAAAATGGTGAAGACCTACCTCGCAGTCATGGCCGGCGGCGCCGCGGGCACCGGCTTGCGTCTGTGGCTCTCCGGATTTCTCGCCGGGAAATATGGCGAGACTTTTCCCGTGGGAACGCTCGTGGTGAATGTCGCCGGCAGTTTCGTCATCAGCCTTTTCGCCAGGCTGGCCGGGCCGGATGGGCCGTTGCTCGTTTCCTCGCTCGCGCGGCAGGTGGTGATGGTCGGAGTACTCGGTGGCTTCACCACGTTTTCCTCGTTCAGCTTTCAGACGCTCAATCTTCTCGACGACGGCCAGTGGGCGCGCGCCTCGGCCAATATCGGCCTCTCGGTCGCGCTCTGCCTGGTGGCCGTGTGGCTCGGCCAGGTCGCCGCAAATGCGCTCATCCAACGCTGACCATGCATCCCGAATCCATGCCTTCGCCCGCAACGCCCATCGAAGCCACACTGCTGCGCGTCTTCATCGGCGATGCCGACCGGCACGAAGGCCGGCCTCTCTACGAAGCCATCGTGCTCGCGGCGCGCGAACAGCATCTCGCCGGCGCGACGGTGCTCAAGAGCCCGCTCGGCTTTGGCAAAAACAGCCGGCTTCACACCGCAAAAATTTTGCAGCTCTCCACCGACCTCCCGATGGTGATCGAGATCGTGGATTTGCCGGAAAAAATCCAAGCCTTCCTGCCCGTGCTCGGCGGCATGATGGACGGCGGGCTCGTGACGCTGGAGAGAGTGCAGGTCGTCCATTACGAGTCGCACTTGAAGGCGCCCTCGTAGGGCTTCACGCCAGCGAGGCGGGGGAGCGGAAAAGGGGGACAAGCGCCGGTAGTGCGCGCGTCGCTCCGAAGCCGTGACGGTGCCCGCCAGATTGTCGCGCTTCTGCTGGGAGCGAGAAATATCCAGGCTAAAGTGGGCGGCTCTTCCAAGATTACCTCCAGCGGATGCCCCCTGCCTTGTCATTCCGTTTCCCGGCGTTTTGCGCCGCTGTTTGCGCGGAGATATTTCTGCCCCGTCTCAATGCGGTGGCCGCGCCGGCACCGGAGGAGGCCGAGTTTTTCGAGCAGAAAATCCGGCCCGTGCTCGTGGCGGAATGTTACGAGTGTCATTGCGCCACGAAGCACAAGGGCGGGCTGCGGCTGGACTATCGCGGGGGCTGGCAGGCGGGCGGCGATTCGGGCGATGCGATCGTGCCCGGCGATGCCGGCGCGAGCCTGCTCATCCGCTCCATCCGGCATGAAGAGCCCGACCTGAAGATGCCGGCGAAAGCGCCGAAGCTCGACGACAAGGTCATCTCGGATTTCGAGAAGTGGGTGGACATGGGCGCGCCTGATCCGCGCGACGAGCCGCCCGCGGATCCAGCAGCCAAGCCCACTTGGGAGCAGACGCTCGCCGCGCGCAAGACGTGGTGGTCCCTGCAACCCGTGGAAAAACCGGCCGTGCCCGACGTTAAGAATCGCGCGTGGTCGGAACATCCGGTCGATCGCTTTCTCCTCGCAAAGATGGAAGCCCGCGGCCTCGCGCCCGCGCCGGACGCCGACGCGCACGCCATCGTTCGCCGCCTCACCTTCGCCCTCACCGGCCTCCCGCCGACGGCGGATGAGATCCACGAGACCTACGAGCAAACGATTGACCGGCTCCTCGCCTCGCCGCGGTTCGGCGAGCACTGGGCGCGGCACTGGATGGACCTCATGCGTTACGCCGAGACGCACGGCAGCGAGAATGATCCCGAGATCCCGCAGGCGTGGCGTTATCGCGACTACCTCATCCGCGCTTTCAATGCGGACGTGCCGGCCGACCAGCTCATCCGCGAGCACCTCGCCGGCGATCTGCTCGCGCAGCCGCGCATGAATCCCGCGGGCTTCAACGAATCGCTCCTCGGCATCGCGCAGTTCCGGCTCGTCGAGCACGGCTTCCAGCCGGTCGATACGCTCGACGATCAAGTAAAGGCCGTGGACAACCAGATCGACGTGGTGAGCAAGGCATTCCAGGCGCTCACCGTCTCCTGCGCGCGCTGCCACGATCACAAGTTCGACGCCGTGAGCCAGCGCGATTACTACGCGCTCTACGGCATCTTTGCGAGCTGCCGGCCCGCGCAGGTCACCATCGACGCGCCGGAAGTGCAGGACAAAAACCGCGCCGAGCTCGAGACGCTGCACGCGCGGATCAAGGCCGCGCTCGCCGATGCGTGGACGGATGCCGCGCCGAAGATCGACGCGGAGTTTCCGGCAGCGTGGGAAAGGCTGCGCGCGCAATCCGCCGACGCGGCGGAGTTCAACCGCGAAAACTTTTACCTCGCGTGGAATCTCGCGGGCGACGATTACGCGCGGTGGTTTGCCGCCGGCGCGGGTCTGGAGAAGCGGCCATTCCACGCGGGAGAGTTTTCCGTCGAGCCGCAAGGCGACCGCATTCTCAGCGGCATCCACCCGGGCGGCGCGCTCACGCATCGGCTCAGCGGCAAACACGGCGGCTTGCTCTCCTCCCCGCGTTTCAAGATCGAGACCGACAGCATCAGCGTGCGCGCGGCGGGCGGCCGTGGCGCGGCGGTGCGCGTGATCGTGGATAATTACCCGCTGCCGATCAATCCGATCTTCCCAAAAGCGCCGCTCGACAAGGAAGAGCCCGGCTGGATCCGACTCGACACCGCGTATCGCAAAGGAAGCTGGGCCTACATCGAATTTGGAACGCGCGACGATCTCACGCGCCCGCTCAACGAGAAGACAAAGGCCAGGCCCCATGCCGATGGCCGTTCGTGGTTTGGAGTCGAGAAGGTGGTCTTCCATGATGGCAAAGAACCGCCGAAAGATGAGTCCTTTGCGCTGTCTGCGAAATCCGCGACCGAGCCGGGAATCGGCTGCCAGCGGGCTTTCGCGGACGCCGTGGCTGCGTGGAAAGAAGATCGCATCACCGAGCCGCAGCGCGCGCTGCTCGATGCGGCCGTGCGCGGCGGCGTGCTGCCGGTCACGTTGGCGGAGCTCGAGAAAGTGCGGCCGCTGGTCGCGGAATATCGCCGGCTCGAAGCGGAGATCGCCACGCCGCAGCGCGCTCCCGGCGTGCTCGAAGCCGACAGTTACGACGCGCCCTTGCTCCCGCGCGGCGATCACACCAAACCCGGTGAAGCGGTGCCGCGCGGCTACCTCGCGGTGTTCGGCCACGCGCCGTATCGCACCGCGCAAAGCGGACGCCTGGAACTCGCGGACGAAATCACCAGCTCGCGCAATCCGCTGACCGCGCGCGTGATGGTGAATCGCATCTGGCACTGGCTCTTTGGCCGCGGTCTCGCGCCCACGGTCGATAACTTCGGTCGGCTCGGCGAAAGGCCCACGCATCCCGAGCTCCTCGATTTCCTCGCCGCGCGTTTCGTCGAGCACGGCTGGGACATCAAGGAAACGATCCGCTTTCTCGTCACTACCCGCGCATTTCAAATGAGCAGCGCTCCTTCGCCGCGCGCCGATGAGATCGATCCCGCCAACGAGTGGCTCTCGCACATGCGCGTGCGCAGGCTCGAAGCCGAGGCCATCCGCGACTCGCTCCTCGCCGTCTCCGGCGAATTGGATTTCACGATGTTTGGCAAAAGCGTCGGCGCCGGCGAACCGCGGCGCAGCATCTATCTCGAAGTCCGCCGCACGAATCTCGACGCCTTCCTGCAAGTCTTCGACGCGCCGAAACCCTTTACCACTCTCGGTCGCCGCGAAGCCACCAACGTCCCCGCGCAATCCCTCGCTTTGCTCAACTCCCCCTTCGTCATCGACCGCGCAAAGAATTGGGCGCGCACGATGGTGAACGAAGACGTCGAGGCACGCATCCGCCACATGTTCACCACCGCCTTCGCCCGCCCGCCCGACGCCGAAGAACTCGCCGCCTCGCGAAATTATCTCAGCGCGCTCGCCCCCGAATACGCGTGGCAGGACTTCGCGCAGTCGCTCTTTAATTTGAAGGAGTTCATCTATGTGCGGTGAAATGCGCGAGCTTCCCGACTTTGGCTCGGAAGACACGACGGCCTCGCCAATACGCATGCTGCCGGCAGCACCGCGCGGCATCCCCGCTCCGAACGCGGCACAGGCGGCGCTCTTGCCTCCGCGCGGAAGAGCGGGTTCACTCCCGGCGTCCTCCGCGTCCCCGTTTCACGCCGACCTTTCCGGCATCGGGCGCGCGACGGTGCGGTTGCTGAATCTCAACAGTCTGGAACGGGTCGCGGAGCGCGACCAACTGCGCAGGCTTAAGGCTCGCCGCTCGTGGAGATTGAAGTAGCGTTGGCCGTCACCACATGCATCCGCATCCACTCACCCGCCGCGAAATGCTCCGCCGGTGCTCGCTCGGATTTGGCTCGCTCGCGCTTGCCGGATTGCTGAATGACAAAGTGTACGGCGCGCTCGCCGGCGACGCGAAGCCGAGCGGGCCGCACTTCACGCCGCGGGCAAGGCGGGTGATTTTTTGCTACATGTCGGGCGGCGTGTCGCATGTGGATTCGTTTGATCCCAAGCCCGAACTCGCGCGGCGCCACGGGCAGCCGATGCCGGTGCCGGTGAAGCCGACGATGTTTAATAACAACGGCAACATCATGGGTTCGCCGTGGGAGTTTAAAAATCGAGGCGAGTGCGGCATGCCGGTGAGCGAACTTTTTCCTCACATCGCGCGGCACGCCGACAGCCTCGCGGTGATTCGCTCGATGACGAGCAAGGTCAACGAACACGCGCAGGGAAACTATTTTGCGCACACCGGTTTCCCGTTCACGGGCCATCCGAGTGTGGGCGCGTGGGTGAGCTATGGGCTCGGCACGGAGAACCAGGACTTGCCGGGCTTCATCGTGCTGCAGAGCGGCGACTCCACGGCGCCGCATGGAGGCGTGGGCATCTACAGCAATGGCTACTTGCCGGGGCAGCATCAGGCTTCGCTCTTAAAAGCGGACGGCGGGGAAGCGCTTGCAAACATCAAGCCGCGCGAAGCCGACGCCGTGCAGCGTGAGCGCCTTGGCTTCATCCACGGGCTCGACGAAAAATTTCTGCGCGACGCCGCGGAGCCGCAGGTCGAAGCCGCGATCCGCAACTACGAGACCGCCTACCGGATGCAGACCGCGGTGCCCGAGCTGTGCGATATCCGCGGCGAGAGCGAGGCGACGAAAAAGCTTTACGGCCTCGATTCCGCCAGCACACAGACCGCCGCGTACGGCCGCCAGGCGCTGGTGGCGCGGCGGCTCATCGAGCGCGGCGTGCGCTTTGTGGAGCTGAGCTGTCTGCCGGAAAAAGTCGCCGGCGCGCAGGCTCCAAATCCGTGGGACCAGCATGGCAAGCTCAAGGAAGGCCACAGCGCGATGGCGCAGCAAGTCGATCAACCGATCGCCGCGCTCCTCACCGATTTGAAAGCGCGCGGGCTCTTTGAAGACACGCTCGTATTGTGGTCCGGCGAGTTTGGCCGCACGCCTTTCTCGCAGGGCAGCGATGGGCGCGATCACAATCCTTTCGGCTTCAGCATTTGGATGGCGGGCGGCGGTGTGCGCGGCGGCACGATCCTTGGCGCGACCGATGAGCTCGGCTATCACGCCGTCGAGGACGTGTGCACCTTTCACGATCTCTACGCCACGCTGTTGCACCTCCTCGGGGTCGATCATGAAAGACTCACGTATCGTTTTGGCGGCCGCGATTTCCGGCTCTCGGACGTGGACGGGAAAGTGATCCGGGGAATCGTGGAAAGTTGAGTGTTGAGTGTTGAGTGTTGAGCGGCGCTCAATTGCCGGGAATGAGCCGTTACTTTTTCAAACTTCTCGCGACGGCGTTACTCGTGACTGGGGCGGCGGCGCTGGCGCAGAGCAGGCCGAAACCGGCTTCCGCCCTCGCCGCGCAGGAGGAGGATTCGTCCGCGCTTCGCGCTCTCGAAGAACGGCTTTACTCGGTCCGCACTCTCGGCGCGGCGGATTCCGCGCCCGCCGAATTGGCCGGCGCGGTGGCGCTGGCGATGAACGATTATTTTGCCGGCGTGCTGCCCTCGGAGGTCACGATCGCGGACCTTGCGCGCGAGAGCGTGCGGCACCGGGATGCCGCGAGGTCTGCGCCAGCCATCGCGGCGGCGATCGCGCGGGCCATTCTCGCCGGTGCGTCCGGCGCGGAGGCCGAGGCGCATTTTGAAAATGCAACGAGCGCGGCGTGCCTCGCGGCAACGCCAAAGCTGGCGGCGGAAATCGTGAGCAGCGAGATCGCGGTGCTGGCCGCGGCGCCTTTATCCATCGGCATCGCCGGCGATCACGAGGGCGAGGGCAAGGCGCTCATCGCGCCCGAAGCTTACGCGGGGAAGGTCGTCTCGGGCGCCATCCGGGCGATCCGCAAAGTGCCGACCGCCGATATGGCGCGGGACGTCGAAGACATCGCAGCGCGCGCGCTCGCAGCCACGCCCGCACACCTCGTTCAGGAGATCGCTGCCGCGGTCTCGCGAGCCAGCGCCAGCGGCGGAGTCATCCTCTCGCCGCTCACGGGCGGGGCGGATAATTTGCTCAAGACCATGCTGCTCGCGGTGCCGGATACGAAAGAAGACGCCGCGGCCGTGCTCGCCGGTGTGCTGCGCGGCCGGGGCGACAGCGTGTATGTGCCCGTGAGGACGGAGGCAGCGGCGGCGAGGCCGGCGTGCGCGGAATTTCTGGGCGTGGTGGCCGATACTTTTCATCTCGTCGCCGCGTCCGCAAAGCCGCTCACCGCGGCATATATCACCGGCGAAGGCGCGGGGCTCGATCGCGCGGCGCTCCTGTGGGGCGCTTGCGCGCGCTGGCCGGGCGAGGCTCCGAAGTTCACACAATTCGCCCTCGAAGACTTGGAAACGAACACGCCGGCCGAGATCGTGCGCGCCGCTGTGCGAGCGGTGCAATCCTCTGCGGCCCAGACTGTGGCCGTCGCGGCAGGCGTGGCGGGGGTGGACCTCGGCGAAATTGCGCGAGGCGCCACGGAGGGCGCGCACGGCGCGCTGGCAGGCGCGATCGTGTCAGCGGAAATCGATGCGCTGGCCGCGCCGAGTGCGGCGGATGTGAAGAAGATCGTAGCCGGGGCGATCGCCGGCCTGCTCGAGACCGGCAAGCCGCGCGTGCTGGTTAGCGTGACTTTTCAAGCCGCCCTCACCAGCCGCTTTGCGCTCGCCGTCGCGGAGCAGGCGCTCGCATCCGCGCCCGCCGGCTCGCGGTATGTGGCCGCCCTCAGCGCTGTGGCAGCGGATCGCGGGGCGGCCGCCTCCGGCGCCATCGCGCGCGTGGCACAGCTCCTCGAGACGGAGCCTGCGCAGAAAGCGGCCTTCGAGATCGGCGCGGCCGCCGCGACGCTTACGCAGGCAAACGTGCGAAATTTTTTCAAAGTCGCGCGCGATGCGCTCGCCACGGCGAAGAGCGACCAGGCGCGGCTGGCCGTGATCTACGGCGTGGGTCTGGTGAATCCGAAAGGCATCGCCGCAATCGCCGCGGCTGCGGTCGCAAAGTCCGACCCAAAATTCTGGGAGGCGATCGTCGATGCCGCCATCGACGTAAATGCCGCCAAGGCGCGGAGCATCGTGCTCGCCACCGACGCCGCCAAACACGTGATGGAGAGCGGCACGGCAGACGTGTACGACATTGCCGGCCGCTCCGCCGTGCATCACCCAAATGAACTGGCCGCTGTCGCCGCGGGCGTGGCGATCGCGGCGCCCGAGTATGCGCATCTCATCGGCCACGCCATCGCTTCGCGCTCGGGCGCGGCCGTGGCGCGCGTGGTGCCCGCGCTCTTTGCCTTTGCGCTGGAAAATGCGCGCACGCCCCAAGGCGCGGCGGCGCGCATTACCGCGGGCGTCATGCGCGGCTTGCTCGAGGCGGGGCTGGGCGGCGACGAGCGGGTGGCTCTTACCGCGGTGTTTGGCGCGGCCATCCAGAGTGCCGTGAGCATCGAGAGCGCGTCGGCCGATTCCCGCCAGCCGGAACGCGGCCAATCCGCTCTGGACAAACTGCTGGGCGTCTCTCTGCGGCCTGGCGGAATGGTCGAGGGCGTGGTCCGCGCCGCCGTGGCAGCCGCGCCCCAGCACGGGCTCGCTTTTGCGCGCGCTGCCGCGCAAGCACTGGCCTACGTCACCGACGGCGGCTTCAGCGACGCCGGCGGCTTGCTGGCAACGGTGGTGCGGGAGAGCGGTGCGCTGGACTTCACAGGCGCACCCGCTTCGCCGGAAGCCATCCAAAATGCGATCGGCTTCGGCATCGCCGAGCGCAATGCCATCGACCTCGGCGCGCGCACGCTCGACTTGGTGAACTACTCGCACCAACCGGGAACCAACGGGCCAGTCACGGCGATCTTGGATCTGTGAATCGGGAAAGTTGAGAGTTGAGAGTTGAGAGTCCGCCGCGTTGCCGCTTGGATGCGCGCTCCGCGCGACTCGTGCTTCATCTCGTCTTCATTTTTCTAGCCCTCGGCCTCGGCCTTCTCCAGGCCCTCATCGGAGGCGCGCGGCTTGTTTATGCGCTGCCGGCGTATGCCGTCCTCGCCATCGCCGGCATCGCGGCACTCGGCGCGCAGCCTGCCACCGAGCGCGAAGGGCCGCGCATCTCGTGCGTGCTCGCGACGCTTCTCTTTGCGGCCTACGTCTGCATTCGCGCGTGGCTTTCGCCCATCGACTATCTCGCGCGCGGCGACTTTTTCATGGCCCTCGCGGCGCTGCTCGTTTACTTCCTCGCGGCGTCGCATCTCACGGGCGCAAAGGAGCGCATCGCGGTGCTTGGGGTGCTCGTGGTTTATGCCTTCATCCATGTGGTCGTCGGCGCCGTCCAATTCCGGCAGGGCGACGACTACATGCTGCTGCCGTGGATTTTTCGGCCGCCTCAATACTACTGGCGCGCCAGCGGTCTCTTCGTTTCTCCCAATCATGCCGCCGCGATGTTTGAGATGATCGCGATGCTGGCACTGGGCGTCTGCGCATGGGGCCGCTCGTCGGCAGCCACCCGACTGCTGGCAGCTTACGGCGCGCTCATCTGCTTCGTCGGCATCGCCATCACCGGCAGCCGGCTCGCGTATGTGACCACGATTTTCGGCCTCATCGTGATGACTCTGCTGAGCCTGTGGATCATCCGGAAATTTTTTCCCGACCGCTTTGTATTGCTCTCGGTGAGCACGGCGATGCTCGTGGTTCTGCTCGTCCTAGTGGGGCTTTTCTTCATGAATCGCAGCCAGCAACTCATCTCGAACTTCAGCGAGAAAGACCGGCAGCAAGGCCTCCGTCCTCTGCTCCAGGAAGCGGCGGCGAGACAGCGCGCGCTGAGCCCGGCCTTCGGCACCGGGAGCGGCACCACGCTTTTTTTCAGCCGGCAATTTCGCTCCGAGTGCGTGCAGGGCGACCCCGTCCATGCAGGCAGCGACTACGGGGAATTCCTCGCCGAATACGGCTACGTGGGCGGCGTCCTCTGCGCGGTATTCGTGGCGGCGCATGTCTTCTCGGGCTTGGCGGGAATGTTTCTCATGATTCGGGAAAAGCGGCGCACCAAGCGCGTAAAGCAGAGCACCGAACTCTCGATCGTGGTCGGCGCGCTCGCCGCCGCCGCCACGCTCCTGGCCCACGGCTTCACCGACGTGAGCCTGCATCTTCCGGCTAATGCGCTGCTCTTCGCTTTCCTCTTTGGAATTCTCGCAAATCCTGGCGACCAAATCTCCCGGCGACTGCAGCCCGCGCGCTTCTCCAATCGCTGGTCGCGATTCGGCGCGCCCGCTTTGGGCATTGTGCTGCTGGCTTGGTGCGTGCCGCGGGCGAGAGCCGAATATCACAGCGAACTCGCCCGCATCGCCCTGCGCGACCGCCAGTATGCGGAGGCGCGCGGGGCCGCGGAACAGGCGCTCGCTCACGGAAAAAAAAATCCCGATCTCTGCTACTACCTCGGCGAGGCGCACCACTACCTCGGCCTGGAAGATGCCGATGCGGAGACGCGCTTCCTGCATTACTCGGCAGCCGCGGATGCCTTTGCGCGCGGCCTTGCATTGTTCCCGCAAGATACGCGTCTGCTTTTGAAAATGGGCCGCACATTGGACAATCTCGGGCGCTTCGAGGAAGCCGCGCAATTCTTCGATCGCGCCATCCGCGCCGATCCGAATTTTGCCCGCGTGTATGCGTGCTACGGCCTCCACTACCAGATGCAGGGGCTCCTTGGCCGAGCCCGTGAATTGTATGTCCGCGCGGGCAAGCTCGGCGAGACCGAGATTTCCTCCGTGGGCCTGCGGGAGATCGAGCGGCTCCGCGATCGTCCGCTCCGGCGGCGGCTGGTGAATGACGGGTTGTCGGAATTCATCACCGAGCCCGAGATGGTGAAGCCGCCGTAGCTGCGACGAGGACGTCGCAGCTACGGGATAAGCCGCTGCCGCGCGTGACCGAGATGCACGCGCGCGGCCTCGGTGGGAAGGCGGTCGCGATGTGTGGTGAGCGCGGCGAGAACTTCCGCGGCTTGGGCGGGAGAGTAATCCTCGGGCCGCACGAGCGAATCGATCGCGGCCCACGCCACATCGTTGCTCTCGTTCAACAGATGCACGAGGAAGCGGCGCAGAAAATCCCGGTCGTCGTCCGATGCGGCGCTCACGGCGCTCGGCTCACCCAGGCTCTGTGCATCGCATTCCGGCGCGCGGCCCTCGCTGTCGCGGTAGAGCGAGAAGAGGCGGAAGATCGCGGGCTCGCTTGCAAAGGCCGCGCGCAGTTCCCACAGCGTGCCGCGAATTTCCTGCGCCAGCGCGGGGCGCCGGCTGCCGCTCGCGGCGAGGTCGTGGTGCAGCGCAAATCCGGCGAGCCGGTCTTCAAACCGCGCGGATTTCTCGAGCTCCACCGTGAGCTTCTCCCAGAGCTCCCTCACATGTGCCCGGTCCGCGCGCGGGTCGGCTGTGAAATTCGGAAACTCGCGCAAAGACTGCACGAGCGCGACACGCACCACCGCCGCCTGTCCCGGCGTCGCCGGCTCGGCGAGGCGCGTCTGCCACGAGGCCAGCGCGTCGTCGGCATTTTCCTGCCAGAGCGGGAGCAAAAATGGGGTGAGGCAGAAGAGATCGTCCACGGACTCGGGTCGCGGGCTCGTGAGCAGGATGCGCGTCGCGTTTTGCCGCAAGAGCTGGCGCAGCGCCGCGAGATTCTCGCGGTAACGTTCCGTGTCGCCCGCGCGCGCGAACCATTCCAGCACCGTCGATCCGTAGGCCGCGGTCTCGACGCCGAGAGCATTGCGCGCGGCGACGGGCAGCAGATCGAGTTCACGCCCCAGGATCTCTTGCGCGCGGCGGGCGGCCTCGACGCTTTGGAGTTTTTCGGCGTCGGTGAGATGAGCGAGTTCGTCCGCGGTGCGCTGCCAGTCCGCGAGCCGCGCGGCGCGCGCTGCCAGGAAGCGGCCGACGAAATGGGACGCTTGCGCGGGCCGCAACAGGTAGGGTGTGGCGATGGCGTGATTGGCGGCGCGGATGCGGATGGCGAGCAGCTCCGGCTCCCGCAGACCCAGCGCCCAGGCCGATTCCGCGGCGGAGGCCGCGACCGCCCACAGTTCGCGGCCGAGCGCCCAGCGCGCTTCCTCCAGCCAGCGCGCGGCCTCGCGCGCCGGCGCCCACTGCGCGGTGGCCGGCGTTTCTCCAAGTTCGGCGAGCATCTCGCGCGCAAAGGCGTCGAGCGCTTCCGCCGTCGTCTCCGCCGAGCACTCGTGGAGGAATTCCGCCACCGGCCCGCCTGGCGAGCGCAGGCGGAAGAAGAGGATGAACCGCAGCGGGTCGATGTCGGACGGCGAGATCGTGCCATCCACCAGCCAGCGTGTGTTCCAGAAGCGGCCGGCATTTGCGCTGTAGCGTTCGCGCTCGCTGCCGAACGCGTCGAGCCGTTCGCGTTCGAGCACGATCAAGGCCGGCTCGTGCGTGAGCCGATGGATGAGCCCGAGCGTGAGTGTGCTTTCGAGTTCGCGTGCGTTGGGCATGTCGCCGACGGCTCGGATGCGCAGTACGGACACTGCCACTGCGTGGTCCGCGGTGGCCGCGAGCTTTCCGAGCAGCGGCAGAAATTGGCGGACCGCCGCTTCGCTCCAAGTCCGCGCATCGCCGAGCGGCAGTGGGTGATGAAAAGACGCCAGCGCGATGCCTGGCGCCGGGGCGATGAGCCGCGCGACGAGCACATCCTGCGCGTCGCGATTTTCCGCGCTGAGCGTGATGAGACCGTCCACGCCGAGCGCTTGCGCCAGTTCTCCGAAGCGCTTGTCCGCTGCGAAGCCGGCGAGTTTCCGGAACTGCTCCGCGTCGGTGGACTGGCCGGCGACGAGCGTGAGTTGCGATTCATTTTCCAGCGCCGCCGCGAGTGCCTCGGCGGCTTCCGCGACATCGGGCTGCGCGACGAGTGCCAGTCGCGGCTCGGCAGCCAGCATCCCGGTCGCCAGCACGAGGAGGAGCAGAGAGAATTTCATGGAGATCGAGGAGAGGCGACAGGACTCTCCTTGGGCTATTTCGCACCGGTGGTTACCTCGACGACATCGTGCGGGGCGCTCTCACGCTGGCCGGCGGGAGTGACTCGGATGAAGCGTGCATTAAGCCGCAGCGCTGCGAGGTCGCGCGCGCCGAGGTAGCCCATCCCGCTCTGCACGCCGCCGGCGAGTTGCGTGAGCACGGCGTCGAGCGGGGGGCTCACTTCCTTGAGCGCTTCCACGCCTTCGGCCGCGATCTTGCGCATCGCGTCTTTCGATGCGTGGCCGTAGCGCGCGGCGCTGCCGGCTTGCATCGCCGCGACGCTGCCCATGCCGCGGTACTGTTTGTAGAGCTTGCCGTGGATCTCGAGGATTTGCCCCGGCGCTTCGGGACAGCCGGCGAGCAGGCCGCCGCAGATGACGGCTTGGGCAAGGGTGAGCGCCTTGACGATGTCGCCGCTCTTTACGATGCCGCCATCGGCGAGAATGCTCACACCTCTCGACGCGGCCGCGCGGCTGCAGACGTAGAGCGCGGTGAGCTGCGGAATGCCGACGCCGGCGACATTGCGCGTAGTGCAGATGGAGCCAGGCCCCTGGCCGACCTTCACGCAATTGGCGCCGCACTCCGCGAGAAATTCCACCCCTGCGGCGCTCGTGACATTTCCGGCGACGATGGGCAGCGCGCCGAAGCTCTCGCGGATGAGCCGCACGGTGTCGCCCACGCCTGTGCTGAAGCCGTGCGCGGTCGAGACGGCGATGACATCCGCGCCGCGCTCGACCAGCGCGCCGACGTGGTCGCGGATGCGCGCGGTGTCGAGCGCGCCCGTGGAATTGCGCGTGGCCGAGACCGCCGCGCCGCACAAAAGCCGGAACTGGCCGTCGCGCGCCGGCTTCAACTGCGCGTGCCTCTCGTGCGCGATGCGCTCGATGTCGCTCATGGTGAAGAGCCCGCGCAACCGGTCGGCGTCATCGACCACCAGCAGCTTGTGGATGCCGATGTGCTCGGTGAAAAAAGCATCCGCGCGCGCGATCGGATCGGCGCCGAGTTCGCGCTCGTGGATGGTCTGGACGTGCGCGCGCGGAGTCATCGCCGCGGCCACTTTCTGCGCGGCGTAACGCGGCCGCACCACGTGGCCGGGCAGGAGGCCGAGAAGTCGATCGTCGCTGTCCACCACAGGAAAAGTGCGGAAGCCGAAGCGCCGCTCTTCAATGAGGCCGAGCACGTCGCCGATGAGTTGGTCGGGCGCGACTTTGATGGGTTCCTGAATAAGGCCGTGGACGTGGTTCTTCACGCGGCTCACTTCGCTCAGTTGCTGCCGCTCGGGCATGTTGCAGTGGATGAGCCCGAGCCCGCCGGCGAGCGCCATGGCGATGGCCATCGGCGATTCGGTGACGGTATCCATGTCGGCGCTCAACACCGGAATGTGCAACTGCAAGCCCTCGGCGAGCGTGGTCTCGAGCTGCGTCTCGCGCGGAAGGATGTCGCTGTAAAGCGTGGCGAGCGTGACGTCGTCGTAAGTCAGCGCGACGCTCGAATTTTCGCGGAAGAAGACGTCTGCCTGCTTGTAGAACTCGGAGTCAATCGCGGAAGTCGGAGCCATGCCGGGCAATAGCGCACGCGAGCCGAGCAGGGAAGACGGAAGTTTTCCCCGCAGTTGCCGCCAACCACAAAGCGTTCGACGACGCATGGGCGTCGCGGCAGCTTCGCGCCATGAGGACCAAGACTTTCGAGAAAAGCCTGCGCGCATTTACCGACCGCAGCCGCTTGAACCGTTCGTCCTCGAACTAGTCAGCGGTGCTCGGCTCTTGGTGATCGATCCCGACACGATGATCTATCGGAACGGTCAGGGTGGAATTTACTCCGGCTTAGTGCCTTCGTGTCTTTGTGGTAAAATTCCTTGAAGCGCTCCCTGCATTGCATTTTCTCAGAGTGAACCACGAAGGCGCGGAGGCACGAAGGGCCAGCGGCAACAGAGATGCGCTGTCAGCGCGGGCGAATCAACTCGCACAGCCCCACTTTATCCCAAAACGGCCTAACACTTAATGCCATTCCGGTCAGGGTATATTCTTCGGCCCGAATAAGCGGCTCATCCCGGTGGCGACGTTGCCGAGTGGATTGGCATTAGGTTCTGTGTTGAAGTAAGTCCCATAGGTTTCCGTAAAGGTCTTGGAACACGGCTACCGTGCCGTAGCTTTTCTTCCTTGGCTCCCGAACAAAGACAACTTCAGGCGTCGCTCCGCGACGCGCCCTCGCCCGCTGATTCACCCGGCACTGAAATGCCGGGCTAGTTTCGACCGTCCCTATGGGACCCGCATCGCAGTCCACCCTAGAAAGTGCATGACACGCTCTAACGACCGGTTACGCCGCGTTCGTGACTTGGTAGGAGGCATAGTAAAAGGACTTGCCGGAATTAAGATCGTATCGGTCGGCGGCGATGCGCGAAAAGCCGTGTGCCGAAAGAGAGTCATGCAGCGACGCGGGATGAACGAAGGAAAATGCGGACTCAAGACGGATGAGACTGGCAAAGGGTGACGGGCTGACCTCCGGGAGTGTCGGGGATGGCAACTGTAGCAGCGCCGCGAAATCGCCGCCGATAGTGAGAAGGGACGCTAAATAGCCGCAGAATGACTCGACGCAAAGATACTCCAGCACCAGCCCTGCGAAGATGCACTCGACTGGAGTAATGCGCGGTGGCCCCTGCGATAAGTCGTGCAGGACAGGCTCGAACTCGGCAAAGGATGCAGCATAACGCCGAGAGCAAAGCGCAAGGTAATCAGGGTTGAAGTCGAGCGCGACCACGCGACACACTCCTGCGCGCTCAACGAACTCCAAGCCGTTACCGCCCGCGACGCCGAGAACTGCCAATGAGTGAGGTTGAAACTGAGTCACGGTTCTCTGTAGCGCGGTGCCGAGAAGCTGTGCCTGGCCGACCGATGGCAACGCCATGTGCGCCTCGTAGTCGGTAATTGGAATCTCAAGCCAGGGGTGACGCATGGCATGTGAAGCGGCCTAACAGGTGGTTAGGCGTTGCGAGTCTTGGTCCAATGCCATCGTCGGCAGTGCGGGCAGCGTTCATAGCGAGTGGGGCCAAAGTTGAGGGCGAAAAGCGGGGCGTCGTAGTCGCCGCCGCACTCAGGGCAGTCCTTGCGCCCATAGAATATTCCAGCCCGGACAACCCGGCCAAAAGCGAAGTAGGACAACAAAGCTAGAGTGGCGAAAAAATAGAACAGGAGCCAACACTGAACGAAAACCATCCAAAAGGTCTTGCCCAGGCCGCCGACGTTCCAGGCCATCAGCAGTATTGGAAAGTTGCCGAGCCAGTGCAGCGCCATTGCTCCAGCGAAGCCCAAAGCGAACCGACGCCGCAAGCGCCAAAGCGCCACGGAAACAAACGCACTGTGAAAAATGCAAGTCATCAGGCGCTCTGCAACGTAGCCACCAAGCTGATAGAACGGCAAGGCTGCGAGCGCGGGCACCTGCGCGACACGATGAGCGACAAACCACATCTCGCCAATCGCGAAGCCAAGCCCGATGGCGAGGGCGTAGCGGACAAAGTTAGTGGCGCTCATGTCGTGGCGGATGGCCGGAATGAGCAATGGAACAAGCTTGGCAGGCTCTTCGGTAAGCGGCGCGTAGAATGAGATCAGCCAATTATAGGTTGCGGATGTGGTGCCGAGATGGGCCACAAGCCAATGATCCAGCGGAACGCGAACGAAGTAAAAAGCGAGCGGTTGAAGCGGCAACGCGACCGCAGCCGCCAGCCACAAGAGCCGTTCATTGGCTGGCAGCCGCAGTTTGTGGATCAACGCTCCAAAGACGACAAACGCGACGCAGGCCGTCAGAACTGCTGTGAGATAAATACCGTGCATTTTAGGTGGCGCGAGCAACGCCTAACGTTGAGTTAGGCCACTTTGTATCAGCACTCATTTGAGGTGAATTCTCCGAAGGAATGCGTCAATCGCTCGACTATGCTTAGGCAGGTCGGCTTCCCCGCCGATGATGAACAGGGTAACATGGCCGTCGTCAGTCGGTAGGAAATAGTGGATTTCGCTCTTGGGAAATCGCGTGTTTGGATTGCGGAACTCGAGAACCAACCAATCTCGACCGGCCAAGGACGCTCTCCACTCACGCACAAACTCTGCTGGGTCTCCTCTAAATTTTTGAGTGAAGAGCAGCTCACGTTTGAATTCGGCTTCCTTCTTTCGCTCGGGGTGGCTCGCTGCCGTAATCTGTGCCCACTCAGTATTCTGGAGCGCCCAAGTGATGGATTGAAAAGTGCCAGGCTCCGGCCCCCGAAGAGGAGACAAAGGTTTCCACACGGCTGGATCGTAGTTTATGGAGAGGTCCGGGCCAGTGGTCATTTCGACTGTTTCCGCGCGGGTTACGCCATGGAGCCAAGTTAACAAAATGATAGCGAAGATGGTCGTTCTCATAGAAGCGTTCTCAGTGGCCAAACTCTGAATTTGGCGACGCTGCCAAGCGTATTGGCATTAGGTTTTCGGTTGAAGAAGATCCCATAGGTTTCCGTAAAGGTCTTGGAAGACGGCTACGGTGCCGTAGCTTTCCTCCTTTGGCTCGCGAACAAAGACAATGCCCTTGTCTTTGTAAGCGTGAAAATCACGCCAGAAGTCATCCGTAAAGAGGAACAGAAACACTCGGCCTCCGGTTTGGTTTCCGATCCGTGACGACTGTTCTTCGCTGGCCGCTCGCGCAAGAAGCAATCGAGATTCCGTTGAGCCTGGCGGAGCGACGATGACCCAGCGCTTGTCTTGATTTGGAAGGTAGGTGTCCTCGACCAACGTAAAGCCGAGCGTTCCCACGTAGAAATTGATGGCTTCATCGTATTCGCGCACGAGGAGCGCGATTTGCCCGATTGACTGCTTCATGGTCTGGCTCGTGCAAAGGACACGCGTTCTGAGTCGCCTAACGCAATGGTCGCTGTGTCCATGCTCGCGCAACGATTCACTTCGGAGCTGCGGAGGCGGCGGTTTTGACGTGCAGGTGCTTTTCAAAACAAATGCTGCCCGGGCTGCCGACGTATTGACCGAAAGGGGCGATTCGCGAATAACCGCTGGATTCGTAGAGGCCGATGGCCTCCGGTGACGCGAGTCCAGTCTCCAAGCGGATCACCCGGTAACGGAAACCCGCAGCCAGATGCTCCAACTCGGAAAGAATGCGCCGCGAGACGCCCCTGCGTCGTCCAACCGGCGTGACATACATTCGCTTCAATTCAACCGTGGTATCGTCAATCCGGCGGAGCGCGCCACAGCCGATGGGCTGAGCGCCAAGGCGCGCCACGACAAAGGCGGTGCGCGGCGCGAGAGCTTCATCGGGTGCGAATGGGCTGGGAGGCCTTCCATAACGTGCGCTCAACTCAAGGCAAAGGTCGTGAAGAAGGCCCGTCGCGATCTCCCCATTAGGATTCTCGACTGCGACGGTCACGGTGGATGACTCCGCCTTTGACTCCCATAGCTCAATGCGATGGCCCTCGGGATCGGTGATCCAGGCAAAGCGTCCGTAGTCGCAATCTTCGACCTTCGCGATGGCGACGCCTGCTTGCCTTAGTTGTTCCAGCATCCGATCCAGATTGACTACGCGATAGTTGATCATGAACGGAGCGGTCGAAGGTCCAAAGTAGTCCGTGTCTGCCGGGAACAGCGACCAGACGGTGCGAGCGACTTCATGCGAGTTATCATGCGTGCGCCAGAGGAAATCGGCGTGTCCATTCTCGTGGCGAATGCCGAGGGTTTCCCGATACCAAGCCGCCATCAGGACGGGATCGCGCGCCTTAAAGAAAAAGCCTCCTATGCCTGTAACGTGTTCCATGTAGGTGGAGTTATAGGGTGTCTTAGGTTCGCGCTTGTCGGGCAACTCATCCCTTCTCTCTTAATGGGCGATACCACAGGTCCAAGCCGCGGCGGTCGCGAAAGCCATCGGGGCCGCGAAATAACAACCGGGCGATAAGCCGCGCGATGGTCCACGGGGATTGCCCTCGCACGTTTCTGCCAGACGTCACGACCGTCTCGCGAAGCACGACAAAGCGACCGTGCCGTTTGAGCGCCTCTATCCAGACAACCTCCTCGGCAGCGTAATGAACTTCGCTGAATCCATCGGAAGCATCGAAAGCCTCGCGCGTGCAAAAGACGCAGGCGCCACCGGTCTGCCGAACCACCCAGCGACTTGCGATCACCATCAGTGGATAGAACAAGTGAAACCAAGCCGGCATTGGCTCTTCATAACGCGGGACGCAGCCGCCGCCGACGGCACCTTGCTCAATGGCGCAAAGCGCGGAATGCACGATCTTCCCGGTGATGAGCGTATCTGCATCGACAAAGAATAAGACATCGCCACCGGCTTCTTTCGCCCCCGAGTTTCGCGTGGCAGCGATATTCCGATGCGCCACGCGAATAACATGAGCGCCGCGCTGAAGCGCGAACCTCGCCGTAGCGTCCGTGGATGCATCATCGACCACGATTACTTTATGGTCGGGAGCGACAGATTCCATCGCGGTGGCTATGGCGGAAAGGCAACGCCCGATCCACGCTTCCTCATTGTGCGCTGGGACGATGAAGGAAATCATGCGTCTATCATTCTCTGGCACGGAGCGTGACGCCCGGCGAATCGTGACGGATGCATTGGTGGACATGCGCGAGAGCTTTGTAGAGTGAGTACTAAGTGCGGCGCAAATTCAGTGAAGACAGACAGCTTCAACAGCTACTGCGCGCCTATTCAAATTTCACGGTGACATCATCGAAGTCGCAGATGCCTGCGGAAGCGCAAGGGCCGAGCGATAGGTCGAGGGTTTTTGCACCGGGCTGGAGCGTGAGTTTCGCCGTGAAGAGACGCCAGCGGGTGTTTTCCGTGGCGGCGGCCGAGGCCTGGCCGGGCGACTGGCCGGCGGCGTCCGCAGCCTTGATGGAGACGCCGGGGTAGCGGTCGTAGTTCTTTCCCGGGACGAGCCCCTTCACGCGCATCCTCACGGAGACGACGGCCGCTTTCGCCCGCTCCGGAATCGGGATCGGAGTCGCGGGTGCGAGATTGGCCAGACGCACCGACGCCGCGCGGCGGAAACGGAGGAATTTTTCGCTGCCTTCCTGGATGACCTGCGCATCGTTCTGCCACGGCACATCGTTGCCTTGATAGTCGGCGCCCTTGGGCTTCCATCCGATGGGCAGTCCGCCTGCATCCACGTTCGAGAATTCGCCATTGGGGATCGCGTTCTTATGCAAGGAGGGAGCGACCGGCGTAGTGTCGGGGGCCAGAATCTTCGCTTTCTCCGCGGCCACGGCTGCCGCGAGCGCGCTATTCTTCTGGGTTTCCGCGCCTTTCTCCAAGGTGATCAGGGTCTGAAGATACCGCGTGTTCAGTTCCTTGATTCGCAGGCCGGCTGACTTTTCCAAGGTCGCGCATCCCGTCGTAAACTCCCGCCTTGCTCCCGCGAGCGTCCGCGGCAAATCCGCCGGAGCCGCAGGCGCATGGACTTCCGATTTGGCCTCGGAGATTTCCCCGTCGATGGCGGCCACCGCGCCGCCTTTGTTCGCCTTCGCTGCTTCCACGCGCGCGGCGGTGAGCGCGGCCAGGTAGCGGCTGCGGAGGGCCTCGATCTGCCGCACGCGCGCCTCATCGAGGATCTGGCGGTCTTGAGCGCATTTTGCGCGGTGCGGCTCGAGCTGCGGAAAGGATTCCGCGGCGGCGAACATCGGCGCGAGGAGAGTGAGCGAGCAGAGGGCGAGGAGGTGGAGTTTCATGGGTTCGTGATCGGGGGTTGAGGAAAGTCATCGCTCGCTGCCGGGCGCGAGCGGCTCGATGGTCTGCCGCAATCCTTCGCTCAACGTCCTGGCCTTCGCCGCCTTGAGCATTTGCTTTGCGACGGGATCGGCCTGGCCCGAGTCCTCGACCATCTGCGCCCACTTCTCGGCGTCCGCGAATTTCCCCTCCAGCAAATACAGCCGCGCCAGGCCATGCCACGCCGCGGAGGCGCGTTGCGCCGCGGCCTCGAGCAGCACGGGCTCGGCCTTCGCGTAATCGCGCCGCGACAGATGAATCTGCCCGAGCCCGTTGAGCCCCGCGGGATGATCAGGATTCAGAGCGATCACTTTTTGGAAAGCCTTCTCGGCCTCCTCCGTGCGGCCGGAATTGAAGCTCGCCCAGCCGAACCCGCTCCAAGCGTTCGCGTCGTTTGGCGCGAGTTGGATCGCGTCCTTGAATTTCACGATGGCCTCGGCGTTCTTGCCGGATTGCCAGAGCTCCCAGCCTTGTTGCGAAAGCGAGGTCGCGTCGGCAGCGACGACAGGTGACGTCAAGATGCGCGGAACGGCGGGGAGCAGCAGCCAAGGCAGCAACAGACAACACAGCGCCGTCGCCCACCAAGGCCGGGTGTGGCGCCAGATGCGCGCCGGCTGAGCAGGCGCGGCGTGCGCCCACACCCACAGCGCGCGCATCACAGCCACGTCGAGCGCAACGCAGAAGAGGAGGGCGTTGGCCGTCATCAAAAGTTGTCCGTAGTTTAGACCGTAGCCATACGAGTGCGACCAATTCGTCGTCGGCACGTAGAAATACAGAAGGAAGCTATCCAGGATCAGCAAAGCGATCGCTGTGGGTAGCGCGAGCAACCAAAAGGGCAGATGGCGTTCCGGGTGCCATGCTTTTCCCGTCTTGCTTCCTCCGGCTGCGGCAGTGGATTCCACTTGGGTGCGCATCTCCGCGGCCGTCTGAAACCGCAGCGCACTATTTGTATCGGCCAGCCACATCAACAGGCTGACTGCACATACAATGACCGATAGCATCAGAGCAATGGTTAGGAGTAACAAGGAGCTATTGGCTAGATGCGGGGGCACGGCGCGATTTGCCAGCAATACAATCCAATGCAACCCGCCGAAGAAGCCGGTCAACAAGCACGCCAGCCAAAGCAACCGCCGCAACAGAAAGGCCGCAGTGATTTGGCGGTGTTCTGGCGCGAGCCAGAAAGCGCGATTGGGCATCCGATTGAAGAATCGCGTGGGCAATGTCTTCGCCAGCAGCCCCACGAGAGCAAAGGCTCCGCCGGTGAAGAAAGGCAACATACCGATGAAGCAAAGAAACGGCCCCCGGTTCATCCAACGATTGGCGACACCATTGCCATCGAAGTGGCTCGCGACTTTCTCCGGCAAAAGGTGGGCCGACCAAATCACCAAGCCAAGGAAACAGCAGTAGAGTAAGGCGAAGACAGCGAGTGGCCCGAAGGGTGAAGTCACCGGGAATTTTCGCGTTGCGCCCAAGCTCCCGGACGCTCCTGCGATGGTCTCCACCTGTGTGCGAAACTCCGCCGCCGTCGCGAAGCGCAACTCCGGGTTCACTTCCAACGCCCGCAACACGATCTCGTCGATGCGCACATCGATGGTCACTTTGCGTGAGGGTGGTTCCAGTTTTTTCGCCGGCAGCTCGCCCGTGAGCATCTCGTAAAAGACCACGCCGAGCGAATAGATGTCCGCGCGGCTGTTCACGCGCGGCGGTGTTTCCATCTGCTCGGGAGCCATGTAGCCGGGCGTGCCCGCGGCCTTTTCGTCGGCCATCTGCGCCTCAGCGCCGAGCATTTTGGCGATGCCGAAGTCCGCGATCTTCACGCGCCCGTCTTTGCCGAGAAGCAGGTTCTCCGGCTTGATGTCGCGATGCACGATGCCGCGCTCGTGGGCGAATTGCAGCGCCTCGCAAAGCGGCGGCACGATCGCGAGCGCTTCCTCCGGCGTGAGCTTCCGCGCCTGTAGGAGCTGGCGCAGATTCACCCCATCGACGAACTCCATGAGCAGATAGAAAAAGCCGTTCGTCTGTCCGAAGTCATACTCCGTGACGATGTGCGGATGATCGAGTTGCGCGAGCGCCTGCGCCTCGCGGGCAAAGCGTTCGGCAAACTGCGGATCCTTCTCCCGCTCCGGCGCGAGCAGCTTGAGCGCGACCAGCCGGCCGAGCGATTTCTGCCGCGCTTTATAGACGACGCCCATCCCGCCGCGGCCGAGGTATTCGATAATTTCGAGTTGCGGGAAATGGGCCGCGAGCTCCACCGGCGTGAGTGACGGGATGGTGGCCTGATCGCCACCGGCCTGCGTGGGCTGGATGATCTGCGCCATCAGGCAGCGCGGGCAGAGGCCCTCCGGCGCATCGGGCATCGCCGCGCCGCATTGCTGGCAACATTTGGGCGAGGGAGATGAATCGCTCATCCCGATATCCTGACGCGACACCTGCCAAACACAACCAAGTGTTTTTTTAACCGCCGAGCGCGGCGAACAAAGACTGCATCTCCTCCTGCGCCATCGCAGGATCGTCCAGCGTGCCCGCCACCTCTGCTTTCACACATTGGCGCAACCGCTTTTTCAGACGATGCACCGCCATGCGGAAGGCATCGAGATTCAGGCCGCAGGCTGCCGCAAGGTCGGCCTGTTCACCGTGGATGGCATCTCCCGTCAGCCATGGTTTTACCTTCTCGAAAAACGCCGCGCGTCCCTCGGCCTGGCACTCCTGACGCAGCGCCTCCAGCCCGCGAGCGAGCACGGTGACGGCCCACTGGCGGTCAAACTCCGCATCGGGTGAGGTCTGTCCCGCATCGGGCACTGCGCTTACTTCGTCATCGTCCATGGAAACCATGTCCATGCCTCCACCACGCTTTATTCGCTGTGCGGATTCGCGATGATGGGAAAGGAAATGCTTCACCGCACCGAGCAGATAGGAACGAAAGTGACCGCGCTCCCGATCCGCCGTGTGGATCGTGCCGCCCGCCAGCATCTCCGCAAAAAAGGCGTGGCTCAACTCGCGAGCCGCATCCGCGTCACGCAGTTCGCCGCGAAGGAAGGCGACGACCGGCTCGTAATACGCGGCGCAGAGATCCGCGAGCGCCGCGCGCCCGTCCTCCGAGTCTGCCTTCGCCAGACAAACCCGCGTCCAGCGCGTGGTTTGAAACGCGGCAGGATTGAGGATAAGGCGTGATTCCGTGGTCATTGCAGACGGGCAGAGCCTGCCACAGATGGATGACGTATTGGAGAGGAAACGTCGTGAGCATGGTCTTGCTTTCATGCTATCGAATGTTCCCACGAGCCCGTTCCCAGATGTGCGCGAGTCTCCCTTCCGTAACGAGACTTGCGCAAGGCGCGTCTGGAGGCATGGTTGGCCGCGCCACATGAATGCGCTCGGCCGCTTCCTCCTCACCACGTTCGGCATCACGATTGAAACCGGGCTGCGTTACGCGTTCTTTGCCGGGCTGGCGTGGCTGCTCTGCTACGTGTTTTTCAAGCGCCGCTGGTGGCACCGCAAGATCGTGCAACGCGACCCACCCTCCGCCGATGTGCGGCGCGAACTGCGCTACTCACTCATAACGCTCGTCGTCTTCGGTGTGGTCGGTGCGGCGACGGTGGCGATGGCGAAGGAGGGCTGGACGCAGATATATTGGCGCATCGACAAGTTTGGCTGGGGCTGGTTCGCCGGCAGCATCGTGGTCGCGATCTTCCTTCACGACGCGTGGTTCTACTGGACGCACCGGCTCATGCATCGCCCGCGGGTCTTCCGCTGGTTTCACCGCGGGCATCATCTCTCGATGAACCCGTCGCCGTGGGCCGCCTACGCTTTCGATCCGCTCGAGGCCGTCGTTCAGGCGCTCATCTTCCCCATAGCCATCACCATCATGCCCATGCATCCACTGGCCTTTGTCGCGTTCATGGTGTGGCAGGTCACGCTCAACGTCACCGGTCACACCGGCTACGAATTCTGGCCGCGGTGGCTGATGGATACCTGGCTCGGCAAGTTCATCAACACGCCGACCAATCACGCGATGCACCACGAGACCTTCCGCGGAAACTACGGTCTGTATTTCAATTTCTGGGACCGGCTCATGAGCACGAACCACGCGGCTTACGAGGCCCGCTTCCGCGAGGTGACGGGGCGCGTGCGGGAGGCCGTGGCTCACGCTGGCCTCCCTGACTGAGCGAGACCGAAAAATTTTCCGCCTCAGCTAGCGCGGAGCGAGGGTGTGCAGAGCGGGTTTCTTGGATGCGTTTTGAAAAAGGCGTCGTGAGAATTGTCTTACCGTCATGCTATCGAATATTCTCACGACCCGAATGGCATTCAGTTAAGCGGATCCTGGCCGGAGTGAATCGACTCAACATCTCAACGTGGTTTACTCAACCCGTGCGCGGCACAATCTCACTTCGCGTCCTGCTTGAACTGATCGAGCACGCGATCCAGTTCCCCCTCCGCTTCGCTGACTTTGCCCGCTTCGATGAGCGGCCTGAACTTCTCCTCCATCGTCCTGTGGATGGCCGATGTATCACGCCCGCTGGCCATCCATTTTTGCACGCCATGCATCACGCGCTGGAACTTTTCCGTGAGACGTTTCATGAGGTCGTCCGAGGTTGGCGTTAGCTGCGGTTTGTTTTCACCACCTGGGGCCGCAGACTGAGCGCTCACCCCCATCATCTTCAGAATGGAGTCCGCGGTCTTCTCGACTTCCGTGAAGTCCTTGGCTTTCATCTGTTCCTGCATCTTTTGCATGAGCGCGGCGGCCTCCTGGTTGCCAGTCTTCTGGATCCATGCGGGCAGTTGCTTCTGGATTTGATGAATCTTGGGAGGCAGGCGGTCCGTGAGGGATGCCACCGTCTCCCCTTCGACCAGCGGCTCGCCCCTGAGAAACTTGCGATAAGCTTGCAGGGCTTCTTCGCCCTCAGTGACCACGCGGAAACCCATGTTTTTGTTGGCTTCGCCCCCGACTCCCCAGGACTGAACGTTGCACAGCGTGGCGCCGTGGTTGAACATCTTCGCCAGGTAGGTCTCCATGTTCATGCCCGTTTGTCCGGGTCCGCTGGCAGGCTGCATATTGGTTCCTTCGCAGGAGGCCCAGCCCACCTGCTTATGCTTGTCCAGTTGTTCGTAAATGTCCTCGAACAAGCCCCCTTGCGGATAGGTCGAGAAACCAGGTCGATGGGATTTTCCGAAGGCCACGGACGGAGGCGCAAAGTGATTGTGTTGCGAATAGGTGATCCCGCCTTTGCGTTTCATATAGGTGATGTCCTTATCGTCGCCGCCGAATGCGCGGCGCGAGAGAAAGCAGGTGTGCGAGTAGATTTTTTGCGGGGAAACACCGGCCTCCGCCAGTCCTTTCGACCATAGCTCGATGAACTTGGTGACCTCGGCGTCAGCATGATCAAAGGAGATGAGCCCCAGGATGACGGCCAGACGGGTCTGCGGGTCGCCGACGGCGCCGATCCGCCCTTTGATGTCCTCGATGTAGTGGCGAAGCGCCGCCTTGTCCGGGAACCTGGCAGGCTGGGGGTGCGGCCCCTCGCCCATGGCGGGGGTTAGCAGATTGGGACCATAGGTAAAGATCTGAAAAGCGAGATACCTGGTTTCTTTTTCCGCCCCGGCGTTAGCATGGCTGAGGGCGGTAAAGGCGACAAGGCAGGTGAGGAGGAATTTGGTTTTTGTTTTCATAGTGTGAGGTGAAGAAAGAATGGAGTTAAGGCAGTCAGTCGTCGGCGGCACACTCTCACTTCGCGTCCTGCTTGAGTTGCTCGAGCACCCGATTCAGCTCCGCCTCCGCTTCGAAGACCTTGCCCGCTTCCATCAACGGCTTGACCTTCTCTTCCATCGCTTGAGCGATGACCGATGGATCGCGCCCGTTCTCCGCCCATTTTTGAGCGCTTGCCTGCACGAGCTCGACCTTTGCAGAGATCCGTTTGCCGGTCTCTTCCTCGAGTTTCGTGAAAGCGGAGTGATTCTTCGCGATCTCGAATGAGAGCTCGCGCAGCCTGGCCTCTTGTTCCGGCGTCAGCAGATTCTTGATTGCCACCCCCGAGCCAACGTGGAGATGCTTCACCTCGCGTTCGACATCCAGAACCTTGTCGAGCTGCGCGAGGAGCGGCGCCTCCTCCGCGCGTTCCTGTTTCGTCAGCGCCGCGAGCGCGGCGGTTTCGCGTTCCAGCTTCACCCGCAATTGATCGGAACGCTGCTGCGTCTTCTCCAGACGGGTGCGGACTGTCTCGAGTTGCTCCGGAGTCAGAGCGATGCGGTCTTGCGCGAGGAGAACAAGCTCAGGTGGGAAAAACGCTCCTGCGAACGGGTCGGCGGCATTTCTAAAAGCGTCTGCCGCGAAAAGCGGACAGAGCGAAGTGAGGAGGGTAATGAAGGCGATGGTAAGTTTCATGGTGTGTGTTGATGTTTGAGGTTGGATTGACTGGCAGAAGGGATCATTGGGGAATGCGCGGTGGCTCGAGCAGCGAAGCGGTGGGCGACGCCCACGCCGGGAACAAGGAGGGTGGCTCAAGCGAAAACCGCGCAATAGCACCTTGTGTTGAAGAGACGATGGCAGCGATGTCCGGGCGCGCCGGCGAAGCGTTGCGATGTTTCGGCAGCATCGCGAACACGACCGAAGCCGCACACGCCGCCGTGGCAGCGATCCAAGGCCAGTAGTGCGGCAACGACTGAGCGGTTGGTCGTGGAAATGTTGCCATCCTGCCAGTCCCGTTCTCATTGATGGTCGCCGCCTCTCCCGCTGCGCCGAGCGCCACGTCGAGGTTCATGTAGTCGAGATACAAGGCGCGTAGCTCCGCGTCTTCGCTAAGCGCCGCCTGCAACGCGGCAGCTTCTCCCACGCTCGACTGTCCATTCAGATGGCGCTGGATTTGTTCGTGCCAGTGTTTTTTCATGTGAATTGCTCCAGTGCGATGGTGCGGCGCACACATTCCAGCAGCGCCTGCCGGATGCGGTGCAGCAGCTTGTAAAGCGACATCGCCGTCTGCCCGCGCTGCGCGGCGAGTTCGTCCATGCGGGTGCCTTTGGTGTAGGCCGCAAGGACTAGCGCGCGCTGCGGTTCCGGCAACTTCTGCAAACACGTTTCCAGCGCCTCGCGCTGCGCCTCGTGGCGTTGATCCATCGCGATGGCTTCGTCGGCCAGCCTGTTTACCAATTCGTCATCGAACACGTGCGGGTCGCGTGTCCTTGCCTGGAGATGCCGGAGCGCCACGTTGCGAGCCACGCCGAAGGCCCACTTCCGAAAGTCCCGCGCTGACTCAAACTTCTGCCATAGCACCACCGCCGCCTCCTGCATCACCTCAGAAGCATCCTCGCGAGTCGGGAGCATCGCCCGCACAAATGTGCGCAATGCCGATTCATGCTCCGCAAACAAGAGGAGAAACCGGTCATGGTGCTGATCGCCGAGAGTTGGCATCATCGGGCGCTACCTATTCGTCGCCAAACAATGCCCCATTTGCCGAAAAATCTTTGGCAGGCCGATTTTTGGCGAAGTCACCCTCGCCCTCAACGAGGCTGCATCCGCTCCGGAAACGAAACCTTCACCGCCTGCGATCTATTTGGGCGGTCGTCCTCTCCTTTCGTCAACTCGAGTACGTGAAAGATGTCATCTTCCGTATCCATATTGATGAACATCAAGTCGGCGCCCTGCGGACCGCGGTTGCCGAAGTGAGCGTCATTCAAGGTGACCTTCCTTTCCTTCCAAGTCCCCCTGTCGGTCTTGGTGACAAGATAGGCGGTCTTGCTAGGATTTCCCACCGCGTCGTATTGCTGCGCCCCGACGATGCTCGGATGCGGCGCGTTCGCTTTCAAGGGGGAGGGCACCGGTCGCGGATGACTGATTCACCAAAGTGGTCCCTTTACTCGCGAAGTCACCACTCAATGGATCTGAGGCTCCGGGGTGGGCGCTCCATGGTGGAGGAAGCGGAAGTCGCAGCCTTCGTCGGCTTGGGTGACTTCGCGCAGAAACAG
>JBBRXP010000053.1:0-30982 GCA_038238555.1 Chthoniobacterales bacterium | reverse complement strand
CGGCAGCGCTCTCGGCAAGCGGCGCGGGCGGCAGCGATTCAGTTTCTCCGAGCAATACAAACGCGTTTGTCGCCGGTGTGTGGACGGGTGGCGTGACGGTAAACACTTTCGACACCGGCGTGGTGCTCACCGCCAGCGCCGGCGCCGGCCACACCGGAGCGAGCAATGCCTTCAACGTCACCGCCGGTGCGCTCCATCACTTCACGTGGAATCCGGTGACCAGTCCGAAATCTTTCGGCACGCCGTTCGCAGTCACCGTCGCGGCGCAGGATGCTGGCGGAAATACGGCCACGAGTTTCACGGGCACGGCAAACTTGAGCAGCTACGTCGCAAACGCGACGGGCTCCGGCGTCATCATTACGGAGGTGAATGCCAGCGGGACGGAAGAGATCGAATTTACCAACGTGAGCTCCGCGTCCGTGGATGTGTCCGGCTGGACGGTGCACGTCTACGACGACACCACGTGGCCCACGCCGCTCGCTGCGTTCGCCATTCCCGCATTCACCACTTGCGCGGCCGGCCAGATTTTCCGGCTGCAAAAACTTGGCAACGCGCCCGGACTTTTTCCGCAGTTTTTTTCCGGCGCGAATATCGCGTGGAGTGCCTCGAGCACATCGCACGTGGCCGTGCTGCTGCGCGATGCTTCGGGTGCGCCGGTTGATTTCCTCTGCGTGGGCGCGGCGACTCCGGCGAGCATTACTTCGCCCATCACCATTCCCGCCTCGCAGTGGTCGGGCGCGACGGTGGCTGCGAATACGAACACCGCGCTCGACTATGCGCGCATCGGCAATTCCGACGGCGGTACCGCGGCGAACTGGACGGCCGCGGCGATCGGGCTGGGCACGCTCAATCCTGGTCTCACGCTTCCATTTCCGAGCCCGCTCACGCCGGTGGCGAGCTCGCCGGCAGTCTCCGGAAATTTCGTCGCCGGAGTGTGGTCGGGAAATGTGACGGTCAATCAATTCGCCACGCAAGCGCGGCTGCGCGCGGCGGACGGGTCCGGGCACATCGGCGACAGCAATGCGTTTGATGTGACGGGCGCGCCGGCGATGACGGTGTCGCCGGCGACGGGCCTGACCTCGTTGGGAAATTTTGGCGGACCGTTCACGCCGGCGTCGGCCGACTTCACGATCGGCAACGCCGGCAACGCCGCGCTGACGTGGACCGCCAGCAAGGCGGCAAGCTGGCTTTCGCTTTCCGCCACGAGCGGCACCGTCCTGCCGGGCGGGACGGCCACGGTCACGGCGACCATCGCTGCCGCGTCGCTCGAACCGGGCAGTTACTCGGACACGATCACTTTTACCAACACCGTCAACGGCGCAGGCAACACGACGCGCGTCGCTTCGCTCGTCGTGACTCTTCCCGCGCCGTCGATGCTGGCCGAGCCGCTCTTCACGGGGGGCACATCCAACACGGTGGCATGGAGCAGTGTGACCGGTGGGACCAGCTACGACGCGCAGCGCGCGACGCTCGCGGATTTTTCCGATGCTCTCACGGCCGGGCCACTCGCGGCCACGAGCAACACCTTTGCCTCGCTCGCCGAAGGCACGCTCTACCGCTATCGAGCGCGTGCGCGGCGCAGCGTCTCGGTTCCGTGGACTCAGACCACGCAGGCAGATTTCGACACGGACGTGAAGAGCAACGTGACGAGCACCGCGGCAGGCGACGTCATCCTCGCCGTCGCCGGGAGCACCACGCCGAGCGGCACCATCGTCAACGCGAGTTTTGAAGACACGTCCTTCACCGGCTGGCCGAAAACCATCTCCAACTCCGTGATGGGCGTGCAGCCGACCAATCTCGCGGACTTCCCGCAAATGCCGTCGCTCGGCGCGTATTACGCGGGCTTCTTCACTTTCCAAAATTCCGCGCAGGCGGTGGGGAATTTTGCGCGGATCACGCAAAGCATCGACTTCACGGGAGCCAAGTCGCTGGTCTTCGATGCGGCGCTGAGCAAGCGCATCGGCTCGACCTGGAGCAACGGTGTGCGCGCCGAGTTGCGCGTGGATGGCACGGCGCTGTGGAGCGCGACGGGTGAGGGGGCTTACTTAAATCAAGCGGTGGATGTGTCGGGGCTCACCGGCACGCACTCGATCGAGCTGCGCGAGGAAGTCATCATCGCCGGCGCCTTCAACGCGCAGTGGGTGCTCTTCGATAATCTGCGCTTGAGCGGCGCGTCGTATGTAGCCGCGGGCACGATCACTTCCACGGCCATCGCGCCGATTTCGTGGCTGCAATGGGGCGCGCTCACTTTCTCCCGCGACATCTCCGGCGCGGGCACGGCGCTCACTGTCGATGTGCTCGCGCCGGATAACACGCTGCTCGCCGCCAATATCGGCAGCGGCACGAACTTGAACACGCTCGGCGCGGTCGCGAGCCGGCCGGCCATCAAGCTGCGCGCAAATCTTTCGACCTCCAACACCGCGCTCAGTCCGCGGCTCAGCGACTGGACGGTGGGCTACGTCACTTCCTCGGCGAGCGATGTGGTCAGCGCGTGGAGCGCCCTGGTCTCTTCCACCCAGGATGCGACTGCGCCGTCCTTGATCGTCACGTCCGCAGCCACGGCATACGGCCCGGCCTATCGAGTATCGGGAATGGCGAGCGATGTGTCGGGAGTGAGCGCGCTCACCGTCAATGGCGTGGCTGCGGCGAGCGCGGACGGCTTTGCGCACTGGAGCGCGCCGGCGACGCTTGCGCCTGGTGGCAACAGTTTTTCGATCGTGGCCGTCGATAGCGTGGCGCCCTCCAACACGCGCATGCTCACCTTCAACGTGACTCGCGACTCCGCCGACGCCAACGCCAACGGCCTGCCCGACGCTTGGGAAGCGCTCTACGGCGGCCCCGGCGCAGACCCCAATCACAATGGGCGCGTGAACCTGCTCGAGTTCGCGCTCGGCCTCGATCCGGTGAACGCCGACATCGGCGCGCTGCCGCCGCCCGTGCTCGTGCCCGACTTCGGCGACGGGCACACCTATCTCACGTGGAGCTTCCGCCGCCGCACGGACTGGAGCGGCCTCACCTACATCCCCGAAGTCTCCACCGTCCTCGGCGCGTGGGAGAGCGGCGCGGGTCACGTGCAAACCGTGGGCGCGCCCGCGCCCAATCCCGACGGCGTGACCGAGACGGTGAAGGTGCGCGCACTTCCGCCCGCCGACACCGCCGGCGCGCCGCACTTCATCCGCCTGCGCGTCACGGCGCCGTAGTTGTTTCGCGCTAGCGCGGTAGGCGCACTGCGAGTTTGCCAAGGCCCGCGGCGCGCGACAGATTTCGCGCCCCATGTCCGAAATCGCGAAGACCTACGAGCCCGCCGCCGTCGAGGTGAAGTGGTACGATTTCTGGCTGCGCGAGGGCTGCTTCACTGCCGACCCGGCGCGCGTCTGCGAGCGGCGGCCGGCGTATTCCATCGTCATCCCGCCGCCGAATATCACCGGCGTGCTCACGCTCGGCCACGTGCTCAACTGCACCATCCAGGACATCCTCGCCCGCCGCGCGCGGATGCTGGGCAAGGAAGTGCTGTGGCTGCCCGGCACCGATCACGCAGGCATCGCCACGCAAAACGTAGTCGAGCGCACGCTGCGCAAAGCCGGTGAAATGAAGCATCGCGACGAGCTTGGCCGCGAGGCGCTCGTCGCGAAGATCTGGGAGTGGAAGGAGAAATACGGCGGCATCATTTTGCAACAATTGCGCGCGCTCGGCTGCTCGTGCGATTGGACGCGCACGCGCTTCACGATGGACCCGGAGTACTCGCGGTGCGTGTCGCAAGTGTTCGTCGATCTGTACAAGAAGGGCCTCATTTATCGCGGCAAGCGGATGGTCAATTGGTGCCCCGTCGCACTTACCGCGCTCTCCGATGAGGAGGTGGTGATGAAGCCGACCAACGGCACGCTCTATTATTTCAAAGTCGAAGTCATCGAGCAGCCGGGCGCGTGGCTCTCCATCGCGACCACGCGCCCCGAGACCATCCCGGGCGACACCGCTCTGGCCGTAAATCCAAAAGACTCGCGCTACTCCGCGCTCATCGGAATGCACGCGCGCCGCCCGCTGCCGCTGGAAGATCGTGCGCCGCTGCCGATCGTCGGCGACGCCACGGTGGCCTTCGACTTCGGCACCGGCGTGCTCAAAGTCACGCCCGCGCACGACAAGGCGGACTTCGAGATCGGCCAACGCCACGGGCTCGCAGTCATCGACATCATGCAGCCCAACGCCGTGATGAACGAACTGGCCGGCCACGACCTTGCGGGCCTCGACCGATTCGAGGCACGCAAACGCGCCGTCGAGCTCCTACGCGAAAGCGGTGCGCTGGAAAAAGAGGAGCCGTATCAACACAACGTCGGCCACAGCGAACGCGCCGACGTGCCCATCGAGCCGCGCCTGAGCGAGCAGTGGTTCTTGAAATACCCGAGCGTCGAGCAAGCGCGCGCGTGCGTGGAGAAGGCGGGCAAGGAACTCGCGGATTGCACCGACCTCCGCGACCACCAAGCAAAAAAAATAGCGCCCGGGGGTAAATCTCTGGAAGCGAATCTCCCGAAGGAGAAGTCGGTCACCCAGCCTGCACCGGACGCTACGCTGCACGTCCGCGATCTGCTCGGTGGAGTCAACGAGACTTTGGGCGAGCAGATGCGCTTTTTCCCCAGCCGCTGGGCCAGGGTCTATGAGCGCTGGATGGCCAACATTCAGGACTGGTGCATCTCGCGCCAACTCTGGTGGGGCCATCGCATCCCGGTGTGGACCAGCGAAGGGCGCTCAAAGTTGGATCGTCCCATCCAAGTGGTGCGGCTCACGGGTGATGAGCTCGCGGGCGGCAGCATCCGGGAATTGAGAGCATCGGCGCTCGGATGGGCTCAGGAGCGGGGACTCATCGGACAGGAGTTTTTCAACCTCGATACCGGCAATTCGATCGCCGTGCGCCAGGCCAGTCTGCAGCACGCATTTTCAAATTTCGGAACGGCGAACGTCAAACTGGTGCCCGGCCTTCCCGAGCTGCTTCGCCACGCAGTGCGCGTGGCCATCTTGCCGCACGAGCCACTGGCGCCGGAAATTTCCGCGGTCGAGATTTACTTGGGTGCCGTGCAGATCAAGGCGCAGCTTTTCCGGGTAAAATTCGTCGTCAAAGTTTTTCACGGCAACTTTCGCCTCTACGACCATCAGACTCTGCTGCTCTGGGAGGAAAAAAAAGTGGAACCCGGCGGTGATAAGTCTCCGGAGGAGGCTCGCCTTTCGGCGGGCTTTGCCCTCCGGCCTGCACCGGATTCCGCCCGGACACTCGGCACTTTCGCGGGCGAGGTCAATGCCGATCCTCTATTTACGCGCTGCCAGATCGACTCGCCGGGCGAAGGCTGGACTCAAGACCCCGACGTGCTCGACACCTGGTTCAGCTCGTGGCTCTGGCCTTTCGCCACGATGGGCTGGCCGGAGAAGACGGCGACGCTCGCAAAATTTTATCCGACCTCCGAT
This sequence comes from Chthoniobacterales bacterium, assembly GCA_038238555.1. Taxonomy (GTDB): domain Bacteria; phylum Verrucomicrobiota; class Verrucomicrobiia; order Chthoniobacterales; family Chthoniobacteraceae; genus JANNXQ01. The sequence continues at coordinate 25,531 of JBBRXP010000053.1, read as the reverse complement.
CTCGTCACCGGTCCGGACATCATCTTCTTCTGGGTCGCGCGGATGATCATGGCCGGCTTCGAGTGGATGGGCGACATGCCGTTTCGCAACGTGTATTTCACGAGCATCATTCGCGACAGGCAGGGCCGGAAACTTTCCAAGTCGCTCGGCAATTCGGCCGACCCGCTCGATCTCATCGCGAAATATGGCGCCGATGCCCTGCGCTTCGGCACGATGCGCAGCGCGCCGCTCGGGCAGGATGTGACCTTCGACGAAAAGAACGTCGAGCTCGGCCGCAATTTTTGCACGAAGCTCTGGAACGCCGCGCGCTTCCGGCAGATGCAGGGCGGCGAAAGTGAAAGCGAGATCGCGCCGGCGCTGCTCACCAGCGATGACAAATGGATCGTGCTCCGGCTCGATGCCGCGATCCGCGAAGTCTCCACGGCGCTCGACGAATACCGCTTCAGCGACGCCGCGCAGGCGCTCTACCGATTCTTCTGGAGTGAGTTCTGCGACTGGTATCTTGAAGGGACCAAGGCCACACTTTCTTCTTTGACCGGAGCACGGGCAAATACTCTCGCCGTCATGGACTTTGTCCTGGCGCACACGCTGCGGCTCATGCACCCCTTCCTGCCGTTCGTTACCGAGGAGTTGTGGCAGAGTCTCGGCTTTCATCGCGATCTGCCAGCGGATCAAGGCGGGCGCACGATCCTCTTTGCGCACTGGCCCGCGCCGTTCGACGCCGATTTCAAAACGCACTACGGCCTCGATGAGAGCGACGAGCGCCTTGCGGAGGCGAAACACGAAGCGGTCAATCAAGGCCGCGCGCTGCGGCGCGACTTTAATATCGCGAGCAACAAGCGCGTGCGCTTTCTCCTGCGCCCACACGCTCCGGTGCCGGCTTACGAAGCCGCCGTGCTCAAGATTCTTCTGAACGCTGATTGGCTTGAACTTGTGGATGCGTCGTGGACTCCGCTCAAAGGCACGCCCGCCGCGCTCACGCCGCTGGGCGAGCTCTTCCTTCCGCTGGAAGGTCTCATCGACGCCGAGGCCGAGCGCGCGCGTCTGCAAAAAGAAATCGCGAAAGTCGAAGACGAACTTGGCAAGGTGCGCGCCAAGCTCGCCAACCCGGGCTTCGCCGAAAAGGTGCCGCCCGCCGTGCTCGGAGAACATCGGAAGCGCGACACAGCGTGGGCGGAGAAGCTCGCGCAATTACAGCGCATGATGGACGCGCTGTAGCTGCGAGGCCCCCGTCGCGGGAAGTGCCCGCGGCGCCTCGCCGCGCTACTCCTCAAAATGCCACGTGCTCTGGCCGGGCGGCGGACGCAGCGAGGTCCGGCCACCGGCGCGCCGGCGGAACTCATCGAAGATCGTGTCGAGTCCGTCCACTTTCATCTGGTGGACCATGCGCAGGAGTTCGCCGAGCCGGCCCCGCGGGAAGCAATTCTTCCGCGCAAACCACGCGAGATATTCCACCGGCAGATCGTAGAGCGGCACGCCGCGCGGCGGAAATTCCTCCGGCCCGAACTTGCCGAACGGCATCCGAGTGGAGGCGATGTCGGCGAGATCCGCCGCCATCCAATCGCGCAAACGGTCTTCGTTCATCAGTGTTCGAAGGTCACTGTTCGACGACTAACATTCAATGCCGCTCGTCTCTTCGCTCTTCCATCCTCCCGCCTGGCTGCGCAACGGGCATGTGCAAACGATCCTCCCCACGCTGCTGCCGCGTCGCTTCGACAGGTGCTGCGAGCGCGAGCGACTCGAATTGCCGGACGGGGATTTTCTCGATCTGGAATGGAATCGCATCGGCCGCGACCGACTCGCGATCCTGTCGCATGGTTTGGAGGGCAGTGCTCGCGAATGCGGGATGCGTGGGCTGGCGGCGGCGCTGGAGGCCGCGGGTTGGGACGCGTTGCGGTGGAATTTTCGCGGCTGCAGCGGCGAGCCGAATCGGCTGCCGCGCTCCTACCACAGCGGCGAGACGGGCGATCTCGCGGCGGTGATCGCGCACGCGGCGCCGCGCTACACGCGGATCGCCCTCGTGGGCTTGAGCCTCGGCGGCAATGTGGTGCTCAAGTATCTCGGCGAAGCGCGGCCGCATCCGGCGGTGATCGCGGCGGTGGCCATCTCTGTGCCGGTGGATCTTGCGGCATGTGTGGATGCGATCGATCAGCGCTGGAGCAATCGGATTTATCTCCGGCGCTTCCTGCGACCGCTCATGGCCAAGATCGCGGCGAAGGCGGTGCATTTTCCCACGCAACTCGAAGTGTGCGCGGTGCGTGGACTGCGCGCGTTCGACGATCGCTACACGGCGCCGCTCCACGGGTTCCACGATGCGACGGATTACTACGCGCAGTCGAGTTCACTTCAGTTTCTCCCGCGCATCTCGGAGCCGACCCTGCTGCTCAATGCGCGGGACGATCCTTTCCTCGCGCCGTCGGCCTTTCCGTGGGCGGAAGCCGAACACAGCGCGGCTCTACATCTCGAAGCGCCACGCTCAGGCGGCCACGGCGGATTTATCGATCTCGCGTGCGGAGTGCAGCCGTGGTCGGAGCGGCGGATGGTCGAATTTCTCGGGGCTTCTCACGCGGGCTCGATCCATTCACCCTCTCCGCGATGAAAGCCACCCGTCTCCTCGCCCTCTTCATGTCCACCGTCACGCTCACCGCCTTCGCCGCAGAGAATGACATGCGCGTTTTTGAAATGCGCACCTACTTTCCGCCGCCGGGCAAGCTCGACGAACTGCACGCGCGCTTCCGCGATCACACCACGAAACTTTTCGAGAAACACGGCATCGTGAACATCGGCTATTGGGTGCCCATCGAGAACACGGATAACAAGCTCATCTATGTGCTCGCCTATCCCAGCCGCGAGGCGCGGGAAAAATCGTGGAAGGATTTCATGGCCGACCCCGCGTGGCAGGCCGCGCAGAAGGCGAGCGAAGTCCATGGCAAGCTCGTCGCGAAGGTCGAGCAGCGTTTCATGACGACCACGGATTACTCGCCCGCCATCCAGCCTTCGACCGGCGCGGCCGGGCGCGTCTTCGAGTTGCGCACTTACACCACCACACCCGGCCATTTGCCGAATCTCCACGCGCGTTTCCGCGATCACACCATGGCGCTCTTCGCCAAACACGGAATGACCAATGTGGCCTACTGGCAACTCATGCCCGATCAACCGGAGGCAGCCGACACGCTCATCTACTTGCTCGCGCACGCGAGTCAGGAAGCGGCCAAGGCGTCCTTCGCTGCGTTCCGCACGGATCCGGATTGGGTCGCGGCGCGCAATGCCTCCGAGGAAAAGGCCGGCGGCTCGCTCACGGTGAAGGACGGCGTGAAGTCGGTCTTCATGACGCCGACCGATTACTCGCCCACACGCTGACCGCTACAGCAGTTCGGGATAATGGCTGCGCGCGACCGCTTCGCACCGCGCCAGGATGTCGGCGGAGAATTCCAGATTTCGAATCTCGTCGGCGAGCTGTTTGCAGGCGGTGTAGTCGAGGGATTGCACGGCGCGCTTCACCCGCGGCACCAGCGCGGAGCCGGTGCTCAGCTCATCGACGCCGAGGCCCACGAGCAAGGGCGTGAGCACGATCTCGCTCGCCATTTCGCCGCACACGCCCACCCACAGATCGTGCGCGTGCGCGGCTTCCACCGTCATGCGGATGAGCCGGATGATGGCCGGGTGCGTCGGCTCGTAGAGATGGGCGATGTGTTCGTTGAGGCGATCGACGGCGATCGCATACTGGATGAGGTCGTTTGTGCCGATGCTGAAGAAATCGACCTCACGCGCGAGGATGTCGGCCGAGATGGCGGCGCTCGGGATTTCGATCATCGCGCCCACTTCCATATCGTCGCGAAAGGCGGTGCCCTCCGCGCGCAGCTCGGCGCGGCACTCGGCGAGGATGGCATTGGCGCGGCGCAATTCTTCGACGCCGGAGATCATGGGGTACATGAGTTTCACGTTGCCCGCGGCGCTCGCGCGGAGGATGGCGCGCAGTTGGGTCTTGAAAATATCCGGCCGCTCGAGGCAGAAGCGGATGGCCCGCCAGCCGAGGAAGGGATTGATCTCCTCGGGCATATTGAGGGCGCTCATGAATTTGTCGCCGCCGAGATCGAGCGTGCGGATGATGACGCCGTGGGGCAGCACTTTTTCGGCGACGGAACGATACGCTTCGTATTGCTCCTCCTCGGTCGGGAGCTCGGTCTTATTGAGGTAGAAAAATTCCGTGCGATAAAGGCCCACGCCCTCGGCGCCGGCGGCCGCGGCGTGTGTGGCGTCGGCGGGCATTTCAATGTTCGCGCTCAGGATGACGTGGCGGCCGTCGAGCGTGGTCGAGGCGGTCTCGCGAAGCTGCGTGAGCTTTTCCTCCACCGCCGTCTTGCGCACTTCGAGCTCGCCATATTCCCACAGCGTCTGATCGCTGGGATTGCAGATGACCAGGCCGTTGTAGCCGTCGAGCAGCACGTGGTCGCCGGTCGCCAGCCGGGTGCTGATGTCGTGCAGCCCCACGACCGCCGGGATGTTGAGCGAGCGCGCCATGATGGCGGTGTGCGAGGTCTTGCTCCCGATGTCGGTGGCAAAGCCGAGCACCAGCGCGCGATTGAGTTGCGCGGTGTCGCCGGGCGTCAAATTGTGCGCGATGAGGATGTGCGGCGTCTTGAGGCTGGCCAGGTCGCGATCGCTGCGGCCCATGAGATTGTTGAGCACGCGGCGCGTGACATCGTGGATGTCCAACGCGCGCTCGCGGAGGTAGGCGTCGTCGATTTCGCTCAGCGTGCGGGCGTAGCGGTCGGCCACCGTCTTGAAGATGAACTCGACGTTCTGCTTGTCCCTGGCCAGCGCGCGCAGCACTTCGTCGATGAGTGTGCGATCTTCGACGACGAGTAGATGCGCGTCGAAAATGCTCGCGTCCTTTGCACCGATGGAGACCGCGATCTTCTCCTGCATCTCCTGAATCTGGACGCGCGTGGCGAGCAGCGCCGCTTCGAAGCGCTGAAGTTCTTCCGGTAAATCTTTTTCCGCCACACGCGTGGGCAGCGGCGCCTGGTCGTCGGGCCGGTGAACGAAGATGGTGCCGCGCGCGATGCCGGGGGAGACTCCCACTCCATCGAGGCGGTGTTCCGGCGCGGGCTCGTTCATGGCGCGAGCGGATCAGTCCTCATCGAACTTCCTGACGACCACGGCTTCGATCTCTCCGAGCGCCTTGTCGGCATCCGGCCCTTCGCAGGTAACCATGAGCTTTGAGCCCTGGCCGGCGGCGAGCATCATCAGGCCCATGATGCTTTTTCCGTTCACACGCTCGCCGTCTTTCTCGACCCAGATCTCGCACTTGAAGCGGGTGCACGTCTTCACGAAAAGCGCGGAGGGTCGCGCGTGCAAGCCGAGCCGGTTCATCACGGTGAGTTCCTTGCTGGCGGCAGCCTTGGCGGGAGGGTCGGGTTTGCGCGTGAGGAAGCCCATCACTGGTCTTTCTTCTTCTGCATTAAATTGAGGAGTCGCTGGTTGAATTCCATCGCACTGTTTTGGCCCAGGCTCTTGAGTTTCTGGTCAAGAGCAGCCACCTCCACGAGTTGCGCCAGGTCGCGGCCGGTGCGCACGGGGATGGTGATGTGAGGGATCAAAATTTCGAGGATTTCGTAGTACTCTGGATCCAGCCCGATCCTATCGACTTCCTCGAGATCCTGCCAGTCCTTAAGTGTCACAATGAGGTCAAGCCGCTTGTCGAGCCGCACCGAGCCGATGCCGAAGATGGACATGACGTTGATGATGCCCAAGCCGCGCACCTCCATGTGATGGCGCGTGAGATCGGGCGAAGTGCCCGAGAGCTCCTTGCCCTCAAGCGCGCGGAAGTGCGTGATGTCATCGCTCACCAGGCTGTGCCCGCGCTCGAGCAGGCCGAGCACGCACTCACTTTTGCCGATGCCGCTCGAGCCGCGCACCATCGTGCCCACGCCCATGATATCGACCATCGAGCCGTATTCGCTCTTGGTCGGCGCAAAGTCGAACTCGAGCGCGAGGGTGGCCGCGTTGATGAACTTCATGGTCACCATCGGCGTTTTGAAGAGCGCGACGCTGGCGGCTTCCGCTTCCTCGATGAGCGATGGCGGCGCCTTCATTCCGCGCGCGATGACGACGCACGGAATGGCCTGCGCAAAGAGCGCGCGGCACCGGACGCGCACCTCCGCCGGCGGCAGGCTCTTGAGGTAGGAAAGCTCCGCGCTGCCGAGGATCTGGATGCGCTTGTCGGCGAAGTAACTGTAGAAGCCCGAGAGCGCGAGCCCAGGCCGATTGATGGTGGGCTCCTTGATGCGCCGCTCGAACCCCACCTCACGCCCGAGGAGCTTGAGCTGCAGCGCCTCCGAGTGGTGCATGTAGAATTCTCCCACGGAAATGGTGGGGTGTTTCGCTGCGGGGGAATCCATCGGGCGCCGCACTTTATGCAGCACCGCTTGGGATGCAAAGTGGAGATGTGATCGGTGCCTGGTGATTGGTGAATGGAGATGCGATTCACCGGTCACGTAGTGGAGATGTGATCGGTGACTGGTGATTAGTGAATGGAGATGCGGCTTCACCGATTCACCAGTCACCAGTCACCAGTCACGGCCCACAAAAAAAAGCGTGGTTGCCACCCCCGCGCGCTTCGTCAATCATCCCGCCCCCTTTCAAAAAGGCGCCACTCAACTCTCAACACTCAACTCTCCCCCGCCCATGGCCGCCGCCAACGATCTCCGCAAAGGCATGTGCATCCGATACAACGGCAACCCCGCCATCGTGCTGGAAGTGCAACACCGCACACCGGGCAATTTGCGCGCCTTTGTGCAAGCCATCATCCGCTACATCGGCACCGGCAAGAGCGCGGATGTGCGCTTTGGCTCGACCGACAAAGTGGAGACCGTGGAAGTCGAGCGCAAGGAGCTCGAGTTTTCTTACAAAGACAACACCGGCTACTTCTTCATGGAGCCGGAGACTTATGAGACCATCGCTTTCGACGAGAGCTTCGTGGGAGATGCAAAGCTCTACCTCATGGAAAACTTAAAGGTCAACGTGCTCTACGTGGAGGGAAAAGCCGCGAACATCGAACTGCCTTCGCAAGTGACCTTGAAGGTAACCGAAAGCGCCGAGGGAGTGCGCGGCGACAGCGCCAATAACGTACAAAAGCCCGCCGTGCTCGAGACCGGCCTCACCGTGCAAGTGCCGCTCTTCATCAAGGAAGGCGAACTCGTAAAAGTCTCGACCCAAGGCGGCCAATATCTCGGCCGGGCTTAGGAGCGACCGGCTTTCCGCCACCGAGAGTGTTTGCGGCGCCCTTGCCGCGGAAGGGATGTCGAGAGGCCGCCGGAGTCGGATCGGCGATTGCAAATCGCCGCTCCGTGGAAGCCAGTTTTTCCTTTCCGCCGGCGGGCGGCGTCCGGCAGCAAGAGGGGCTGCATGAATATTCATCACAAGAATCTCCCGCGCGTGATCGTCGTCGGCGGCGGGTTTGGAGGGCTCGAGGCGGCGAAGGCGCTGCGGCGAGTGGCGGTGCGCGTGACGCTGCTCGACCGGCAGAATCATCACCTCTTTCAACCGCTGCTCTACCAGGTGGCGACGGCGGCGCTCTCGCCGGCTGACATCGCGGAGCCGCTGCGGGCCATCCTCAAGCGACAAGAGAATGCGGAGGTGATTTTAACGGAAGTGCGGAGCATCGACGTGGCGCGCAAGTGTGTGCTGACGAGCGATGGCGAGGAGAGCTACGACTTTCTCATCGTCGCCGCGGGGGCGCGGCATAGTTACTTTGGCAACGAGAAGTGGGAACGCTTCGCGCCGGGGCTCAAGTCGCTGGACGATGCGTTGGAGATTCGACGGCGGATGTTGTTTGCCTTTGAACTCGCGGAGAAAACAGACAACGCGGAGGTGCGCCGCGCGGCGATGACCTTCCTCGTGGTGGGCGGCGGGCCGACGGGTGTGGAGATGGCGGGTGCCATCGCCGAGATCGCGCGCGGCACGCTGGTGCGCGATTTCCGGCACATCGACCCGAGCCACGCGCGTGTGCTGCTCGTGGATTCGGGCGAGCGCGTGTTGCAGACTTACGCGCCCGATCTTTCGGAAAAAGCGCGCCGGCAACTTTACGATATCGGCGTGGAGGTGCGGCTCGGCGCGCTCGTCGAGAAGATCACGGAAGAAGCGGTGATCTTAAAAGGCGGCGAGCGCATCGCGGCGCGCACGGTGGTGTGGGCGGCGGGCAATGTCGCGTCGCCGCTCGGTGCGAGCCTCGGCGTGCCGTGCGATCGGCAGGGGCGCGTGCTGGTCGGTGAGGACTTGAGCATCCCGGGTCATCCGGAAGTTTTCGTGATCGGCGATATGGCGCACTTCGGCGCGCCGGATGCCACGCCGCTGCCCGGCCTCTCGCCGGTGGCCATGCAGCAGGGACGACACGCGGCGCGCAACATTCGCAAGCTCATCGCCGGCGGTTGGACGGAGCGCTTTGAATACTGGGACAAGGGCACGATGGCCACCATCGGCCGGCATCGCGCGGTGGCCGATGCGGGCTTCGTGCGCTTCGGTGGATTCACGGCGTGGCTGGCGTGGCTCTTTGTGCATCTTCTCTTCCTGGTCGGCTTCCGCAATAAGCTGCTCGTGATGATGAATTGGGCGTGGCAATACCTCACCTTTGGGCGCGGCGCGCGGCTCATCACAGGCCGCGAGTGGCCGCAGCGGCGCGCGCCGTAGCAGCGACGTCCCCGTCGCTGGAAGTGCCGGCGAAGACGCCGCAGCTACTACTCCACGGTCACGCTCTTGGCGAGGTTGCGCGGTTTGTCCACGTCGCAGCCGAGACGCACGGCGGTGTGATAAGCCAGGAGTTGCAGCGGAATGCCCGTGAGCAGCGGCGCCACGTATTCGGCACAGCGCGGGATGAAGATCACCTCATCGGCAATCTTCTCGATCTTCGCGCAACCCTCGGTGGCGACGGCGATCACCGGGCCTTTTCGCGCTTTCACTTCTTCCATGTTCGAGGCGTTTTTGTCGAAGACCGCGTCGTCGGGCGCGATGAAAACGCTGGGCAATTCAGGCGAGATGAGCGCGATGACACCGTGCTTGAGCTCCGCGCTCGGGTGGCCGCTGGCGTGGAGGTAGCTGATCTCTTTCATCTTCAGCGCGCCCTCGAGCGCGATGGGATAATTGAACTGCCGCCCGAGGAACATCATGGCCGTGGCGTGCGCGTATTTTTCGGCGATGGCTTTGATGCGATCGGTCTGTTCGAGGATGCGCGCCACTTTCCCTGGGATGGCCTCGAGCTCGTCGATGATGTGCAATCCTTCGCCGTGCGAAAGGTGCCGGATGCGCCCGAGCAGGAGCCCAAGCAGCGTGAGGATGGCGACTTGCGAGGTGAAGGATTTCGTGGCCGCGACGCCGATCTCGGGGCCGGCGTGCATATACACGCCGCCGTCGCTTTCGCGCGCGATCGTCGAGGCCACGTTGTTGCAAATGCCGAGCGTGCGGTGGCCCTTGCGCTGGCTCTCGCGCAAGGCCGCGAGCGTGTCGGCAGTCTCGCCGCTTTGGCTCAGACAGAAGACCAGCGTGTCCTTGGTCATCGGCAAATTGCGGTAGCGGAACTCGCTGGCGAACTCGATTTCCACCGGCACGTGCGCGAGGGATTCGATCACGTATTCGCCGACCATCGCCGCGTGGCAGGCCGTGCCGCAGCCGGTGAGGATGATGCGATCGACGGCGCGCAACTCGGCGTTGCTCATGTCGAGCCCACCGAGTTTGGCGGTGGCTTCTTCGCGCGAAAGGCGGCCGCGCATCGCGTCGCGAATGGTCTCGGGCTGCTCAAAGATTTCCTTGAGCATGTAGTGCGGGAAGTCGCCGCGGCTCACGTCCTCCGCGCTGAACTCGACCTTGCTGACTTCAAAACCGCTCGCGCCGCCGACGAGGCTCGTGATTTCAAAGCGCTCCCGCGTGATCGTGGCGATGTCGAAGTCCTTTAAGTACACGGCCTCGCGCGTGTGGGCGACGATGGCACTCACGTCGCTGGCAAAAAAATTCTCGCCGCGCCCCACACCGAGCACGAGTGGGCTGCCGCGCCGCGCGCCCACGATCGCATCCGGCACATCGCGATGAATGCACACGATGCCGTAAGTGCCGACCACCTGCCGCAGCGCCCGGCGCAGTGCCTCGACGAGCCGCGCGGAAGTGGCCGCGCCGCCGAGCGCGTCGAAATGTTTTCCGACCAAATGCGCAAGCACTTCGGTATCCGTCTGCGAGTGAAAGGTGTGGCCCTCTTTTACAAGCTGCTCCTTGAGCACGGCGTAGTTTTCGATCACGCCATTGTGGCAGAGGAAAAGCGCGCCGCTCCCATCCGAGTGCGGATGCGCGTTCTGATCGGTCACGCCGCCGTGCGTGGCCCAGCGCGTGTGCGAGATGCCCGCGGTCCCGGAGGGCGGTGCCTGCTGGATGAGATCGGCGAGATTGGCGATGCGCCCCACGCGCTTGCGCACTTCGATCCTGCCGCCCTCGCACACCGCCACGCCCGCGGAATCGTAGCCGCGATATTCCAGCCGCCGCAGCCCATCGAGAAGGATGGGGACCGCCGCCTGCGAACCGATGTAGCCGATGATGCCGCACATGGGACGTGAGTGGACGCGTTACTTCTTTTTCGCTGCGGCTTTCGGCCGACGCGTGGCGTGGAAAGGATCCACGTCCACGGAAGTGACCATCAAGAGGTCGATCAGGGTGAAGGTTGCATCCGGGTGAGTGAGGATGACAAAGCGCGCGGTTTGAAAAAACGCGAGAAACTCATTGTGGATGACCTTGAGTTTGCGTCCGTCGGCGAGCGTGAAGGTGAAGGGGGCGAACGGACGGGCTTCGTAAAGTTCCCGGATCGGAGCGATGTGCATGGCGGGAGCGTGCCAGCGATTAAACGAGGCGGCAAGGTTCCGGCCACGACCTGCCCCGGCCCAAGCCCAAGCGGTCGGCCTGGGCAGGCCGCTTTGTTACTCCGGTCCCGGGCTCACCACGGCGAGCACGGCGGGCTGGGTGAAGTACTTGGCGGCCACTCTCTCCACCTCCTCGACGGTGAGCGATTCAATCTTGCGGCGCACTTCGAGATAGTGGCTGTGGCCGAGGCCGTAGAGTTCGTGGAGCGCGGCGTGGCTGGCGAAGGCGTGGTTGCTTTGATGGCGAATCTCCTGCTGGCCGATGATCTTTTCCTTTGCCCGAGCCACTTCCGAGGCGGTGAGGCCGGCGTGCGCGAGCTTGGCGATCTCTTCGCGCAGCGCGGCTTTTACTTCCTCGAGCTTCGCGGGGTCGGTGCCGAGATAGAAGGTGAAAATCCCGCGGACGAGGCCGGAGAAGCACGAGCTGCCGACGAAATACGCGAGGCCCATCTCTTCGCGGATGCGGAGAAAAAGCCGCGAGCCGATGTCGCTGCACGCTTCGTCGATGAGCTGGAGCACGGGCTCGTCGGGGCTGAACATGTCCACGCCGGGGAAGCCGGTCATGAGCACTGCTTGCTCCTTGTCCATCGCGCGGGAGACCTCGCGCATCTCGCTGAGCGCGCGCGGCTGCGGGGCATCAGCCAGCGCGGGGGAGCCGGCGGGCAGGGCGGCGAGCGCGCGCTCGACGAGCGCCTTCACTTCCACGGCGCGCACGTCGCCGAAGATCGCGAGCACGCCGTTGCGGCCCGCGAGATGACGGTCGCGGAAGGCGAGCAGCGCGGACTGCGTGAGGCGCGCGACGGAATCGACGGAACCCAGCGGCGCGAGGCCGTAGGGATGGCCGGGGAAAATCTCGGCGCGCAGAAGATTGCGCGCGACTGAGGTCACTTCTTCTTCGTCGGCTTTGATGCCGGCGAGTTGCACTTCCTTTTCACGCGCGATGGCCTTCTCGGGCATCGTCGCGTTGAGCAGCACGTCGGCGAGAAGGTCGAGCGCGAGCGGAAGATCGGGGCGCATCACATCCACCGCGACGGTCACGCTGTTATTGCCGGCGTCGCTGGAGATGCTTCCGCCCACGGCTTCGATTTCGTCGGCGAGTTGTTCAGCGGTGCGATGCGTCGTGCCTTTCAGCAGCACGCGGGAAAAAAGATGCGTGATGCCGTTGCTCTCCGCGGTCTCGGCGAGGAGGCCGCCTTTGAATGCGGCGACCATCGAGACGAGCGGGAGGCGCGCGTCTTCGCGCACCAGCAATCTCAGTCCGTTGGCCAGCTCGAATTTCTGGATCTCTCCAGCAGCAGCGGCAGGCGCGGCGGCGGAGCGAGCGGCGAGTGAGCCGATGGGGTTGAGCGAGGAGACGGTGAGATTTTTCTCCACCAGCCAGGTCTCGATCACGCGCCGGAGATCGTGCATCGCGATGCGCTGGATGGCGGTGAGGTAGTCGCGGGAAAAATCGAGGTTGTGCGTGAGCAGCCAGTTGCCGCCGAGATCGGAGGCCCGGCCGCGCATCGTGGTCACGCTCTGGAGTTGGTGGCTGAGCGAAAGTTTGCGCGCCTTGTCGAGCTCGCGGTCGGTCACGCCGGCATCGTGCACTTCGGCGAGCAGCCGCGCGATTTCCTCCTGCGCGGCGAGCCGCTGGCCGGGGTCGAGCACGGCGTCGATGCCGAAGAGCCCGGCGTGGCTCGGCGCGTAACACCACGCATCGACCGAGTGCACCAGCGCGAGTTCTTCGCGCAGCCGCCGATAAAGCCGCGAGCTGCGCCCGCCGCCGAGCACCACGGCCAGCACGTCGAGCGCCGGCACGTCGGGATGCGTGAGTTCCGGCACGTGCCATGCGAGGCTCAGCCGCGTGAGCTCGGTGGCAAATTCCGTGTGTTGCTCGCGCCGCCCAAACTGTGGCGGCTCCGGCGGGATGAAGAGCGGCGGCAGACTCGCGCGCGGATGCACGGCGAAAAGCTCGGCGAACTGCGCGCGCACCTGCTCCGCATCGACGTCTCCGGTGACGACGAAGAAGATGTTATTGGGCACGTAGCGGGCGCGGTAATACTCCATTACCGCGTCGCGCGTGAGTGTGTTGAAGACATCGAGGTGGCCGATGACCGGGAGCCGATACGGATGCTCGCGATACGCGGCGGCGAAAAGCTGCTGGCTCGCCACGCGATCGGGGTCGTCGTTGCTCATCGCGAATTCGCGCCGGATGACCTCCTGCTCTTTCACGAACTCCTCGGGCGGGAGAGTCGAATTCATCACCGCGTCAGCGAGCAACTCGATGGCGACCGGCGCGCCTTTGGATGGAATGTCGATCCAATACACCGTGCGATCGAAGGACGTGTAGGCATTGATGTATCCGCCGGCGTCCTGGATGCGCTGGGCGATCTCGCTCGCGCCGCGGGTCCGTGTGCCTTTGAAAAGCATGTGCTCGAGCATGTGCGACATGCCCGCGCCGAGCCGCGCGTCTTCATGAATGCTGCCCGTCGCGATCCACGCCTGCACGCTGGCGACAGGCGCGCTGCGATCTTCCTGCACGATGATGCCGAGCCCATTCGGCAACGTCCAAGTGCGGGCGGTGGCGGCTGGAAAAGCGATCGCCTTTTCCGCCCCGCTCACGACAGCCTTTCCGCGGTCCGGCTCACGGAGCGCCGCAGTGGGGCTGCGGCTTTTTCAGGCAGAAACGGCGCGACGAAAGCGTCCTGAAAATCGTATCCGCCTTTGAAATCCTCGATCGAGTCGGACTCGGATTTTCCGAAAATGCCGACGCGAATGAGATTGAAAACCATCTCGCCGAAATCCGCGCCGGACTGAATGCCCCAGTAACCAAAAACCGTCGGCACCATCGGGCCAAACTGCCGGAGCGCATATTGCCGCACGCCTTCGAGCAGTTGCGGCCCGCTCACATGCCCCGGCGGTTCCTTGGCCCGCTTGCGGTGCTTGAGCGTGGAGTCCAGCGCATCGCGCAGGAAGTGGTAGGCCTCCCGATCGTAGCGGGCGTCTTGTGAGAGGACGAGTTCAAGGGCTGCTCCAAATTCGAGTTTCTGCATATTGGGTCCGCAACGCTGGAGCCCTCGCCCCGGAAATTGCGACGCAAAACTAGGCACGATGAATGGGAGCGTCAACTGAGGGAAAACTTGAAACTCGGAAACTTGAAACCTGAAACCTGAAACCTGAGTGTCAGAGTGTGGCGTGTTGGATATGCGCGTGCCCTCCAAACGCGCCACATCCTTAAACTCAGGTTTCAGGTTTCAGGTTTCAGGCTCGCGGAATTTCCCAAAAACCGGGCGTTGACGAGGTTCGCCCGCGCCCCTACGATCCCGGCTCTCGAAATTTTCAGCCCACTTAATTCACACCTCATTTAGCAAGGAAGATCAACATGCCCGAAGTCATCGTTCGCAAAGGAGAGCCCATCGATCGGGCGCTCAAACGTCTCAAGAGCAAGCTCGACCAGGAGGGCATCATGGACGAAGTGCGACGGCTGCGCGCCTTCGAGACGCCCACGCAACGGACCAAGCGCAAGGCCAAGGCGAACGCGAAACGGGCGAAGGCGAAGCATCGGTTTTCGTTCTGAAGTAGCGACGACGGGGACGTCGCAGCTACGACTCGCACTCGCACACGATGCGGAAGGCGACGTCGTTGGAGGAATAATCCGGCACGTTGAAATTGCGGGCGCTGGTGCGGAGATTCGACGCGCGCGATTTCCAGCTTCCGCCGCGGTAGATGCGCTGGGCCCCGGCACTCGGTCCGCGCGGATTGGTCCGCTCGGCGCTCTTGTAGGGAGCCAGAAAATCGAGGCACCACTCGAAGACGTTGCCCGCCATGTCTTCGATGCCAAATGGGCTGGCGCCTCGCGGGTAGCTGCCCACCGGAGCGGTCTCCGCGTGACCGTCGTCGATGGTGATGTCGCGCCAGGCGAAAGCAGTGCGCTTGTCGGCGAAGTTTGCAAACTGGCCGGAGTCGAGCTTCTCGCCCCACGGAAACACGCGGCTCTCGGTGCCGCGCGCGGCGTATTCCCACTCGGCCTCGGTGGGCAGCCGATATTTTTTCCCCTCCCGCGCGCTCAGCCACTGGCAGAATTTCTCCGCCTCACGGCTGCTGATATACACGACCGGGTGCCGCTCATTGGCCCACGGCGCGCGCTTACTGGCGTGGGTGCGATCGAAGAGCTCGAACTGCGCGTTGGTGATCGGGAAGCGCGAGAGAAAGAAGCAGCCGACGGTGACCCGCGCGACAGGCTGCTCATGCGGGCTGGCGTCTTCGGACTCGCTGCCCATCGCAAACATGCCGGAGGTGACGAGCAGCATCTCGACGCCCGCTTTGTTTGTGAAATTCAAATGCTTCTGCCGCTCCTCGGCACGCGCGAGTGGCGAGGTGTTGATGACGATCGCCGCCTTTGCTGGAGCGACTTCGGGCTTCTGTGCCGCGGTTGCGGAAGGTTTCGCCCGCGCGGCAACCGGCGGCTGGATCGGCGCGCCGCTGCACTCCTCGAGATATTCGTCGATCACGTCCTCCGCCTCGCCGCCGGTGAGACCGAGTCCTTCGCCCATGTTGCACAGTGCGTCGCGCTGATCGTCGGTCATGTCGTCGCCGTCGAGCCCGAGCTTGGAGAGGCGCAACATCCGGCGAAATTCATCGCCGGGACTCGCCGCCGCTTCCGCCGTAGGCGGCACGGGCGCGCCGATCATCACCGGCGCCGGAACCGCAGCCGCCACACGCTCCGCGCCGAGCCGCACGAGCTCGGCGTCGATCGCATCCTTCATCACATCGTGGCCCAACCCGAGAGATCGTCCGCGTTGATAGAGCCGCTGCTCGTCCTCTTCGCGCAGCTTGTTTTCCGCGAGCGCGAAGGAGAGGAGCTTTTTGAATTCCTCGAGCGCCACCAGCACGATGCGTTCGTGCAAATCCAGATCGATCCGCGCCCGCGCGTCGCCATCGAGCAGAAGCGTGCGCGCCTCGGCCAGATACTTCGGCGCTTCGTCCAGCCCCGCGCGCAACATCTGCGCGACCGGATTGCTCGGCTGGTTTTTTAGCGGCAGCTTTTTCTGCCACCACACGAGGAGCTGCCGGCAATTATCCTCGATCTGCTCGGGACTCGGATTGGAGTCAAAGGCAAGGCAGAGCCGGTCGTAAAGATTCTCCGAGTTGTAATGGCGCCAGCCGTCCCAGCGCTGGGGATTATCGGGAAGCGGATTGGGGAGCGCCACGTTTCACAATGTCCAAACGTGCGCGCCGCTACACCACCTGGATGTGCATCAGATCGGCCGTCGCCATCTCGATCTCACTCTCCGAAAGACCGGTGTTGCGAGCGATCTGCACCCGGTTCTGCCGCCCGTAAGCATCGACCACCACCTCGAGCACCTGGTTGTCATTGTAGTGATACGTGAGCTCGACCGGCGAGCCTTTGGGCAAAAAAGGAGGCAGTTCGATATCGCACACGCCGAGCGAAGTGCAGTCGGTCGGCATCGTGCTCTCGCCTTCCACGATGCGGATGATCGCGTTCTTCATGTTGGCCTTCGCGGTCCCGAATGAGTTCTTAATGTTCACCGGCACCGGCGTCATTTTCTTGATCATCGGGAACACATATTCCTCGACCTTGCCGTCGTCCCACAGCACCACGCCGAGGGTGTGCGTGGTGATGTTAGTCACGCGAATGAGCGAGCCGTCCTGGCTGGAAAATTGATCGCGCACTTCCTGCGGCATCACCCGTTCTCCGAGCTGATCTTCCTCGGCCAGGATCGAGAGCACGGCCTGAATGCCCGCGCCGATGGCCACCGCTTCGTCGGGGCTCACGTCGTCGGCCACCGGCACATTGGAAAGGCCGCGGATCATCTCGCGCACCGACGGCATGCGCGTCATGCCGCCGGTGAGCAGGACGCGGTCGATCTGACCCCACGAAAGCTCGGCTTCCTGGAGCACGATTTCGCAGATGGTCTTGCACTTTTCGAGAAGCTGCCGGCTGCGGTTTTCAAATTCATCGCGCGTGATTTCCAGCTTCACGCTCTTGCCATTGAAGCTGTGGACGATGGTGGTGCGCGTGCGGCTCGATAGTTGGATCTTGGCCGTGAGCGCGCGGTTGTAGAGGTCCTGGTAGCTCTGCAAATCGAGAAGCGGATTCTCCCCGTGCAGCTTGTCGAATTCGTCGGCCACCCAATTCAAGATCACGTCGTCCCAATCCTTGCCGCCGAGCCGGTGGTCGCCGTTGCTGGCGAGCATGCGGATGTGATGGTCGTCGATCTTCATGATCGTGACGTCAAAGGTGCCGCCGCCGAGATCGAAGACAAAGACCGTCTGATTGCTCTCGAGCTTGTCGAGCCCGTAAGCGAGCGCCGCGGCAGTGGGCTCGTTGATGACCTTGAGCACGTTCAATCCCGCGAGCTGCCCGGCGTGCAGCGTGGCAGTGCGTTCCGCGTCGTTGAAGTAAGCGGGCACCGTGATCACCGCGTCGGTCACCGTCTCGCCGAGATATTTCTCCGCGTCGTTCTTGAGCTTCTTGATGATGAGCGCCGAGAGTTCCTCCGCCGAATATTTCTTCGCGTTGAATTCCCGGTGAAACTCGCCCTTGCTTTTGCCCATCTCGCGTTTCACGAAATCGACAATCTTCTCCGGCTCGGCCACCGCGTTTTGCTTGGCCATCGTGCCCACGAGCGCGTTGGTGCCGTCGAAAAGAATGACCGAAGGGGTGATCCGCTCGCTCTCCGAATTGGGGATGATCTGCGGCTTGCCGTAAGTGTCGATGTGCGCGATGGCGCTGAAAGTGGTGCCGAGGTCGATGCCCACGGATTTGCGCTGCGGCTTGGGAATGTCGGGGTCGATCATGAGTGCTTGGGTGAGCTTTCGATTTTGTGAGTTGCAGAAGTCATGCCTTTGTCGCGCCGTCTGCCTTGCATTTTTTCATCACAACTTCTTCGGGCCGGAAGATGCGGCCCTTCCAGAGAAAGCCGCGCTTCACGGAGCGGACGATATCGCTGTCTTCGCCCGCATCTCCGGTGATCTCGATGGCCACGGCGCGTTGCGTGCGCTTGTCGAGTTTGCCGAGGCCGTCGGGCAGCGGCGTCACTTCGAGCCGCGCGAGCACTTCCATGATGAACTCGCAGTTGTGTTCGAGGTTCATGTCCATGGTCGAGAAGCGGTCGATGAGATGCTCGCTCACCACGCCCCCAACGCCGCTCACCTCCGCGCCGACGGCCTGCATCTGCCGGTGAATTTCGGAGACTTCGTCGTAGAGCGAAATCAAATCGCGGATCACCGGCCGGTGCACCGTCTCGAGCAGGAAGCTGTCCTTGTAGCCCTTCAGCTCCTCGTGCATCGCGTCGAACATCCGCTGGTTGAGCCCGCTCTTCTGCTCGAGCACCGCCTGGAGATCGGAAATGATCCGCGGCATCGACTTGCGCGCTTCGAGCGCGTCGTCGGTGAGATTGTCGAGCTTGCTGAGAAGTTGCGTGTTCTCGCCCATCGCGCGCATCACCGCTTCGAGCCCGATGACCACCGGCCGCAACATCTGCGGCAGACTCATGTAAGCGCGCAGCGCGCGATCCTCCGCCTGCCGCTCCGGCTCGGCTGGGCGCGGCGCGGGAGCGGCGGGGCGTTCCTCGATGGCTTGTTCCGCCTGCACGAAGAGACCGCGCAATTGGGCATCGAGATCGGGATCGAGGGTCTGTTCCGAACGGGACATACAGCGCGCTGACAAAGCGAAATCCACGCCACCGGCCGTTTGGTTTTTTGAAGCGTGCGCTGGGAATACCTATCCCGCAGGCTTCACGCCTTGCACGCGGAGCTGGGCCACCATGGCGGCGACGTGTGCATTGCGGCATCGCGGCGCGAGCATTTTCAAGCTCATCGTTTTGGAACCCCAATCGAGGATTTCGATGTCCATGTGGCGCACACCCCAGCGATTCATTTCGCGCCGGCTGGGCACGTAGAGGTCGATAGTCTGCCGGCCGACGAGCGCGGAACCGTAATCTTCGATCACGTAGATGCGCCCGTTTTCCACCATCCGAAATCGCGTGCCGAGAGCCAGCCACGACCAATCGCTGGCCGCGCTGTATTCCTTGCCGCCATAGTGCAACGCGCTGCCGATGGCATTGCGGCTGCCGCCCGGTTCGGTGTGGGTGTAGGCGGTGGTGCGCACGGTCATGCGCTTGAGCACGTGCCCATTTTGCGTGGCGCAACCGGCGAAGGTGAGGGCGAGCAAGAGCAGGAGGATTCGGGCGGGGGACATGGGGCGGGGAAATTCCCAAATTCCAAACAAAGGGAGATGTGAATTGGGAGGAAGGAAAAACCATCGCACAAACGGTGCTTGGGCCAGCCGGCGGCGAGGGCGCCGCGGGCGCATCCTGCAGGGAGGCGCCGCTGCTACTGCCTCGCGGGAAGGAAATCGCAGAGGCCTTTGGTCTTTGCTTCGGCGACGAAATTCCAAAATGTTTGCGCGTCCTCGAGCCACGCGCGTTTGCCGGCGGCGGCGAGGGCTTGCGAGACGTTGAAGCCGCTGCGGTAGAGGAGCGCGAAGGCTTCCTTGATCTCGGCGCGCTGCGCAGCATCGAGTCCGGCGCGGCGCATGCCTACGACGTTGAGGCCCGCGATGCCGTTGACTCCGGCGGCGATGGTGAAGGGCGGGATGTCTTTCCCAAAACCGCACCCACCCTGGCACATCGCGAGCCGGCCCACGCGGATGTGCTGGTGAAAGACGGTGCCACCACCGACGAAGACGCGGTCGCCGATCTGCACGTGGCCGGCGAGCAAAACATTGTTTGCGAGAATGACGCCGTGGCCGAGCCGTGCATCGTGCGCGACATGCGCGCCGGCCATAAGAAAGCAACCATCTCCTATGGTAGTGACGCTGCCATCGCCCGTGCCACGGTGAATGGTGCAGTATTCGCCAATCCGGTTTCCATCGCCGATGACAACGCTGCTGTGCGTCGCCGGTTGAAAAAAGAGGTCTTGCGGATCGCCGCCGATGACCGCGCCGTAGCCGACGACGTTGTTTTTCCCAAGCGTGACGTTTCCCACGACAATGGCGTGTGCCCGGATGGTGCAGCCGTCGCCAATCCGCGCCGGGCCTTCAATGACGGCGTACGGGCCGACGGCGACGTCCGTGCCGAGTTGAGCACTGGGGTGAATGAGGGCGGAAGGATGGACGCTCATGGAAAGCTGAAACCCGAGTCTCCAAAACCCGCGCACCGCGCCCAATCTTAAAACTCAGCCGGAACGCGGCGCAGCGCGGTGGCGGCTTCCGCAGCACCGCTGAGGCGGGTGCTCGGGACCGCGGCGAGGACGCCGCGGAGTTCCCTGCGACGAGGACGTCGCAGCTACAACATTCCCGCCTGGCGGAAACTGAACCACGGCTGCCGGCCGTTGTCGCTCGAGCCGAGGATCACGTGGTCATGGAGCTGGATCTGCAAAAGGTTTGCGACTTCGGCGAGGCGCACCGTCATCCGGCGATCGGCCTCGCTCGGCGTGGGATCGCCGGAGGGATGATTGTGCACCACGACGACGGAGAAAGCGGAGTGGAGGAGCGCGGGGCGAAAAATTTCGCGCGGATGGGCGGTGGTTTCATTGAGGCTGCCGATCGAGATTTCCTCCACTCGCAGGAGCCGCAGCTTTGCATCGAGCAGGATCACGCGGAGCGACTCGCGGTGCAGCGAACACATCTCGGCTCCGAGCAATTCGTGGATGAGCGCGGGCGAATCCATCGGTTGCTTGTCGAGCCGTTCGCGGGCGAGGCGCGAGGCGAGGCCAAAGGCGGCGGCGAGTTGCACGGCCTTGGCGGGGCCGACGCCTTTGATCTTTGCCAACTCCGAGACCGTGCCGCGCGAGAGGGCGATGAGTGAGCCGAAGAGCCGGAGAAGTTGCCGCGCCACCTCTATGGCATTGGCGCCCTGCACGCCGGTGCGCAGCAGGATGGCGATGAGCTCGCTGTCGCTGAGCGCTCCGGCTCCCAGGGCGGCCAGCTTTTCCCGCGGCCGCTCTTCGCTCGGCAGCTCTTGGATTTTCAGCGACATGGCTGCCCCGGTGCCACGAATTCAAGCGAACTGCGAAAGCATCGCGTCGAGTGTCGTCACTAGTCCCTCCAGTGCGCCGCGATATTTATTCCGCGGCACCACCTCGAGGTGCGCGTGCGCTTCACGCAACAGTTTGCGGCCGATGGTCACGGCGCTTTCCACTGCACCGGCGGCCAGCGCGCGCTCGGCCAGCGCGCGGATGTCGCCGTCTTCACCATTGAGGATGATGTCGCTGATGCTGTGGCGCTCGGCGGGATCGGCGTGCTGGAGCAGGTGCAGGATGGGCAGCGTGAGCTTGCCCTTGCGCAGATCGCTGCCGAGCGTCTTGCCGGCCTTGGTTTCGCAGCCTGCAAGGTCGAGCACGTCGTCGTAGATTTGATACGCCGTGCCGAGCCGCAGGCCGAAGGTGCGCAGCGCGCCGATAACATCCGGCGCGGCCGCGTTGATGAAGGCGCCGAGCTCGGTTGCCGCCGCGAAAAGGGCCGCGGTCTTCATCTCGATGATCTTGTAGTAATCGGGCACGCTCAGCTTCAGATCGAAGCGCCGCTGCGTCTGGATGATCTCGCCCGAACACACCTCGGATGCGGCGTGCGCGATGCGGCGGCTCACCTCGCCATCCTGGAAGCTGGTGGAAAGCTTGAGGGCGTGGGCAAACAGGCAATCGCCCAGCAGCACCGAGATGGCGTTGCCCCACTTGGCGTTGGCCGTGGGCTGGCCGCGCCTTTTCTCCGCGCCATCGAGGATGTCGTCATGCACGAGCGTGGCCGCGTGGATGAGCTCGAGGATGACGGCGAGGTCGAGATGGCTCGGCCCGATGGCCCCCGTCGCGCCGCCCGCAAGCAGCGCCAGAGCGGGCCGGAGCCGCTTGCCATTCGACTCGATGGCGTAGGCCACGTAGCCCTCCACCGCGGGATCGAAAGCGCGCGCCTGCCCGCGGATGCGTTCCTCCACCGAGTAGAGTTGGGCATTGATGAGCTCGAAAGTGGCCTTGAGAGGAGCAGTCGTGTCGGTGCTCTTTTCGAGCTGCGAGGCGGGTTTCACCGGGTGCAGTGTAGGAGCGGCGTCGCGGGCGAGTCAATCGCGGCCCGCGGGCGCCCTCTCATACCTCTTACTCTTGCTCATGCTCTTGCTCTATCCGGCTTGGGGCAAGGGAAGGAGCAAGAGCAAGAGCAAGAAGTAGGAGGTAAGAAACAGGGTTCTCCGCTCCTCCGGTGCCTGCCTTGCATTTCCTCCTCGCGCTCCTACTTTCCTCGCCCAGCGATGACTCAGGATTCCTCGATCGAAGCCGCGCGCACCCGCATCCAGCGGCTCGTGGATGAGATTGCCGCGCTCAGCAGGAAGGAAATGCGCAGCGAGGAATACTTCGCTCAATTCCTCCAGCGTGTGGTACAGGCGTGCGATGCCAAGGGCGGTGCGGTGTGGCTCGTGGGGCAGCGCGCGGCGGATGGGAAGAGCGAGTTTCAACTCGCGGCGCAGATCGAATTCGAGTCCTCGCTTTTCCAGACCGATGAGGCGATGCGCGCGCTCATCCTCAAGACGCTGGCCGATGTGGTGCAATCGCGGCAGACCCTGGCGATCGCTGGCTCCGCGGCGGGACAGGGTGAGTCGCAGAATCCAAACACGACGCCGTATCCGTTTCTGCACGTCCCGCTTTTTTTGAAGGAGCAAGTGCTCGGCGTCTTGCAGGTGTGGCTCCAACCTTACGTCACGCAGCAAAATTACGCGGAATTTGCCACCTTCCTCGGCGGCCTCGCTTCGCACGTCGAGCATCACCTCCAGTCGCGGCGGCTCGGCAATCTCGTGCTCGAAAACAACCGGCTCCAGCACGTGCTGAAATTTGCCAGCGATCTCGCGGGCTCGCTCGATCCGCTCGAAGTCGCGCGGCTCGCGGCAAACTACGGACGCGACCTGCTCGGCTGCGAACGCTGCTCGATCCTCACGCTCGAAGGCGGGCAGTGGAAAGTGCTCTCCATCTCGGGGCAGGAGGTGGTGGAAAAAAAGAGCTCGATGGTCAAGGCGATGGCCGCATTTGTGGGCGCGCACGCCCGGCCGGACAGCGTGGTGCTTTCCAAAAAAGAATTGCTCGCCCGCGCCGAGGCCGGCGGAAACGGAGAGAGCGCCGGCAACGGCGCGCTGGCGCTCGCGCACCGGCGCACCGACGAAATCGATCTCGCGTATTTCGAGCTCAGCCACGTGGTCAGCGCCTCGATCGCGCCGATGCTCGACAAGGAGAAGCAGCTTGTCGGCGCTTACTTTGCCGAGAGCACGGCGGAGGGATTTTTCGACGGCGCGCCGGGTGCCCGGGAGGCGAGCCAGTCGAGCCGGCTCGCGGAGTTTCTATCGAGCCACACCAGCCGCGCGCTCAGCGCGGCGCAGGATTATCACACGCTGCCTTTCGTCGGCGCCGCGCGTCGGCTGCGCGATGCGCGGAGCGCCGTCACCGGCCATCGCCGCGGGCGGGTGCTGCTGCGCACTTTCATCGTGCTGGCTATTCTCGCGGCGATCCTTTTCTACCCGCGCATGGATCGGGTGGATGGCAATTGCGCGATCGCGCCGATGGCGCGCGCGATCGTCGCGCCCGAGATCGCCGGACGAATCGAGAAGGTGATGGTGCGGGAAAATCAGCGCGTGAAAAAAGGCGAGCCCATCGCGCAGCTCGACACGCGCCGCCTCGAGACCGAGCTGGCGCAACTCGAGCAGGAGCGCTTGCGGATGCTCGCCGAGGCCGAGCATTACCGCGGCGGCGCGCAGCCCGATGAAGCCAGCGCGCAAGTCGCCATGCTCCAGGCGCGGGCCGCCGAGCAGGCAATCAAGAAGCTGCAGATCGACATCGCCGCCGCCACCCTGCGCTCGCCGCTCGACGGCGTGGTGCTCAGCAAGGAACTCGAACTGCGCACCGGCGAATTCCTCCAACCCGGCGCGCCCTTTGCCGACATCGCCGCGCTCGACGAGTGGGAGCTCCAGCTCGAAGTGCCCGAGAAAAGCATCGGCCGCATCGAAGCCCGCGTGCCGAAGCGCGGCCCGCCGCAGCCGCTCGACGTGCGCTACATTCTCTACAGCCAGAGCGCGCGCAAACTCACGACCCGGCTCGAGACGCACGACCAGATCAGCGCCGCGGCATATCCGCGCGAAAAAGAAAACGTGTTCATCATCACCTTCCCCCATCTCGCGCTCACCGAGGACTTGCGCCCCTCGTTGCGGCCCGGGCTCACAGGCCGCGCCAGCATTGAGTTTGGCCGCCGCCCGCTCGCGCTCATCTGGGCGCGTGATGTCTGGAATTGGGCGCGGCTGAAGTGGATTGGGTAGCCCTCTTTTTTATGTGGAAACGAATGCTCATCATGCTCGTGCTCGTGGCCCTCGCCGTCGGCGTCATCGCGTTTTTGAAAATCTCCGCGGTACGCAAGGGAATGGCCATGGGCGCAAAGTTCGCGCCGCCGCCCGCCGCCGTGACGACCGTGAAGGTGAAGTCCGAGACGTGGCAGCCGGTGCTCAGCGCGGTGGGCTCGCTGCGGGCCGTGCACGGCGTGACGGTGAGCACCGACCTCGCCGGCATCGTCTCGCAGATCGCCTTTGAATCCGGCACGGCCGTGAAGAAAGGCGACATGCTGGTAAAGCTCGACACGCAGCAGGAGGAGGCGCAAGTGCGCTCGGCCGAAGCGCGCTTGAATCTCGCGACGACCGACCTCGATCGGAAGCGCGACCTCATCGCCAAGAAGGCGATCGCGGAGTCCGATCTCGACGCGGCGCAGAGCCAGCTTGCGCAGACCGCCGCCGCCGTCGAGGAGATGAAAGCGCTGGTTGGGCGCAAGCAAGTGACCGCGCCCTTCGACGGCTTGCTGGGCATCCGGCAGGTCGATCTCGGGCAGTATCTCAATCCCGGCGCGGCCATCGTGCCGCTGCAATCGCTCGACCCGATTTACGTCGAGTTTTCCGTGCCGCAGCAGCACTTCGCCGCGCTCACCGTTGGCAAAAAACTGCGCCTCGGAGTGAGCGGGCTTGCCGGTGAAAGATTCGAGGCCGAGATCACCGCGATCGACTCGCTGGTGGATCCCAACACGCGCAACGTCCTCGTTCAAGGCACGGTGAAAAATCCCGATCACAAGCTGCGGCCCGGCATGTTTGCGGATGTCGAAGTGCTGCTCCCCGAGGACGGCGCCGTGCTCGCCATCCCCACCTCCTCGATCGCCTACGCGCCCTACGGCGACTCGGTTTATGTGGTGCGCGAAAAGCCGGGGCCCGACGGCCAGCCGATGAAACAAGTCGAGCAGCAGTTCGTGCAGCTCGGCCCGAAGCGCGGCGATCTCGTCTCCGTGTTGAAGGGGCTCAAAGACGGCGATGAAGTCGTCTCCTCCGGCGTCTTCAAGCTGCGCCCTGGCGCGCCGGTACAAGTCGATAACAGCGTCCAACCCGGCCAGGACCTCCATCCCAAACCCGCCGACACATGAAGGGTCCACGAAAAATACGGAAGGCACGGAACTCTGGGGAGCGCACGCGTCCCGCGTGCTGGTCGCGGCGTCCTCGCCGCGACGGACTTTCCAAAACGCGCGGTCCGGGCAAGAGCCTCGCACGTGGAAGACCGACCGGCGTGTCCCCGTGGCGCGGAGCTTTTGACGAAACGGACGCCATCGAAAGTTCGTCGCGGCGAGG
>JBBRXP010000052.1:0-31812 GCA_038238555.1 Chthoniobacterales bacterium | reverse complement strand
GCCTCCAGCGGCTCGATTTCTTCGGGCGTGTAAAAGAAGCGGTGCCCGGGAAAGCGCGTCATTCCGAGCTCGCGGCCGGGGTCGTCTTCGACCACGAGCGCGAGGTGCACGCGATCTTCCACGTCGTGTTCGACGGCCTCGATGATCGCGATCTTTCCCGCCAGCACGATGTCCATCACGTCGCTGCGTTTTTTCGGGCGGATGCGCACGCGGTCGCCGGCCTTCAGCAGGACGCCGCGCACGGTGACGCTGTGGAGCTGCGCGCTGGGATTGAAGAAATCTTCCGCCGTGCCGCGCATCGAGCCGTGCAGCTTGAGAAGATGATCGGCGGGCAGTGATTCGGTGCGCTCGAGGATGCGGCGGGCGTGGGCGTCGGCGTCGCGCATCTCGGCCTTCTCGTCGTCGGTCATGGTCATGATTCGGAGCGTGAGAATCTCGTCGATCTCGGCTCCGTCGAAGAGGTCGCCGGGGCTTTCCGGCGCGATCTGCGGGTAGTCGTAGAGGATGATGGGCGAGGAGAGCATGGTGTGGCACCCGGCGATTTTTTCGTCGCCGACGAGCACGGGCCACGAGCCGACATTCTGGCACTGCGCGGCCGCGGCAGCGTGCGCCGGCGGCGGATCGAGCAGGGAAATGAATTCACCTTCCTCGACGCGGAGGACGGTGTGCGTGGAGGCGAAGGTGCGCATTAAGATCGCGTCTTGATTTTCGAGCAAATCCTTCGAAGTCGGCGTCTTGTTGCGGATGCTCACGCGGATTTTGAAAACGTCGTCGGCCACTGGCTGGGCCACGATCTCCACGCTTCCGGCGATCGCATCCTGCCGGCGAACGAGCACGCCTTTCTCCTCGCCGCGATCATCGCGGATGGGCTCGCACACACGAGAAGAGGGGAATTGAAAATCGTGCGAGTGCGCCGACGACTCGAGCACGGAGAGCGGCGCGAGGATCACCGTGCGTTCGACTGCTTCGTGCCAAGTCTGGAAGCGGCGCCCATCGACGCGCAACTCCGGCACGATCTCGCCCAGCGGCGGCGCGCAGACTTCGCGGGCCATGGGCTGGAGGAAGCGCACGCTCACATTCACCACGGCAGCGGCGGAGTGAGCGCGCACCAAACATTCGGTCTGCATCTCGCAAGGCTCCGCGCCTTTTTGCGCGATGCTGTAGTCGCGCGGATACACGCGGCCGAAGGTGAAGCGCTGGCGATTCTTTTTCGACGAAGGCCGGTAGGGATAGAGGATGTGGCCTTCGTAGAGGACCGCTTGCACTACTTTCTCGACTTGCGACGAATTCATAGCGGGCTTGGGGGGGAGCCGCACGAGGACGGCGGCGCTCCTTTTGTTGCGCGCCGCATTCATGCGAGCGCCGCGGGTTGTTCGCTCAGAAGCCGCTCCAGTGCTTGATCCCAGGTCGCCAGACCTTCGCGGCGCTTGAAGGCGTGGAGGCGATCG
This sequence comes from Chthoniobacterales bacterium, assembly GCA_038238555.1. Lineage (GTDB taxonomy): Bacteria > Verrucomicrobiota > Verrucomicrobiia > Chthoniobacterales > Chthoniobacteraceae > JANNXQ01. Next base: position 30,364 of record JBBRXP010000052.1, on the reverse strand, counting down.
AAGACCTCGCGGTCCAGCGAGAGCCACGCGCTGTTTGGGTAGTGATGATCCATCAGCTCCTGCCACACGCGCACCGGCATGGGCCACGCGCTCTCCTTTTCCCAGGAAATCTGCTGGACTTGGAGGCGGCCATCGGCGGCGGCGTAGAAGATCGTGCCGCTGAAAAGGAACAGGAGCGGCACATCGCCGTCTTCCAGCGCGCCGAAATATTTGGTCGCGGCGACGTTGAAGTCGTAAGTGCACGGCACGGGCAGGATGGCTTCGGTGCTGCCGGTGAATTGCCGCAAGGTGGTCGCGGAATGAGTCCAGAGGCGAGTTCGCAGGGTTTGGCCCCAGCGGTCGGGCGTGCCGAAAAGTTCGACGAGCTTTTCTTTTTCCGCGGCTTGGTAAGCGCGGCGCGGCGATTGGATTTGGATTTGCGCCTGGAGGATCACGCTCTGGATGGTCTCGGTCGCCGGCTCGTTGGAGACCGAGAGTTTGAAGTGCAGCAGCGGCGTGATGCCGTGCGCGGCGGGCTCGACTCCGGTGATGGTGAAAGTGAGATCAGGCACGCGCGACCTCCCGCGCCGGCGCGGCGCGTTCGCTCAACCTCGCAAAGTAGCTCGCGATCTCCCGCCACACATCATCGCCGCCAGACAAGCCGCGCCAGTGGATGCGGATGGTGCCCACGAGCTCAAAGCACGCGTCGATGGGTGCGATGAAATAATCGCGCGCCTCGCTGACGCGGTTCACGAGCAGCGCCTCGACATCGGGCTCGAGCGCGGCGAGCGGCGGATTTTTTTCCACGAGCGCCTCCCACGCCGTGAGCGGCAGCAGCGATTCGGTCGCGCCCGCCGGGCTGGGATAGAGCGCCATCATCCTGCCGGCCGGAGTGCTGTGGAAAAAGAAGGCCATGCCGATGGGCAACGACAAGTCCTCCCATTCCGCGTCGGTCATTTCAAAGAGCGGCAGCGACCGGGGATCGCGCGGAATCACTTTGAAGCGGCCGCCGAGGAGCCCATCGAACCGCAGCGCGCAGGAGTCGCACGCGCACCACACCTTGCGGGTCTTCATCTCGAGCAGATGCCGATGCGCCGGCGCCAGGGCCACGCTGCAAAGCTCGCAATGCTCGAGCGCGACAGCCGGCGCGGGTGGGCGGGCAAAACTGCGCAGCGCTGCGAAGGAGCGATTCACGCCGGCGGGATGTGCGGCATCTTCGGATGGATCGGCTTTGTGCCGCGCGCGTTGATGCCGGTCGAATCGCGCGCGACTCGATAAGCCGGCTGGCCTTTCTCGCGGCCCGGCTCGCGGCCGTGGTCGAGGACCATTTCTTCGCCCTTCATGGTTCCGGGAACGTGCGATGGGATGGTGGGTTCGTTCATATGGGTGCTTGTTCTAGTTCTGCGCCCGCGCCGTTTGGGAGCGGGCATTCGGTGTACTTTGGAATCGCGGCCACTTCCTCCGTTGCGCCTTCCACTTCCAGCGCGGTAACATCCGGCGCGGAGGCGTAGATGGCTTCTTCAATGGAATATTTGAGCGTCACGCGCGACGAGGGACAGCCGTGGCAATTTCCCTCGAGCCGCAGCCGCACTCCGCCCTGCGGCGTGACGCCGAGAAATTCAACGCTGCCTCCGTGCTGGCCGAGCCGCGGCTTCACCGTCTCGAGTGCCTGGCGCACCCGTGTCTCGAGATCGAGCGGATGCAGCCCGTGGAGCAGCAGGAGATTTGAGACGAGTCCATCGCCCGCCATTTCCTCGATGATCGCCTCGCCGCTGGCGCCCGCCGCGTCCGTGATCTCGAGCATCCGCTCCAGCCCGGCGGCGTGCAGTTCGAGCACTGTCTGCACGAGTTCCCGCGCCTTTGCCCTCGCGCTCGGTTCCGCGATTTCGTCGATGGCGTGGATGAGTTCCTCAATGCGCGCGACACGGCCTTGAAATCCCTGGGCATCGAGGCTTGCCATGTCGCTTCCTTTCACACCCGACCGCAAATCGAGAAGCGTGCGAATTCGTGAAGAAATAAATTTCCGGCTCTCATGGTAACGGCAGACTTCAAGATGAAGATCGGATTGCACGGGTGCTTCCGCGTGTAGAAATCATTTACAAAGTGCCTCGCGTCGCAAAACAAAATCCGCGAAATAAAAAGCGCGGGCGCTCCTCAGACTCTCCATGCACGAAGAGCTTGCGACACTCCTCTCGCCTCTCGGCGTCTGCGAGACGAGACGACAGGAGTGTCGCCTCTCCTTGATAAGATCCTCCTTCTCTTTTTTCGTCGTCCTCGCCGCCAGCGCGCTCCTGATTGCTTGCTCGCGCCAAAGTAATTCGCAGTCCGACCGCGCGCCGTGGTCCGAGCCCACCGAAATTCCAGCCGGCGCGGAGTTCGCTTATTTCGCGGCGGGATGTTTCTGGTGCTCGGAAGAAATCTTTCAGCAGGCGCCCGGAGTCATCTCCGTGGTCTCCGGCTACATGGGCGGCAGCGAACCAGATCCGACCTACGAAAAAGTCGGCTCGGGCAGGACTGGTTATGCCGAATCCATTCAGGTCGCTTACGATCCGGCCCGCACGAGCTACGAGGCACTGGTCGATTTATTCTGGCACGCTCACGATCCCACTCAGCTCAACCGGCAAGGCCCCGACGTGGGGAGGCAATATCGTTCCGCCATCTTTTATCGCGACGAAAAACAGCGCACGGAAGCCGAAGCATCCAAGGCGAAGTTCGCCGCCACGACCGACCTCTCCCGGCCGGTGGCCACGGAGATCACAGCGGCTGGAAAGTTTTATCCCGCCGAGGAGGAGCATCAAAATTTCTACCGCAAACATCCCGACAATCCCTACGTCCGGCAGTGGCTGGTGCCGAAACTCAGGAAGCTGGGAATGAAGTTGTGACGGCTAAGCCCTAACGATGCAGATGATTCAAGGCAGAGAGCAGTGACAGAGGAATGGGGACAGAGGAATTCTAAGAAACAAAACTCAAACTCCCTTGTCCCCATTCCCCTTTTCCAAATGCAGATGAAGGATCGTTTGACCGCACCCGACGTGCCGCCCTTCCATTCTTTTGCTCCTCTGTACTCGCCGTATCTTCCGCGTTCCCCGGCTAAGAAACCTTGCCGCTTCGCCTTACTACAATGCGCCATTGCAAGCTCCGGTTTTCCGGTGTTATGTCCGGCACCCAAATCACAACGCCACCCATATGAACATCGCATCTTTCGGCAATTTCTTCGGTCCCGACACGCTCATTATTTTCCTCATCCTCCTGCTCTTCTTCGGTGCGAAGAGACTGCCGGAACTCGCCAAGGGCTTGGGCCAGGCGGTGCGCGAGTTCTCCAGGGCGAAGGATGATTTTCACAACGAAATCTCCAGGCCACCCGAGCCGCCGCCTGCGCCGCAGCAGTTGCCTGACCCGAAAATTCAGGTCGCTCACGATTCGCACGCAACTGATATGGATGAGCACCACACGGCGAATGTGGACGAGCACCATCCGACCCACGTGAGCTGAGCCGCCGATTCTCCTCTCCGCTTTGGAAAAGGGCTCGCCGATGAGGCGAGTCCTTTTTATTTTCCGGCGAATGAACCGCGCTCTTTTCTTCCTTCTCGCGCTGGCGGGGATGGTCGGCGCTGCGCCGCGCGAGATCGTGGTCTGCACTTACAATGTGGAGAATTACGTGGATACAAAGCCGGCCGGCAATGGTTCGGCTTTTGGCGTGCGAGAGAAGTCCGAGGCCGCGGTCGCCGCGCTCGTGCACATCATCGGCGAGGTGAATGCAGATATCCTCGGCGTGTGCGAAATGGGCCCGCCGGCGCGCTTCGAGGATTTCAAAAAACGAATCAATGCCGCGGGCCTCGGTTACATCGATTCCGAATACGTGCAGGCCAGCGATGCGGAGCGCCACCTGGCGCTGGTGAGCCGCTACCCGATCGTCGCGCGCGATTCCGTCGCCGATGTTTCTTTTGAATTGAACGGCCAGCTCCAGCGAGTGCGGCGAGGTTTTCTCGACGTGACCATCGAGATCAATCCCGGCTACCGGCTCCGGCTGGTGGGCGCGCATCTCAAATCCAAACTCCCGGCACCCGAAGGCGAGGCGCTGCTGCGGCGTTACGAAGCGCAGGCGTTGCGCCGCCATCTCGACAGGATTCTCGCGGCCGACTCCGCCGTGAATCTCGTGTGCTACGGCGATTTCAATGACTTGAAGAACGAGCCGGCGTTCGCGGAAATCTCCGGCGCGCGCGGCGCGCCCAATCACATGACCGATCTCTGCGCGACGGATTCGGCCGGCGAACGCTGGACGCAATACTGGAAGACCGCCGACCTTTATTCGCGCATCGACTACCTGCTGGTGAGCCGCGCGCTGCTGCCGGAGATCGCGAAGAACAAGGCGGGCATTTATCGCGGCGTGGATTGGAATGTGGCGGGCGATCACCGCCCGGTCTTCGCGTCCATCCTTCCGGTCAATCGCAAATGAATCTCCGTGCGTGTGCCGCCGTTCTGCTCGCGCTCCTCTTTTTTTCCCCGGCGCGCGCGGGCACTGCGGAGGAAGACTGGCAGGCGATCGTGGCGCTCGACGCAGGGCCTCAGGGGAAGCCGCGGACGTCGGAGGAAGCGCGCAACGTCACGCTCGCACATCTCGCCGGGCAGGAGCGCGGCTTGCGTGCTTTTGTCGCCGCACACAGCGGCGACGCCCGCGCCTTCGAAGCCCGATTGCGGCTCTCTCGGGCGCTGCAAATTCGCGCCGACTTGACAGGCGCCCCCGAGCCGCGCGCGGAGGCCACGCGTCTGCTCGCTGAGTTGTCCAAGACCGCCACCCCCGCGCAACAGCCCGAAGTGGATTTTGCGAAAATCGCCGCCTTCATGCGCTCGCTCGGCCAGCCCACTTCCGAGCAACGCGCGACCCTCGCCGCGATGGCGCGGCGCTTTCAATCCGATCATCCCAGCGATCGCCGGCTCGCCGCGCTGCTGGCGGAAGTGGCGACGCTCTTTGACATGCAGCCGCAGACCAAGCTCTCTCTGCTCGAAGGCGCGCAGCCGCTGGCCATAGACGAGCAACTCAAGGCGCGCATCGCCGACGATCTCACGCGTGTGCGGCTGCTCGGAAAAGCGATCGCGCTCAGCGGGACGACGCTGACCGGCAAGGCTGCGGATGTAGCGGCGATGCGAGGCAAGCCAGTGCTCGTCGTGTTCTTCGCAGAATTTTCGCCGCCTTCCCTCGCCGCGCTCCCAGCAATCAAACGCGCGGTCGCCGAGTTGCCGAAGGACAGCGCGCGAGTGCTCGGAGTGAGCCTCGACAAGGATCGCGCCGCGGCCGCCGCTGTGCTCGGCAAGCAGGATATCGCCTGGCCGGTGATCTTCGACGGCAAGAGTTGGGAGAGCCCGCCCGTCCGCGCGCTTGGCATCAACGCGCTGCCCACCGTGTGGCTTCTCGACGCCGAGGGAAGGCTGCGCTCGCTCAACGCGCTCGAAGGCGCCGCGGGCCAGGTGCGGCAGCTCTTGCGGCAGTAACTACCGCGCGCCGGCGGCTTGCGGTTCGGGAACCTGCGGTGGCTGGGCAGGCTCGCCTTTGCGCACGAGCACTTCCATACCGAGTTCGTAAATGCGATCCGCCAACTCCATGGCCTCAAAGCCTTCGGCATCTCGCAAACGGTACAGCAGTTCCTTAAACTCGAGAGCTTTTGCAGATTTGTCTTCGGGCATGGCTACCTGTGCTTCCGCTCTTCGAGCTCCTCAAGGAGATTCAGCGAGCGCCGCTGATTCCGATCAGGATAGAGGTTCCCAACTGCGCGACCGGAAGCGGAAAGTCGAGCGGTTGGCCCCGGCTGACATCGAAGCTCGAAGCCGCTCCGCACACTGCCCACACCACCACCGCGGCCAATCCACCGACCAGCACATCGCCGATCATGCCCGGCTTCCACACACGGCGCCGGCGGTCGAAACGTGGCATCATGAATTCACCTGCAACGAGGCCGTGGCCGAATCCGCCGAGCATTCCGGCGATCACCACCAGCACTGCTGTTTGCGGCAAATTCATCTTCAAGAACCTACCCGCCCACTTCCGCCTTTGCCTCCGCGGCGAGCGCGGTGGAGAGGTAGCGCTAGCCGGTCGAGCAGGCGAAGGTGACGATCGTCTTGCCCTTGTTTTCCGCGCGCTTGGCGACCTCGATGGCGGCCCACACATTGGCGCCGGAGCTGATGCCGGCGAGGACGCCTTCTTCCTTTGCCAGCCGCCGCGCCATCGCAAACGAATCGTCGTTCGTGACCTTGATGCACTCGACGATCTGCGGATTTCCGGCGCTGTCCTTGAGGTGCAGATTGTTCGGAACGAAGCCGGCGCCGGTGCCCTGGATCTTGTGCGGGCCGGGCTTTACGGGCTCGCCCTTGAGCGTCTGGCTGATGACGGGTGAATCGGACGGCTCGACGGCGATGGCCTGGAAGCCGGGCCTGCGCGGCTTGATGACCTCGACGCAGCCCGTGATGGTGCCGCCGGTGCCGACCGCCGAGAGGACGATGTCCACTTTGCCATCTGTGTCGGCCCAAATTTCCTCCGCCGTGGTCTTCTTGTGAATGGCGGGATTGGCTGGGTTGTTGAACTGCTGCGGCATCCACCCGCCGGGCGTGTTCTTTACGAGATCTTCGGCGCGCGAGATCGCGCCCTTCATGCCTTCGCTGCCGGGAGTGAGCACGAGCTTGGCGCCGAGCATCGCGAGCAATGTGCGGCGTTCCACCGACATCGTCTCGGGCATGGTGAGGATGAGTTTGTAGCCCTTGGCCGCAGCAACGAATGCGAGCGCGATGCCCGTATTGCCGCTCGTCGGCTCGATGATGACGGTGTCCTTCGTGAGCACGCCGCTCTGCTCGGCGTCTTCAATCATGGCCATGCCGATGCGGTCCTTCACGCTGCCGAGCGGATTAAAAAATTCGCACTTCAGCGCGATGATCGTGCCGGGATCGATGCCGAGGCTTGCGGGGATTCGGTTGAGTTTCACGAGCGGCGTGCGCCCGACGGTATCGACGATGTTGTTGAAGATTTTGCCCATGACGTTTTGATTTTTGGTTGGATGAAGCGAGCCGTTTTACATGCGGCGCGCGATGGGCGGCAAGGCGAGTTTCTTTACGTCCACGAGTTTGAGAGATTGCGTTTGAATTGCGCAGAGCCGGTGCTACTTCTCCGAAAACTTTTCACCGACACTTACACATTATGGCCGCACTTCTCGACTCCAAGGACATCAAAGCCTGGCTGAAAAAGCTCCCCGAGTGGGATCAGGACAAAAAACTCATCGAACGCGTTTTCGAGTTCGACGATTTCTCGCAGGCGCTGGATTTCGTCAACAACATCGCCGAAATCGCCGAGGAAGATGAGCACCATCCCGACATCGACATCCGCTACAACAAGGTGCGCGTCGCTCTCTCCACACACAGCGAAGGCGGGCTCACGGAACTCGACTTCGAGGTGGCGGAGAAGATCGACACGCTCGTCGAGTAGGCGCTCCGATGCCGACGAGGGCGCGAATGATTCTCTGCGCGCTGGCGGTGGCCGCGTTGGTTCTCGGCGTGTGGTGGTTCATCGAGGTGCGCAGTGCGCCGCCGCCTCCGCCGCACGTAACGATGCCGGCGCCGTGAAGGAGGAAAGTTGAGCCTCGAGATTTCAGCGGGCGTCACGGTCATCGACCATCCGCTCATCCGGGTAAAACTCACGCGGCTGCGCGACATCGAGACCGGCTCGGAGGATTTCCGCGCGCGGCTCAATGAGCTTGCCACGCTCATGGTCTTTGAATCCACGCGCGATCTCGGCACGCGGCCCGTGGTGATTCAGACGCCGCTCGCACCGCATGAAGGTGCGGCGCTCGCGCTGCCGATCATCATCGCGCCGATCCTGCGCGCCGGGCTCGGCCTGCTCGCGGGGATGCTCGATCTCCTCGCCGACGTGAGCGTGGCGCACATCGGCATTTTTCGAAACGAAGAGACTCATCGGCCGGAGAGCTACTATTTCAAAGCGCCCGCGCACCTCGCGGAGGCGGAGGTGTTGCTGGTCGATCCCATGCTCGCCACGGGCTGGAGCGCCACCGCCGCCGTCACGCGCCTGAAGGGAGCCGGCGCCGTGCGAATCCGCTTTGTGTGCCTCGTGAGTTGCAAGGCGGGGCTCGCGCAACTCCGCGGCGCGCATCCCGACGTGCACATCTTCACCGCCGCCATCGACCCCGAGCTCAACGAGCGCGCTTACATTGTCCCCGGCCTTGGCGACGCAGGGGACCGGTATTTCGGGACGGCGTGAGACGGGCGGAAGATCGCGGGCACAGCTCCTGCACTTGCCCTTGCGCACCAGTTCTCGTGCGCTACCGTCGCGCCCCATTTTTCCGAATGTCTCCGATGAAATATTTCCCGATCCCGTTTCTTGCGTCGCTGCTTTGCTTAGCGGCATTGCCCGCCCGTGCGGAGAGCTCGCTCTACGATCGCTCCACTTCGCGTCCTCTCTCCGCCGAGGAGCGCGCGCACTTCGGGCCGCGTTCGGGTTCGCTGCGTTACGATCAGCGAATGATCCGCGCGGCCAAAATCGCGCAGCAGCGTGCGCATCCGCAGCCCACGTGGTGCTGCTGGGCTTATGTGAAGGACGCGATGCTTGCCGCCGATCTCATCTCATCGCGCCCAACCACGCCTTACGCGAAGCAGGCCGGCGGCGAGTTGGTGAGCAAGTACGGCTTCCGCAAACTGCCGTCGCTTGATCCGTGGAGCGCGCCCATCGGCGCGGTGGTGGTGTATGGGGGTAACGATGCGGGCCACGTCGAGTTGCGGACCGCGCGCGGATTCGTGAGCGACTTCGTATCGGCCACGCCATATCCGCGGCCCGTCGTTGGCATCTACGTGAAGCCGGCGTGAATGCCGCTCGCCGCACTCCCAAGACAGCGCCGTTACGCGGGCTGGCCCGTGAGGCCGGGCGGATACTCGGGCGCGATGTCCACGCCTTCGGGATGCGGCGGCGGTTCTGAGGACGGACGCTTGGTAGTCACGGTCGGCGGTGGCGTGAGCATGCGGCCGTGGTCGATGAACTCGCGAATCTGTTTGCGATCGAGCGTCTCAAATTCCAGCAGCGCCCGGGCGATGCCTTCGAGTTTCTCTCGATTGTCGGTGAGCATTTTTACGGCGCGCGAATAGGCATCGTCGCAGAGCTTGCGCACTTCGCTGTCGATCTGTTGCGCGGTGGCTTCGCTGTAATCGCGCGAGCGGTTGAGGTCGCGGCCGAGGAAGACGTAGTCCTGGTGCTCGCCGTATTCGACCATGCCGAGCTTCTCGCTCATGCCCCATTCGCAGATCATTTTGCGGGCGATATTGGTCGCCTGCTGGATGTCGCTGCCCGCGCCGTTGGTCACGTCGCCGAAGACGATCTCCTCGGCCACGCGCCCGCCCATGATCACGACGAGCCGGTCGAGCAGCTCCTTCTTGCGATTGGTATACTTGTCGCCTTCCGGCAGATACATCGTGAGACCGAGCGCCGGGCCGCGCGGGATGATCGTGACCTTGTGCAAGGGGTCCATGTTATCCACCAACTCGCAAAGCAGCGCGTGGCCGGCTTCGTGGTAAGCGGTGAGTTCCTTCTCCTTGTCGCTCATCGCCAGCGAACGGCGCTCGCGTCCCCACCGCACCTTGTCGCGCGCTTCCTCGAGCTCGGCGCGGCCGATGGCCTTCATGCCTTTGCGCGCTGCGATGAGCGCGGCTTCGTTAATCACGTTGGCGAGTTCCGCGCCGCTGTAGCCGGGCGTGCCGCGGGCGATCACCGAGAGGTCCACGTCTTCGCCGATCTTCACCTTCTTGGCATGCACTCGGAGGATTTCTTCGCGCCCCTTCACGTCGGGCAGCGCTACGGTGATCTGCCTGTCAAAGCGGCCAGGGCGCAGCAACGCGGGGTCGAGCACGTCGGGGCGGTTGGTGGCGGCGATGATGATTACGCCCTCCTGCGTGTCGAAGCCGTCCATCTCCACGAGCAGCGCATTGAGCGTCTGTTCGCGTTCGTCGTGGCCGCCGCCGAGACCGTGGCCGCGGTGCCGGCCCACGGCGTCGATTTCGTCGATGAAGATGATGCACGGCGCGGCCTTCTTGCCCTGCTCAAACATGTCGCGCACGCGGCTCGCGCCGACGCCGACAAACATCTCCACGAAGTCCGAGCCGCTGATGGAAAAGAACGGCACGTCGGCCTCGCCGGCGATGGCCCGCGCGAGGAGCGTCTTGCCGGTGCCCGGCGGGCCGACCATGAGCACACCCTTGGGGATGCGACCGCCGAGCTTCTGAAATTTTTTCGGGTCGCGCAAAAATTCGACGATCTCCTGCACCTCGTCCTTGGCCTCCTCGACGCCGGCCACGTCCTTGAAAGTGACCTTGTTCTTTTCGCGCGCGAGCATCTTGGCCTTGCTCTTGCCAAAGTTGAGCGCGCCTTTTCCCGCCATGCGGATCTGCTGGCGGAAAAAGAAATAGAGGATCATCAGGAAAAGCATGACCGGCACCAGGCTGAACATGGCCGAGGCAAAGACGTTGTTGGCGTTCTTCAAGGTCACCGGGATCTTGTACAGATCGAGAGTCTCCTTGAGTTTCGGATCGAACTGCAAGTTGACCTCGGTGCGGAACGCCTCGACTGCGTCGCCTCGCTTGTAGGCCTCCGAACTACCGCCGACTTTCACAAATCCGCGGATGAAATCCGTGGCGCTGCCCGGCTCGGAAACGAGGTCCAGCGGGCCTTTATCGGTCGCGATCTGCTCGGCTTTCAGGAGCTCGAGGAGTTGCGGATACGGGATGTCGCGCGTGCGACCCATGGGATTCTCCTTGCCGAAATACATCGCGCCGCCGATGAGCGCGATGGCCACGGCCAGCAGCACAAAGCCGCGCCAGTTTGGATTGGGATCGCCGGAGCCATCGGGCGTGCGATTGCCTCGGGGAGAGCGGGAGTCGGGCTGTGCCATATTCAGAGTGCGTTTTGAAAAAGTCCGGCACCGTAATGGCGCCCACCAGCGCACGCAACGGACATTGGGAATTTGTTTGGAGCCGCGCGCGTTTCTTCCTCCACTCAACACTCCACATTCAACACTCAACTTTCTGGTCCCTGAAAATCTGGCTTCAACTTTTTCGCGCGCCGAATCTCTTCACTGTGCCGGGCGATCCGCTCGCCGGCTTTCTGCTCGCCTCGGGTGGGCAACTCGGCGCTCGGGTCCTGCTGCCGATCGCCGCGGGTCTCGCGTTGTATGGCGCGGGGTTGTTGCTCAACGATCTCTTCGATCTTGAGGAGGATCGCATCGAACGTCCCGAGCGCCCGCTGCCGAGCGGCGGGGCCGAGCCGCGCGTGGTGCGGTGCGTCGCCATCGTGCTGCTTGTGGTGGGAAATGCGCTGGCGCTTTTCGCTGGCGTCCACACGCTGCTGGTCGCGCTGGGGCTTACGGGCGCGGTGCTCGCTTATGATGCCTGGGCCAAGCGCGTGCCGCTGCTCGGCGCGCTCGTGATGGGCCTCTGCCGCGGCTTGAGCCTGCTGCTCGGCGCCACCGCCGCCGCTGGCGCGCCGCCGCGGCTCGTCTTTGTCGCGGCCGCGATCACCACGCTCTACATCGCCGCCGTCACCAATCTGGCACGCTACGAAACGCGCGCGGGCGCTCCGCTCTGGGCCGGGCTGCTGCCGCCCGTCCCACTGGCGGCGGGCATCGCCGCATTCGTCGGACGCGGCGGAAGCGGCTGGCAATATCCGGGACCGGCGACCTTTGCGCTGGCGCTGGCCTTCGTGGTGCTCGAAGTCGCGCGGCTCTGCTGGCGGCCGGCGCCGCCGTTGCCGCCGGCGATCGGCAGCCTCATCCGCGCGCTGCTTTTTCTGCAAGCCGCGTACTGCCTCACCTTCCGGCCGAGCGCGCCGGCGTTCGTTTGCGCGCTGCTGCTCATCGCGTTGTGGCCCGTGAGCTACTCGGTGTCCCGGCGCTTCTACGCGTCGTAGCTGCGACGAGGACGTCGCTTCTACGCGCGGCTCGCCATTCGCGGTGTTCGTGCTTCTCTAGTGCGCTTGCCCGCGAAGAAAAAACTCCTCGTCGTCGATATCGCCGCTCTCGGCTGGAATGTGGCCTCGCGCCTCACCGGCTTTCGGCCCGCGCTAGCCGTGTGGCCCGCGCTCACTTGCGCGGCGCAGGCCAGCTTCCGCACGGCGTTGCAGCCCGGCTCGCACGGCATGGTGGCCAATGGTCTCTTCTTCAAAGATCTCGCGAAGGTGCTCTTCTGGGAGCAAAGCGCGACGCTCGTCGAGGGGCCGCGCATCTGGGAAAAATTCCGCGCGCGCGGCGGCACGGTGGGCCTCATGTTTTGGCAGCAGGCCATGGGCGAAGCGGCGGACCTCATCGTCACGCCCGCGCCCATTCATAAACATTCCGGGGGCATGATCCAGAGCTGCTACACGCAGCCATCGTCGCTCGAGCAGCGGCTCAATGAAGCGGTGGGCCGACCTTTCAATCTCATGAATTACTGGGGCCCGCTCGCCAATTACCGCTCTAGCGATTGGATCGTCGATGCCGTGGTCGCCACGATGGGCATGCCCGATCTCGCGCCCGATCTGCTGCTCACCTACATCCCGCATCTCGACTACGATCTGCAGCGCCACGGCCCCGGCAGCGAGCAGGCGCGCAAGGCGCTCGACCTGCTCGATGGCTACCTCACGCGCATCCGCGCAGCGTGCGCCGACTTCGGCTACGACTGGATCTTCACCGGCGACTACGCCATCGAGCCCGTGCAACGCGGCGCCGTCTTCCCAAACCGCGCCTTGCGCGAGGCCGGGCTCTTCTCGGTGCGCGACGTCCGCTCAATGGCTTACACCGACTTCTTCACGAGCCGCGCCTTTGCCATCGCCGACCATCAAGTCGCGCACGTCCATTGCCGCGATACGGATTCGGAGAAGGCCGCGCGCGCTGTGCTGGAGCGGCTTCCCGGGGTGGCCGAGGTGCGCGGCATCGCGCATCGGCGCGCAGGCGACCTCGTGCTCGTGGCGGAAAGCGGCGCATGGTTCGCTTATCCGTGGTTCGAGAAAAAGGAAGCGCCCGACTACGCCAGCCACGTCGATATCCACAACAAACCCGGCTACGACCCGTGCGAACTTTTCTTCGGCTGGCCGCCCGGAAGCGTGAGCTTCGACACTGGGAAAATCCACGGCGCGCATGGCAATGTTGGAGCCGGTTACGAGATCGCGTGGACGTCGTCGCTCGCGCTCGATCCCGCCCCCACGAGCTTCCTCGACCTGGCACGCGCCACGCAGCGGTGGATGGAGGAACGGAAATGAATATCGAACATCGAACGCTCCCCCGCGGACGCCGGAGCACTTCGATGTCGATGCTCATTCCCTCGCACGCCGTCCCCGATGAATTCCACCACCCTCCGCACCGCGCTCGTCCTCAAGCGCTCAATGCGCTGCTGCGGTGAGAGAGTTGTCCGCGCGAAGAACCGGCTTGGCGCAATCACGTTCAACGCACCTTTTCCGATCATGAACTTCGCTGAGCTTCTCGACGCGCTTCCTACACTCACGCCGCGACAACGGGATCAGCCATGCGCTGGAGCAACGCCGATCTCCAGCACTGCTATACCAAGCCCATCCTGATCCGGCCTCGGCGCGTATGAAGGCTGGGCGCGAGAGAGCTTCAAAGTCACCGGCATGAAAGTGTATCCCGTCACCCTCTTCCGCCGCACCCGGCCCACGCCCGAATACCTCAACGCCGCGCTCGCGGAAGCCGAACCCCGCATCGCCCTGGCCGGCTACCGCCTCGGCGAAGCGCTCAATGCGCTGCTGCGGTGAAAACCATGCGGCATCACCAAAGTGTTTTTCCAAGACTGCCTCGCGTCGCACCCTGTCGCGATCTTGACTTTCCCTCGGCCGCGGCGCAGATCACCTGCGTGACAGCCACGATTCAGGATTTTCAGTCAAAAGTTCTCACCCTGCTCGATCTCGCTCGCCGGGGGGAAGAGGTCGTCATCACCGAAGAGGGACGCGCCATAGCTCGGCTCACCGGTTTCCCATCGCAGAAGTCATCGGCCGATCGCCGCGCATGGCTGCAAAGACTCGGCGCCCTGCGCGCTCGCCTCGCCCACGCAACCAGAGGCGCGTCCGTGCAGCAGATCCTCGACGAAGATCGCGGCGAGTGACCCATGAGTTACTGGGACACGTCCGCACTCGGAAAGCTATACGTGCAGGAAGCGGACTCCGCGGACTTCGAGCAGAAGGCTGCGCGCGACCCTGTCATGGTCACTTCCGACCTCGCGCGTTTTGAGATGCACCGGATCGCCTTTCGCAAGGAAGCGGAAAGTCAAATCCCGGCCGATACTGCCGAAGAAATCATCCACCAGCTCGAGAGCGACATCGCTTCTGGCGAGATTCGCATCATCGCCATCGGCCAAGCCGTCGAGACTGCTTTCCGCGCCATCATGGCTGCCTGTTATCGCCGGACACCTCCAGTGGCGCTGCGCACCTTCGACGCGATGCATCTGGCTTCTGCCCGCGTCGCGGTTGAACCGGAAATCGTGGCGACGAACAAAACCCTGCGCACCGCCGCCACCCAGCTCGGTTTCACATTGTATCCGATATGACCCGCCGCGGGGATAGATGCAGGAACGCAGGGCCGTGAGCGAGATTCCGAAGCTGACCCCGGGCACTTCGTCAGGCGTGCCGACGTCGCAGATTTCAGTTTGAGTTGCCGGACCGTGCCGCTACCCTCGCATCATGATTGTCGATCGTCTCCCCGACGTGCTGGCCCTGCCCACCGAGCAAAAGGAAATCCTCGCTGAGGAACTCCTCAACCAAGTCGTCCTCGAAAAGGAGAAAGACCCCGCCTTGCTCGAGATGCTGCGCCGTCGGCTGGCCGAACACGAGACCGAGCCAGAGAGCGGGGTGCGGTGGGAGGAATTGCGCGACCGCCTGCTCCGCCGGCCTCATGCCTGAACTCGTCTGGAAGCACGGCGCGGAGACCGACCTCCTCTCCATCTTCGCCTCCCTCGAAGAATCCCGACCCGGCGCCGGCGAACGCTTCACGCTCAAGTTGGACGCCGTCCTGGAAAATCTTCGACAATTTCCTCAGATGGCGCCGCTCTTCGAGCCACCCATGCGCCGTCTCGTGGTGGGATCCAGCGGCTACGGCCTGTTCTACACCGTCGAACCTCGCGGCATCATCATCCACGCGCTCGCTCACCTCAGCCAGCACCCGGAGAGCATCCGAGAGAAGATTCGGCGCTTGCTTAGCTTGCGCTGAATCACGGTGTGGCGGTTACCTTCACGCGCAGGAAGCGGCCGGGCGGGGTGCCGTCGCGGTACAGCGGGGTCAGCTTTAGAATCGAGAAAGTTTCTCTCGATGCGGGCCGTGGCGATTGTGCGTTTTCCGTGGAGGGAAATCAGCATTCATTCTGTGCATGTTTGAGGGCTTACAATTTCATGTGACCAGCCCCACCGGAACGACGAAGAAAACGGAGAGCGCCCGCGACGAATGAGGGAGATTCTCGATTCTAGAGCTGACCCCCATTCAGTGTCGATAGTAAGCTTAGACCCCAGCTTCATGGCCCGACCGCTTTTTGCTGCTTCCTCCACCATTTGCGACCGCTCAGATCATAGCTTTCCCATTCAGACTTGGCCGTCGGCGTGGCCCGCGATCTCCGATTGGCTTGATGGCGCTGCCAGAGTAGTAGCTTGATGGATCGTAGCTGCTTCCAGAGTAGAAGCTGGTCGGTTCGTAGCTGTTGCAAGATAAATATACTTCTGGCGTTATTCCTCCCCCGCTGACGTAGCAAACTTTGCCATCTTGAAAAACAGTATAGCCGCTCTGCGATGATTCGCATGTGCTGTAACCCCCGTAAGAAGGTTTGTATGTGCTATATCCCGTATATGAAGGTTTGTAGTTGTCTCCGCTGTAACTGTATGACGGCTCGTAAGTGTCGCCAGTGTAACTGTATGAAGGCTGGTAGCTATCTGGCGCTTGAACGCTGACAGTACCGCCTGTTTTAGCTGTGTCGCTGCGGCCAGAGTAAAAGCTCGAGTAATCCACTCCGTTGTAATAGCTCGAGTAATCGACGGTAAGAGATTGGGTGCCGCGGCGTCCTCCTAGGCTCGCTATGTAATCGCTACCAGAATAGTAGCTAGGGGTCGGATAATCGCTACCAGAGTAGTAGCTTGGAGTCGGATAATCGCTGCCGAAATAGGAGTTGCCAGAGGAGGAGCTGCTAGCCGTGGACGTGCCGCTAGGGTAGAAGGTGGGAGTTCGGAAGTCACTGCCAGAATGGACAGTCGTGGAAAGTTGATTCTGGCGTTTGAATGGCACTGCCCGCGGCGGCGATACAGACGCAACTGGTGAGGCGGGCGGAACGGACGAGTGAAAGATCGTGAGAACAGCGACAATCATCGCTGCCACGCCGGACGCAATCCACGGAACAAGCGGTATAAGGGTGTAGATGTTCGAGGCAATGTTCAGCGCCGCTGGAAATCGCCGACTGGAGGAACGGATCACAACCCTCCAAGGTGCGTGATGGTGGCAATACTCACTGCCGCGGGATGCCGAAGCATTACACTGAGTGCCATCTCGCTTTTTGCCCTTGCAGTACGTTTTCATGAGCTAGGGTGAGGCGAAGCATATCCATGCAAACGCTACGGGCAACACCGTTGTTTCCCTTCTTTTTCGCTCTCGTTCTCAAAGTTACCGCAGCGCTTTGGGAGTGCCCGCTGGTCTTGAAACTCCGTTTCCATTGGTGGAGTTCACCGAAAGACAAATGCGTGAGATGGTAGCTCCCGTGTCCCCGATGCATCTCGCGGACTCGGTTCGAGGACTCGGCATCATTGTTTTCCCAGCGACAGCATCTGCACGCCGCCGCCCGCATTCCGCATTGCCGCCGCGCGTGGAGGCGGTAGCCTCGCGCGCATGACGAATCCCCTTGCTCCCACCTTCCTCCTCCTGCGGCGCACGATGGTTTGCGCGGCCATCCTCATCGCCGGCGCGCCGCCGGGACGGGCGGCGGATTTGCTCGAGGCGGGCAAGCCACTGGTGCTCGCGGGGACGCATGGACGCTTCGATTTCCTCGCGATGGATGTGGAGGGCCGCCGGCTGCTCGCGGCGCATACGGGCAATGGCTCGCTCGACATCATCGACATCGACAAGCAAGCGGTGGTGAAGATCGTGCCGACGGGCGCGGCGCAGTCGGCGGCGGTGGATGCGAAAGGGAAGCGTTACTTTGCGAGCGTGAGCAAGCCGCCGCAACTCGTGGTCATCGACGCCACGACGCTGGAGGTCGTGGGCAAGGTGCCGCTGGCCGGGCCGGCGGACCTGATGGCCTTCCATGCGAAATCCGGGATGGCCTACGTGTGCCACGACGATGGGAAGGATTTGTGGGTGATCGACCCGGCGGAGAAGAAGGTGATCGCCACCGTGGAACTGCCGGGCGAAGCGCCGGAGGATCTCGGCTTCGATGCGTCGGGCGCGCGCCTTTTCCAAGCGATGAAAACGGGCAGCGTGATCGCCGTGGTCGATGTGGCGACGCACCAGGTGACGGCGAAATGGCCGACCGCGCCGGCGGAAGGCCCGCACGGCATCGCGATGGTGCCCGAGGCCGGGGCGATCCTCGTGGCCGGGGCGAATGGGAAGCTCGCGATGCTGAGCCAGACCGATGGCCACGTGATCGCGTCGGCGGACATCGCCACGGGCGTGGATCAGATCGCCTACGATGCGGGCTTGCACCGCGTGTATTGCGCGAGCCGGAAGGGGAAGATCGCGATCGTGGATGTGGAAAAGGACAAGCTCGTGCCGGCGGGCGAGGCGCCCTCCAGCGATGGCGCGCGCAGCATCGCGGTGGATGCCAAGACGCACACGGTCTGGATCGCCTACACGCAGGGTGAGGCGGGCGTGGTGCAGCCCTTCACGCCGGCGAAGTGACAAGCGGCTGGAGACGGCCGCTGAACGTCGGACATCGAAGCGATAGCCCGCCGGTGGATTCGCACTGGCCTTGGCGCGGTCGATGCGCAACGCTGGATGGAGGAACGGAAATGAACGTCCAACACTCAACATCCAACATCCAACATCCCATGGCGCAAGCGAGCGTTCGGCCTGCTCATTGGATGTTGGATGTTGAATGTTGGATGTTGGATGTTCCGGCCTTTCGCCGATGAACAGCACCACCATCGCGCAGCGCATCGACGTGAGCTGGGATTTCCCCGTGGTCTTCACGCACGCCATTTTCCATCCGGAAAATTCCGCGCTCATCGACGCGCTCGACCGGCTCGACGAACACCGCCGCCACCGCGCGCTGGTCTTCATCGACTCCCAGGTCGCCAAGGCCCACTCGCAGCTCGGCGCGCAGATCGCGGACTACTTTGCCGCGCACGCCGCGCGGCTCGAACTCGCAGCCGTGCCGCAGGTCGTGCCCGGCGGTGAAGCGGTGAAGAACGACTTTTCCCTCGTCGATGGCTTCATGCGGCTGATGCTCGGGCGGCACATGGATCGGCAGTCCTTCGTCATCATCGTCGGCGGCGGCGCAGTCATGGATGCCGTGGGCCTCGCCGCCTCGCTGGTGCATCGCGGGCTGCGGCAGGTGCGCGTGCCCACCACGGTGCTCGGCCAGAACGACGCGGGCGTCGGCGTGAAAAATGGCGTGAATTTTCTCGGCGGCAAAAATGCGATCGGCACCTTCGCTCCGCCTTTCGCGGTGCTGAACGATTTCGACTTTCTCCTCTCGCTGCCCGATGGCGACTGGCTCTGCGGCGTGGCCGAGGCATTCAAAGTGTCGATCATCAAGGACGCGGAATTCTTCACCTGGCTGTGCGAGCACGCGCGGCGCATTGCCCGGCGCGATTTCGAGGCGATGCAATATCTCGTCTTTCGCTGCGCGGAGATGCACCTCCACCACATCCGCACCAACGGCGATCCTTTCGAGTACGGCCGCGCGCGTCCGCTCGATTTCGGCCACTGGTCGGCGCACAAGCTCGAGCTCATGTCCGGGTTTGAAATCTCGCACGGCGAAGCGGTCGCCGGCGGCGTGCTGCTCGACTCGATTTACTCGGAGATGCGCGGCTGGCTCAGCGCCGACGAATTCCGCCGCATCCTCGGCGGCCTGCGCCAGTGCGGCTTCCGGCTGTGGTTCGATGAACTCGACGCGCGCGACTCCACCGGACGCCGCGTGGTGCTCGATGGCCTGCGCGATTTTCAGGAGCACCTCGGCGGCGAGCTCACCGTCACCTACCCGCGCGGCATCGGCGCCCGGCACGAGGTCCACGAGATCGACTTCGCCACGATGGAAGCGGCCATCGACGAACTGCGGCGCATCTCCAAGACATGATCGTCCAGCACCGACCGCCGCTCCATCTCACGTACTGCCTCAACATTCATCCCGGCGAGAGTTGGGCGGAAAATTTCGCGGCGATCCGGGAGAAGGCGGTGGCGGTGAAGCAGCGCGTCGCGCCCGGAGAATGGTTCGGCCTCGGCTTGCGCATCGCGCACCAGGCAGCCTCGGAACTCAATGCCAGCGAGGATCTCCGGGCCGAGGCGCTGGATTTCTTCGGCGCAAATGAGCTCTATCCGTTTTCGATCAATGGCTTTCCTTACGGCCGCTTTCACGCCGGCCCGGTGAAGGAAAATGTGTACGCCCCCGACTGGCGCACTGCCGAGCGGCTCGACTACACGCTGCACCTCGCCGACCTCCTCGCCGGCTGGCTGCCGCCGCAAGTCGAGGGTTCCATCAGCACCGTGCCGTGCTCCTTCAAGCGCTGGATCGAAACCGGCGACGACGTCCGCGCCCTCGCGCATCATCTCGCCGGCGCCGTCGCGTATCTCGCCGCGCTCGAAGAAGACACCGGCCGGCTCATTCATCTCGGCCTCGAGCCCGAGCCGGACTGCTACCTCGAGACCACGCGCGAGACGATCGCCTTCTTCAACGACGTGCTCCTTCTCACCGGCGCAGCCGAGGTGAGCCGCATCGCGGGGTGCAGCCGCGCGGAAAGCGAATCGCTCATCCGCCGGCACCTCGGCGTGTGCTTCGACACGTGCCACGTCGCCCTGCAGTTCGAAGACCTCACGCAATCTCTGCGCGCTTATCTCGCCGAAGACATCCGTATTTCCAAAGTGCAGCTCAGCGCCGCGCTGCGAGTCGAGGCGAAGCCGGAAAGTTGGGAAGCGCTGCGGCCTTTCGCCGAGCCCGTGTATCTGCACCAGGTGAAAGCGCGCGGTCAGAACGGCGCGCGTTTTTCGTGGAGCGATCTCGCGCCCGCGCTCGCGGAATTTCCGACACATCCCGGCATCGAGGAAGCGCGCGTGCACTTCCACGTGCCGCTCTTTTTCGCCGGCGCCGGCGCGCTTCAATCCACGGCCGACGCGCTCACGCCCGAATTTTTCCGCGCCCTCCGCGACGGCGCCTGCCTGCATCTCGAGATCGAGACCTACACCTTCGACGTGCTGCCGCCCGAAGTGCATCCCGGCGACGTGGTGAAAAGCATCGCCCGCGAGTACGAGTGGGTGCGCGAGAAGCTTGGTAGATAACGCGCTCGCAACCTCCGTGCCCGGCGCGGGCGCCAGCGAAATACTTTTCGTTCCGTACGAATCAGCCGTTCGGCACGTCGAGATAGACGAGGTTTTCCTCTGCCGTCTGGCGCTGGTGCGAGTCGGGAATGCGCCGCACATATTCGGCGACTTGTTCCCTCGTGAGGCCATGCGAGGCGCTGTCGCGCATTGATTTCGCATGCGCCACTTTGCTTGCCGCCGCATTCGCGGTCGTCCTCCTGTCATCGCCGGCGCGTGCCGCGACGATCTACAGCAATCTCCAGGATCTCGCGATCCCGACGAACTTTACCGGCGTATATCTCGATCTCGACATGGGTGCGACGGCTTCCTCGGCCTTTACCGGCTGGGATATCAATCCCTTCTTCGGCGGCGCGGGACTCGGGAATAGCGCGGCCTTCCAACCGGTGCGAGTGGGCACGAGTAACTTGGATGCGGTGCTCAATCTCGCTTCCGGCACGTTAGTCTCCGGCAGCCTTACTTACTCCTCCGGCTTTGGCGGCTCGGGTAACTCGGGCCACGAACATCTCGGCAGTAACAGCAATCAGTTCCAACCCGACCTCGAAGGTTATCTGGGTTTTAAGTTCATCACCAATAATAACTCCGGGCCTTACTGCGGCTAGATGCGCGTGGTCTTCACGGCGAAATCGGCGGGGCACTTATTAAGGACTCGGCTTACGACACCAGCGCGACTTCGATAAGCATTGGCAACGTGCTTCAATCCGCACCGTCCTCCGGCATCCAGACGACGACGCTCCGCGGCGGCAGCGGCGAGAACTATACCTTGGGTTCCGCGCTCACTAATAACGGCGCGAACATCACCGGTCGATGGGTTGTTTCAGGCACTAATAACTTCACCGGGGCGACAACGATCAATGGCGGCATTCTCGAAGTAGGTAATGCCGCCGCGCTTAGTCAGACCGGCGCCATCGCGGTGAATACCGGCGGCACGCTCTTACTAAGTGGCGCAGGTGGGACTAACACCAAGCTCAAGGCCACCGCCGCGGTAACTCTGGCGGCAAATTCCCTTACCGCCGCCTCCTTGGCTCTCAGCGGTATTACCAGCAGCTTCGAGCAACAAGTCGGTGCGCTAACCTTAAGTCTCAATTCAGTAATCGACTTCGGAACCTTCGCGAGCGGCAACACCTTGCGTTTCGCCGATAGCTCCGGGGTGACGTGGGCCGGGGGTAGGTCCCAAGCATCTGGAACTGGACCGTGGGATTGGATCACTTGTGTTTTGGGACGAACAACTCGGGGCTGACGACAAGCCAGTTGAGCGAAATCCATTTCTACAGCGACAGCGGCGCGACCCACATCGGGGCGGGCTTTTCACCTCAATTCAACGGATCGTTTGGCGAGGTCGTGCCGGTGCCAGAACCTTCCAGCGTGCTCATCGCACTCGCACTTCTGGTGCTGATCGGCATGAGAGAAAGTCGGCAAGCCGCGCAAGGGCGCCGGGTGCGGCGCGGGCGGCTATAGACTCGGTTTTGGACCTACGGCAGGTCGGTGCCGCCCAGAAATGACCTCACTCCCTGAGTGAACGACCCTGCCGCCGCGGCGACGCGCCCCCAAAATTAACCACCGCCGCGGGCGCGTGCTGGATGTCCACCAACTCCCGAGTCCCGACCGCATACTTACCGTGCTGGATCGCTACGCCGCGCTCGGCAAGCAGATCGAGATCACCGAATTCGATTCGGCACCGACGGCGACGAGCAGTTGCAAGCCGATTACTTGCGCGACTATCTCACCCTCACTTTCTCGCATCCCGCGATTGTCGGCGGCGAAAGCGGTGGCGGCGAGAAGGCAAGCGGTGGGATTGTGAGGATAAGGATCCCGGGCGGCCGTGAATATCCGTATTCCATGCTCGTGGCGGCGGCGCTGCGCGACGAGGGCGTCGCCGCTGCGACAAACCTCTCCTTGGATTTACTACCGACAGACTGCTGCGCGTGTGAGCATTCTTTTTCCCGTGCGCCGTCTCATTCTGCTCCTCGCTTTGCTCGCCGCGCCGCCGGCTCGCGCACAAGCGCCGGCTCGGCCGTTTCCTCAACATGTGCATTACGCGGCTGGCACGATCCAGCCGACGAGCGCTTCGCAGCCGGCGATGGATGCGGCGGTCGCGGCGGCTTACGACACTTGGAAAGCGCGCTACTTGCACGCGGGTTGCGAACCAGGGCAACGCTACGTTTTTTTCAACCGCGAGGGCCGCGCTGATCGGAAGGATGCGATCTCGGTGTCGGAAGGTCACGGCTACGGAATGCTGCTCACGGCACTGATGGCTGGGCACGATCCCGACGCGCGCCGGGAGTTCGACGAGCTCTTTGCCTTTGCCCGCGCGCACCCGAGCCATCTCGTGGCGGGCCTCATGGCGTGGCAGCAGATCGAGGGCTGCAAAGACACGCCGGGCAGCGCCGACTCGGCGACCGACGGCGATCTCGACATCGCCCACGCGCTGCTGCTGGCCGCAGCGCAGTGGGGCAGCGCGGGAGCCATCGACTACGCGGCTGAGGCTCGCAGGACCATCGCGGCCATCGCACGGGGCGAAGTCAATGCGGGCAATCCCTCGATCGCGCTGGGTGATTGGGTCTTTTCCGGCGGCAAGAAAAATCTTCACGACACGCGGCTTTCGGATTTCATGCCGGATCATCTGCGCGCCTTTCATCGCGCGACCGGCGACGCGCTCTGGCTGAAGCTGCTCGACCGTCATTACGCGGCGCTCGATTTTCTCCAGACCCACTACGCGTCGGCCACGGGTCTCGTGCCGGACTTTGCGCGCGGGCTCGATACGACGGCGCCGCGGCCTGCGGGCGCGAAGTTCCTCGAATCGCGCTGGGACGGGCACTACTACTACAACGCGTGCCGTGTGCCGCTGCGGCTGGGAACGGATCTCGTGCTCACCGGCGAGCCTCGAGCGAAGAAGGCGCTCGAGCGGATGAATACGTTCATTGTGGCGAAGACGGGCGGCCGGCCCGCGGCGATCCGGCCCGGCTACTGGCTCGACGGGCGACCGATCCACTCGGACTACACGTCGCTCGCTTTCTCCGCGCCATTCGCCGTGGCCGCGATGGCCGACGCGAGCCGGCAGGCCTGGCTCGATGGGCTGCGGACGAGCATCACCACGCATCCGGGCGACGAGGACGATTACTACAGCACTTCTATCAAGGTGCTCTCGCTGCTCGTGCTCTCGGGCAATTGGTGGGCGCCGTGAGTGGCGCAGGCATCCTTGCCTGCACTGCAAGCTGGAAGCTTGCGGGGCTATCCGCAGGCAGGGATGCCTGCGCCACGCTCCGGTTCACACAATCGAACTTGCTCGGTCGCCGGGATCCTTGTGTGGGCGGGCTTTCCGGGGCGGTCCCACTTTTCCGGCGCTCGGGCACAGGCGCGTGACTTCGCAGCCGGGGCAGTCGGGGCCGCGGGCAAAACACCGGCGTCGCCCGTGCCAGATGAGCAAGTGGCTCAGCAGCGTCCAGCGGTCGCGCGGGATGAGTTTCATCAAGTCCTGCTCGATCTTCGCGGGCTCCGTCTGGCGCGTGAAGTCGAGCCGCAGCGAGAGCCTCTGGACGTGCGTGTCCACGACCACGCCTTCACTGATCCCGTAAGCATTCCCGAGCACCACATTGGCCGTCTTGCGGCCGACGCCGGCGAGCGCGGTGAGCGCCTCCATCGTGCGCGGAACCTGGCCGCGGTGCAGGGCCACCAAGTCGGCGCAACACGCTTTGATGTTCCTGGCTTTCGCGCGGAAGAAGCCGGTGGTCTTCACTAAATCCTCGAGCTGCTCCTGCGGCAGCGCGACGAAATCGGCGGCGCTTTTGCACACGCGGAAAAGTTCGCGGGTGACGATGTTCACTCGCTTGTCGGTGCATTGCGCGGAGAGAATGGTGGCGATGAGAAGCTCCAGCGGAGTGGCGTAATCGAGCTCGCAATGTGCCGTGGGGTAAGTGCGCACGAGGGCCGCGACCACGGCGGCGGCGCGTTCCTTGCGGGTCACTTGGGCCGAGGCGTGGCGGCGGGCGGCGGGCCGAGCTCCTGGAGCTTCTGCCGGGCCTGCGCGGCGTGGGGCGAATCGGGATATTTTTCGACGAGATCCTTGTACGCGCCGATCGCCGCTTTTTTCTGCCGGTCGCGAAATGTCTTCACCTTCCCGGCCTGAATTTCGGCCTGGGTCTGCTTGGGTTTTCCGCACGCGCCGGTCATGCACAGGCATCCGGCGAGGAGAAGAACGAGAAATTTTCGGAACATGAAAACGCGGCCGCCTATTTGCCGGCGGGCTTCGGCGTGCCGGCGGCTTTCGGCGCCGGCGTGGGCATCGGGATCTGGCCGCTGGCTTGCCTCTCGAGCAGTTGCCCGCCGAGCCACAGGCCCTCGGCGGCGACGTCGGCGACCCCGCCGTAATAGGCGGCGATCTTCATGTAGTTATCGATCGCAAAGTCGTGGCGGCCATTGCTCTCGTGAATCTTCCCAAGCAACAGCATCGCCCGCGCGCGCAACTCCGCCGGGGCGCTCTGGGCCTTGATGACTTCGAGCAGGAGCTTGATGGCCTCGTCGTCTTTCTTTGCATCGTGCAGGCTCTGGGCGAGCGGGTAATTGGCCTCGAGCGCTTTCTTCGACCAGCCGTAGAGGCGCTTGAGTTCTCCGGATTTCGCGCCGGCTTCGGCGGATTTTTTTGCGGCTTCGGCGGGCTTGTTCTGCGCAGTGATTTGCGCGGCCTGCGCCTGCAGGGTCTTGGAAATTCCAAAGAGCGCGATGGCCTGCGCCTCCTGGATGTCGCGCGGAGCTTTGGTGGCATCGGTGTTTGCGGGCGTGGGGTAGTCGGCGGCGATCTTCTCGTACACCTTCAGCGCTTCGTCGTAGCGCTTGGTCTCGATGAGCGAGAGGCCGTAGAGGTCGATCTCCTCGGCGCCATATTTCAGCTCGGGCTTATAGACTGCCTGCATCTGCGCGAGGGCCTTGGCCTTGTCTCGATCAAAAGTGTAGCCGGCGAGTGTGAAGATGATCTTGCTGTGAAGGCCGGCGTTGCTCTGCGCTTTTGCGGCGAGGCCCATGAGGTAGGCTTCGATGTCCGCGTCCGTCTTAAGTTTCACCCGCTGCTGGAGGCGCAGCACGTCGAGCATATTGCCCAGCGCGGACCCCACGGCGGGGCTCTCGGGGAATTCGGCGACGACTTTTTCCGAAGCGGCGAGGCTCGCGTCGATTCCCTTTTTCCACTCCGCGCGTTTCTCTTCGTTGAGCGCGAGATAGGGTCCCTGCGCTTCGCCGTAAGCCCGCCAGAGCGTGCCGAGCTTTACGAGCGCCTCGGCTGCGAAAGGGCTCCGCGGCTTCTTCTTCACAAACTCCTCGTAGGTCTCGAGCGCCTCCATGCCTTTGCCCTGGCTGGTCTGAATTTGCGCGACGAAATCGTAGGCCTGGTAGAGCGCGTCGTTGTCCTCGTACTTCGTCATGAATTCCTTCAGCAGCGCCATCACCGCGTCATACTTCTGGTCGGCGGCCAGCGAGCGGGCGCGCTCGAAGTAACTGAACGGCGCGGGACCGCTCTCGGGATATTTTTCCGCGAGCTGTTTGAAGGTCTTGAAGGCGGCGTCCTTCTGCCCCGTGTTCATCTGGCCCTGGCCGAGCGCGTAGAGCGCATCGGGCATCCGCTCGCTTTGCGGGTATTTCGCGACGAAGGCATTGAGCTCTGCCACCGCGGCCTTCGGATCCTTTGCCAGAGCCAGTTGCGCGGCGTAGTAGGCGGAATCTTCGGCCTGCGGCGTGCCGGCATATTTGTCGCGGACGGCGTGGAAGGTCTTGATGGCCTCGTCGGTTTTATCCGTCTTCATCAAGACGATGCCGAGCCCGAATTCCGCGGCGACCGCGAGTTCCGGCGCAGGTTTCCTGGCGATGAAATCCTGCAAGACCTTCTGCGCTTCGTCGAACTTGCCGAGCTGTATCTGCGCCATCGCCTGCTGCATCATCAGCTCGGAAGTGTAGCGGCCATCGGGATAGCCCTCGATGCCGCGCTTGAAGAACTCGATGGCTTTCTCCGCGTTGTTAATCTTCGGGTCGGGACTCAGAAACATGCCGCCCATCACCAGGTCGAGATTCTCCGCGATCTTGTCGCCTTTGTGCGCGGCTTGGAATGCGTCGTAACTTTCCAGCGCCTTCTCGACCTTGTTCTGGATCGCGTAAGTGAGCGTGGTGAAGTAGGCGATCTGCTTCTTCAAGTCCTCGTCTTCGGTGAAAGGCTCGGAGAAGGAGAACATCACGCGCGCTTCATCCAGCTTGCTGAGTTGGAAAAAGATCATCCCGCTCTTGACCTTCGCCGTCACCGTCTGATCCGCGCGCGCTTCGATGATCGCGACTTTCTCGCCCTCCTTGTCGGCCACGCGGTTGAAGTAATCACGCGCCGCCACGTCGCGGCTCTGCTCGAGGGCTTGCCTGGCCCGCTGCCGGAAATCTTCGACCCGTTTCTTCTGCGCATCGACTACGGCCTCCTTGGGATACACGCCGCGATAAGCTTCCAGCGCGCGTCCGAGGATCGCGGGCTTTTCTTTTTCCGGGGCGTGCGAACCGCGGGTGAAAAGGATCTCGCCGATCTGGAACTGCGAGTCATTGAGCAGCGCGAGGTTGGTGCGCCGGGCGATGACGTCGCGCAGAAGTTTCTCCGCCTCTTCGTAGTTCTTGTCGATGGTCGAGTCGGCCGCGCTGGCCTTGTCCGCGGCGAGATTGGCGATGGTGCCGAGCGTGAGGCCCAGCAGATACTGGCTGTCGAGGATGGTCTCGCTCTTTGGAAATTTCTGCAGGTTCTCGCGCAGCGCCGCCGCCGAGTTGTCATATTGCGCGATCTGGTAGAGGCAGATCGCCCGCGAATAATTCGCAGACTCATACTCGCGGCTGGCCGGATACTTCTTGAGATATTCGCTGAAGTGCAGCGCCGCCTCGCGAAATGCGCCCTCCCGCGTTTTGTCTTCCGGCGGCAGCTTCGAGGCCTGGGCCATGAGGATTTGCGGCACCATGCTGTCGGCCAGCTCGATCATCGCGGGCTCGACCACCTTCAGCTTGCGCAAGGCTTCGAGCGCCGCGATCGCTTCATCGTATTCACCGGCCAGATAGTGAGCATAGCCGATGCGGAAGCTCGCCTGCGCAACGAGCGGCGAAGTGGGATAATGCTCCACGAGCGAGGCGAACTGCGCGATGGACTCGGCGTATTTGCCCTGGTCGAGGAGCGCCATGCCCTGCTCGAAAGCCTTCTGATCGAGGGCCTGCCCCGGCACCTGCGCGCGGCTGGCCAGCGGCGCGCCGCCAAGAAAACAAGCGGCCAAAAGGACGATCGGCAGCCGTGGAAAGTGTCGGACAAAGATCATAAGGAGCGAGGGTGGCGGAACATAATGGTGCGGTCCGGTGCTGACTATCCCTTTTCTGCCGAAGCACTGCTCGCCTCACAGCGGCACGAGCCGTCCGTCGTGGATTTCGATGCGCCGGTCGCCGCGCAGCGCGAGGTGGCTGTCGTGCGTCACCACCACGAGCGTCGTGCCGCCTTCGCGCACGAGGCCGAGCAGGAGTTCGATGATGCTCTCGCCTGTCTTCGAGTCGAGATTGCCTGTCGGTTCGTCGGCGAAGATCACGCCCGGTTCATTGATGAAGGAACGCGCGATGGCCACGCGCTGCTGCTCGCCGCCGGAGAGTTCCGCCGGCAAGTGCTGCATGCGATCGGCCAAGCCCACGCGCTCCAGCGCACGCTCCGCCGCCTCGGGCTTCACGCGGCCGCCGATGCGCGAAGGCAGCAGCACATTCTCGAGCGCCGTGAGTTCCGGCAGGAGAAAGTAACCTTGGAAGACAAAGCCGATGCGCGTGTTGCGGATGAGCGCCGCTGCGCCTTCGCCGCGAGCGTAAAAATCCACGCCTTCAAAAAGCACCGTCCCCGCCTCGGGCCGCTCGAGCCCGGCGAGCGTGTAGAGCAGCGTGGTCTTGCCCGCGCCCGACGCGCCGCACAGGAAGACGGCCTCGCCCCGCGCGATCTCCACGCTGATCCCGCGCAGCACCTCGATCTTCCGCGCGCCCAGTTGAAAGGAGCGGCGCAATTCGCGCGCGACGATGTGCGGGGCGGCGGGGAGAGTTGAGAGTTGAGAGTCGAGAGTTGAGAGCCGCACAACTGAAAACTGAAAACGCAAACGTCTGTTGAGCGTCGAAGGATCGAGTTGCGACTCTTAACTCTCAACCCTCAACTTCCGCTGAAAGTGCAGGCGGTCCACGCGCCGGCCATTAGTCTCGGTGATGGTCACCACGTAGTCCTCGATCTTCACGTGCTCGCCCTTCTTCGGCAGGTGGCCGATGAGGTGGGTCACGTAGCCGCCGATGGTGCTCACTTCCTCGCTCTCGAGTTCCAAGCCCATGAGATCCTTCAACTCATAGAGCGCGAGCGAGCCTTCGATCTCGAATTCATCGTCGCTCACGCGATGCAGCTCCGGCTTCTCGGCGTCGAACTCATCCTGGATGTCGCCGACGAGTTCCTCGAGCACGTTGTCGAGCGTGACGATGCCGGTGGTGCCGCCGTATTCATCGACCACCAGGGCCACGTGCGCGTGCCGGCTCAGGAAGAAGGTGAGCAGCTTCTCGAGCGGCATCATCTCGGGCACGTGCAGCAGGTCGCGCCGGATCGTGTGCAGATCGGGCATCGGCTCGCGCAGGAGCTTGAGCAGATCCTTGATGTGGACGAGGCCGATGGTGCTATCGAGATGCCCCTCGCAGAGCGGAAAGCGCGTGTGGCGCGACTCGACGGCGGTCGAAAGATTTTCGTCGAAGGAGCTTTCGGTGTTGAGGAAGACCACGTCGCCGCGCGGCGTGGTGATGTCGCGCACCACGCGGTCGCGCATGTCCAGTGCGTTGAGCAGGATTTCCTTCCCGAGCGGCGACACCTCCTCGGCGCGCTCGCTCTCGGCGAGGATCACGCGCAGTTCCTCCTCGCTGTGCGCCAGCTCGGAGCCGGCGACCGGCGCGATGCGCAGCCCTTTTTTCAAAATCAAATTTGCCGCCTGATTCAGCAGCCAGATCGCGGGCCGGAAGATCGTGTGGAAAAGATTAAGCGGCCGCACCAGCCGCAGCGCCATCCCGAGCGGATCGCGGATGGAGAGATACTTCGGCGCGAGCTCGCCGAGGATGATGTGGAGAAAGGTGATGAACGCAAAGCCGATGCCGACCGAGATGCCGGAAACGACGCGGGCCGAATGAATGCCGACGAGCCCGAGGAGCGGCTGGAGCAGGTGGGAAAAATACGGCTCGCCGATCCAGCCCAGCGCGAGGCTCGCGAGAGTGACTCCAAATTGCGTGGCCGAAAGATACGAGTCGAGCCGTCCGAGAACATGCCGCGCGAGCTGGGCGCGCTTGTTGCCCTCGTCGATGAGTGGGTCGAGCTGGCTCGAGCGCACCTTCACGAGTGCAAACTCCGCGGCGACAAAGAAGCCATTGAGCGCGACGAGCAGCAGGATCGCGAAAAGATTGCGCCCGATGACGCCGGGCTCGTCCCAGTGCGTCGCGATCTCGCCGGCACTGGCCAGGAGCAGCGGAAAGTTCATGGTCTGAAAAACGAAACGAGTCGCAGGCGCGTGGCCTGCGACTCGGGGAAAGCAGTCGGAGCAGTCGCGCTACCAGCTCGATTTGGTGACTCCAGGGATCATGCCGTTTGAGGCCAGTTCGCGGAAGGCGATCCGGGAAAGTTTGAAGCGCCCGATGAAGGCGCGCTTGCGTCCGGTGGCCATGCAACGGCGGCTCATGCGCACAGGGCTCGCGTTCCTCGGCAGTTGCTGCAAGGCGAGATAGTCGCCTTTCTTTTTCAATTCAGCACGCAACGCGGCAAACTTTGCGACAGTCGCCGATTTGCGTTTTTCACGTTCGAGCCAGCAGGTCTTAGCCAT
>JBBRXP010000051.1:0-31928 GCA_038238555.1 Chthoniobacterales bacterium | reverse complement strand
CTCCTGCTCGGAGACCACGAGCGCGAGATTTTCCCCGGCCTGCCGGCTGCGCTCGATGCGCTTGCGCAGCACCTCGAGCCGTTCGACGCGCGAGGCCCGGAAACGCTCCTTCCCGTCGAGATCCTTTGCGCCGCCCGCCTTGAGCGCGGCGAGATCCGCCGTCAGCCGCTCGACCTCGTGTTCGGCTTCCGAGGAGACTTTCGGCAAGTTGTCGCGGCGCTCGATTTCCAGGAAACGCTCGAGCGATTCCTCAATCGAGAGCAGCCGCAGAAAAGTCCACATGAGTTCATCGAGCTTGCGCATCCGCGGGTCGGGATCTTCGGTGGCCGGCGCCGCATCCGCGCTCGCGCTCTCGATGTCCTGGCACACCGCCGCCAGCGCCGCGTAACGCTCGCGCCGCACCGGAGTCAGCGCACCGAGCAATGCATCGCGCCGCTGCACAAAGGCCGCGACCTCCACGAGCATCGCCTGCCGCTTCGCCGCGCTTACGCGATTGCCGACCCAGCTCTTGAAGAACGGCATGTCCGGCATGTAAATCCAGCCGAGCGCGTAAGCCGTCGCGCCCGCGATGAGCGTCAGTGGAGTGGCGAGGAGAAAACCGAGCCCAACCGTGCCCAAGCCCCACCACGCATGGTGCGGGCTCTTGAGGAATTCGCTGTGGTAGTTGGGCGGTTGTTCGTCCACGCAGTACTGGAGTGGGTCGGAAATTGCCGCGCGGGACAAGTTCACAATGCATGGCCTTCGAGTCGCTGTCGGCTCGCTCTGGCAGTTGCTTTTGCGTCAGCCCACTCGCGGCGCAGATTGGCGTCGAGAGTCTGGAGCACGCGCGTTTCAGGCCGAGAGGCCAGAATTAAGCGACACGCAACGGAGAGATTCGGGGAACGAGATGAACGCGGCGGGTGACCGGGTGGCGAATTCGGCTTTACAAGGGCAGCGCAGACAACAAGCTCGAAGACGTTGTAATCTGGGCGGAATAGCCTGGATGTTTTCCACCCCCAGGCACCTTTGAAAAACTGTTCCGCCAAAACCCAACCTGTCATGTTGAGCGAAGCGAAACATCTCTGTTCATTTCTTCACGTCGGCAGCGGGGAAATGATCAGAGTTTCTTCCCCTTCGACTCGCTTCGCTCGCTCAGGGCTAAAGGCTCGGAGATGCTCAGAATAACGTTGTTGGAGGGAGGCCGATTCGCGCACTCATCAACCCACGTCGAAAAACCTATGAGAACCCATCCACTGAATTTCCTGCTCCTGCTTTGCTTGCTGCCGCCTCTTTTCACCCAGGCCCAGGTGTACAGCGGCAGCAATGGCAGCGACGGCGCGTTCAATCCCACGGCAAACGTCACCATCGACATGGCCAATCACCCGAATGGGATTTACCAATACACCTCGGTGAAATCCGACCGGAAGCTTGATGGGACACCGTTGGTCATTCGAGCGGAATAGCATCTCCTCAGCGCCGACCGTCCCCGCTTATTATCTCCAGAGTCTGAATCTCGATGGTTCGGAGATGACTGTGAATAAGGTGAGCTTCATTACTGCACAATCGTTGAGCGTTTCGCGCGTTGTTTCTTATCCGAGTCTCAAGGTCTATCAGGGACTTGACGCTGCCGCGGACTATACCGGCAAGAAGCTTACCCAAGTAGGCAACACGATCGAAGATTACTATTTGGATGGCATTCAATATCTCGGCAACCTGACCGCCGGCTTCGGGGAATGGTTTTTCAAGTCGAAACAGAAGCCAATATACCTTGATTCGGCGAATAGCTCGACGGCTTACATGTCGTCGCCCGCGCAAACCACCGCGGAAGATGCTCAGTCAAAGCGGCAACTGCAGATCAGTATCCAGCCAGGGACACCTCAGCCGCAGCAAATCAATGTGCCGATGCAAACGAGCGCTATGACCACGAATGCCGCGCCGGCGGCACCGAGCGCTGTCTATACAATCATCCCCGTGCATGTTCCGCAGGAGGCGCTCGCCATGTCATTTGAATACAAGATGGACGGCACCGCGCCAGACGACTTCATGACGATGGGCATCGGGAAGGCGAATAACTATACAATGGAGGCAAAGTATGTGGACGACGGGCAATGGAATGGAACGCCGGTGATTCAGGTCTCGGATTTTTGCAATCAAGACATCCAGCTTGTCTTCGCGCTTAATGGGTCGAATGGCCCGCCGGTGGGCATGTTGAGCGTGCGCAATATCCACTTCTACATTCCCCAAAGGCCGCGGCTGGATCTCGCGGTGACTGGCGTCGCGCTGACGGCGTCGTGGATCCTCTCCGCTGTAGGCTGGACGCTGGAGGCCACGACTGACATCACGCAACCAAATAGCTGGCTCGGAACTGGGGTTGCTCCTGCGGACGCGAATTACTCCCACACATTGTCATTTGATGTTTCGCAAACCAACCGGGCGTTTTTCCGGCTAAACATTGCGCCGGTGCTCACGCCCTATCAGCAATGGCAGCAGAGCAAGTTTGGCGCGAATGCCATTGACCCGGCAGTGGCGGGCGATAGCGCCAACCCAGCGCACGATGGCATCGTGAATCTGCTGAAGTTTGCCTTCAACCTTAACCCGCTGGCTTCGACATCGGGAGGCGTGCCGGGCAGCAAGGTGGAGTTCGATAGCGTAACACAGCGCAAGTATCTAACGCTGACTTACGCGCATAGAACGGGTAATTCCGGGCTCAGCTATACCGTCGAAGTATCGGACGATCAGCTTACGTGGGACGGTTCGGGGAGTCAGGTCGAGACAGTTGGCTCGCCAACGCCCACGGGTGACGGCGTAACCGAGTGGGTGAAGACTCGCTTGAAAGCGCCGGTCGATTCGGTGGCGCAAGGGAGAAAATTCATCCGAGTGAAGGTGACTCGGACGCATTGACACGAGCAAGCGGTCGCCCCGGCTCCGGAGAGGTTCCGCCTCGTTACCAAGTTGGGGACTTGGTAACGAAAACGCTGTCCGGGGAAGCTACGTTTCGCGGTCGGGGTGGGCCTGTGCTGGCAACACATTGCGACGGGGCGTCGCAGCCACGACTTTGAACGTGCAGTCGTCATCGCTATCGCACCGTGAGCGTCGGCACTTTGCGGCGAGCCGCGCAGCGCGCCGGAAGCCAGCGCATCCTCCTCAAGTCGGCGCAACAATTCCTGCGTCAGCTCCGTGAACCACGGCTTGCGGCGACGATCTGCGACCAGTTCTCCGAGTCGCTGTAAAAGCAGAACCGTCGCAGACCGCGCGCGACGAAATGCTCGGCGACGAGCTGGCCCGTCTTCGCGTGATCCTGCACGACATGCGCAAAGGGCAGGTGCGGCCGGCGCAGCGAGAAATCCACCGTCGGCTTTTTCACCGACGCGACGAAATGCGCGAGGTCATCGCCCGAGGCCAGCCACGCGAGCACGCCGTCGCCTTCCCAACCCCACGGGATGACTTTTTCGTGAATGATGCTGTGCGCGGAGAGGTGCCAGCGATGCTGCGTCGCGAAGGCGGCGATGCCTTGCAAGGGTCGCCGGTTTCGAAGATGCAATCCTCGATCAGAACATCGCGCAACTCTCGGGATCGCAGCCGTCGTTATTCGTGCCGAGGCTGCGGACGGTGACGCCGCGCACCGTGACATTGGTGGAGAGCACCGGATGGATTTCCCACATCGGGGAATTGATAACCGTCACGCCTTCGATGAGCACATTTGTGCAACGATAAGGTTGGATGAAATTGGGCCGCAGGAAATGTCCCCTGCCATAGCTGCGGTCGGCGACCGGCGCGCCCTCCGTGCCTTGCTTGTCGAGTAACTTGCGGTCGGGGGTCTGTTTGATTTCGCCTTTCGCCTTATCGTTCCAAGCCCACCAAGTCTCCCATGTCGCCGACCCATCCAGAGTACCCTTGCCGGTGATCGCGAGATCCTCCTGCTCAAAGGCATAAATGAGCGGCGAGTAATTCATGCACTCGATGCCTTCAAAGCGCGTGAGCACCGTCGGCAGATACTTTGCCGGATCCGGGCTGAAACGCAGCGTCGCTCCCTCGGCGAGATGCAGGTTTACCTTGCTCCGCAAATGCACCGCGCAGGTGAGCCACACCCCCGCTGGCACCACTACGCGACCGCCACCGGCCGCATTGCACGCGGCGATCGCCTGGGCAATGGACGCCGTGCAATTCGCGTCCGCGACGGCGCCAAAGTCGGTGATGACAAAATCGCGCGCGGGAAATTGCGGCGGCTTGATGCGAGCGAGAATCTCTGCTTCGGCTGCGGGAATGGCCGCCTGCGCCGCGGCACTCGGAGCACCAGGAATCGCGCCGAGCGCAATCGTCAGGCAGAGTAGGAGAGGAGGACGGGAAAGGAACATACCGATGAAACACTCTTCGAAATGGACTCGGTTGCGGATAAAGGAATCCAAATGACGCGCGCGAACTTGGGAACACACTCGATCGGAGTTTACACTCTCTCCGGTCAGCCTGTGAACTTCTCGTTAATCACCGGCTTGGCGGACCCGAAAGCGATCGCAATTTTGGGATCGCATCCTTAAGTCGCGGAAAGCTTCGGAGGCGAGGTAAGCGAATACACCACCTCGGGCGTCCTTGAGAATTCCTCGTTGATCTCCGGAGGTTTGCGCAACATGCCGCCGCTTTCAGTGCGACGACTCCGAATTGATCGGGAACTTTAATAATTTCCATATTCTCGCACCGCCCCTGCTCTATCGGCATTCACGTTATGAATGCTCTGTCTCTGCAATCGCACTGGCCCGACGAAGTCGGGATTCCTCATCGAAACGCATGCTCCACCGAGGCTGCGGATCGCCGCTCTTCGCGTGCTGGAGGGTCACGGCCATGACGATCGAATTGGTCAGCTTCGTCATTCCGCTCAAGGACGAGGAGGGCAGCCTCCGAGAACTGTTTGCCCGCATTTCCGCCGAGATGAAGACGCTCGCGCTCGACTTCGAAGTCATCTTCGTGGACGACGGCAGCACCGACGGAAGCTGGCAGATCATCGAGGAGCTCGCGGCGGCGCAACCAGCGGTGGTGAGTGCGTGCCGCTTTCGCCGCAACTCGGGCAAGGCGCAGGCGCTGGCCGCGGGGTTTCAAGCGGCGCGGGGCGACGTGGTCTTCACGCTGGATGCGGACTTGCAGGACGATCCCAAAGAGATCGCGCGCTTTCTCGCCAAGCTCGGGGAGGGCTTTGACATCGTGAGCGGGTGGAAACGCAAGCGCCATGACCCGTGGCACAAGGTTCTGCCGAGCCGCGTCTTTAACAAGATGCTGAGCCGGCTCGTGGGCGTGTCGCTTCACGACCACAACTGCGGCTTCAAGTGCTACCGCGGCGAGGTGGTGAAAAATGTAACGCTCTACGGCGAGATGCACCGGATGATCCCGTCGCTCGCCAGCATCAAGGGCTACCGCTCCACGGAGATCGAAGTCGAGCATCACGCCCGCGTCCACGGCGTGAGCAAGTATGGAGTCAAACGATTTCTGCGCGGCTTCATGGACATGCAGACGGTGTATTTCCTGAAAAATTTCCGCGAGCGTCCGCTGCACTTGCTCGGCGGGATGGCGATGGCGATGCTGCTGATCGGTGGAGGGCTCGCGCTCGTTTCGCTCCTGCCCGGCCTCGGGGGGATCGCATCGATCGCGTCGGTCTTGCTGGCGAATCCGCTGCCGCTGCTGGCGGTGGGATTTCTCGGGGAGTTGCTCGTGCATGGCATCGAGGAAAAGGGGCGGCGGGCGATGATCGCGGCGGTCATCCCCGGTCGCGGAACGCTCGTTGGGCGCCGCGCTGCGACGGAGCTCGGCGGCGCTGAACTGCGCGTGCTTCCTCCGGCAGCCGCAACTCCCGATGGGCCGCATGTGCTCGTAGTCGATGACGATCCGCAGGTCCGCGACACGCTGCGACTGGTGCTGGAAGGAGCGGGCCTCACCGTGGCGGAGGCGGCGGATGGCACGGGCGCGCTCGCCGCAGTCAATGAATGGACGGAGGTGGTGCTACTCGACATGAATCTCCCCGGCCAGCCTGACGGTCTCGGCTGCTTGAAACGGCTGCGCAAGCGGGACGCCGATCTCAAGATCGTGATGGTCTCCGGCCAGCAGGAAATCCAGACCGCCATTGAGACGATGAAGATGGGCGCGTGCGACTACGTGGTGAAGCCGTTCCAATCGGAGCGGCTCATCCGTTCCGTGCGCCGCGCGCTGCAAATGCGCCGGATCGCGGAGGGAGACTTTGAAATCGCCGCGGCGGAACCCTGCTCCGTCGCGAGCTGATGCACTCGCCGCGTTTACTCTTGAAGATCGCCGTGCTCGGCTCGACCTACGCGCGCTCGGAGGGCGACTCGCAGGTGCCGTGGCTCCGCGAATCGGTCAATCGCCTCGCCGCGCGCGGCCATCGGGTGACAGTCATCGCCCCGTCTTTCGAAGGTTTGAAGAGTCACTTCATCGAAGGTGTGGAAGTGCTCCGCTTCCGCTACGCGCCGCGGCGTTGGGAACATCTCACCCACGACGAAGGCGCGCCCAACAAGCTGCGCAACCCGCTCTACCAACTCCTCGCGGCGCCCTACATCGCGCTCGGCGCCCTCGCGGCCGCGCGCTGGTCGCGGCGGCGGCGCTTCGACATTATCCATTGTCACTGGCCCTTTCCACACGGGCTCATGGCACTGCCGGCGGCGCGATTGAGCGGGGCAAAAGTGGTCGCCACTTGCCACGGCGCGGAGTTGGCGATGGGCCGGCGCAAGCCGTGGGTGCGAAAGGTTCTGCGGCACTGCCTGCTCAAGTCCGACCTTCTCTCGTGCAACAGCTCCCACACGCAGGGTGAGATCGAGCGCCTCTGCGGACGCCGCGCCGCGGTCATTCCTTACGGCGCGACACTGCGCGAAACCGCTCCGGCAGCCGATCCGCGGCCGGTCGGCGACATCGCGACCATTCTTTTCACCGGCCGCCACATTCAGCGAAAGGGCGTGCCGTATCTGCTCCGCGCTCTGCCGGCCATCCTGCGGCAGCGGAAGGTGGGGCTGCTCATCACGGGCGACGGCGATCGGCGCGGAGAATGGGAAGCCCTCGCGCGCAAGCTCGGCCTCGGCGACGCCGTGCGCTTCCTCGGCATCGTGAGCAACGAGGAATTGGGCCGGCTGTATCGCGCCTGCGATGTCTATGTGCTGCCCGCCATCTTCGACGACCGCGGCGACACCGAAGGCCTCGGCGTCGTGCTCATCGAAGCGCTCCAAAATGCGCGCCCCGTGGTCGCTTCCGCCGTCGGCGGGATCGTGGATGTGATCCGGCATGAGACGACCGGTCTATTAGTTCCGGAAAAAAATCCGCAAGCCCTCGCGGACGCCGTCCTGCGGCTGCTCGGCGATCCCGCGCTGGCGCGCCGGCTCGGCGAGACGGGCCGCGAGGAAGCGCGGTGGCAGTTCGATTGGGATCGCATCACCAGCGAGACCGAGCGGCTTTACTCGCACGCCGTCGGCACGGTGGCAGAGCCGCGGCGATTTCCTGTGGCGCTCGCACCCTCCGAAGCATGAAGAAGATCGCGCGCTGGAAGCCGTGGCTGGTGGCTGCGGTCGTCGTCTGCATCTGCGCGGCGCTGCGCCACTCCGGCGTCGAAGTCCGCGCGCGAGTCGCGCACGCCGATCGCGCTTGGCTGCTCCTCGCCGTGGCGCTCTGCATTCTTTACCGGATCGTGAATTCGACTGGCTGGGTCCTGGTGCTGCGGGCGCTCGGCCATCCCATGCCGGTCGCGCGCGGCGCCCGCATCTGGATCGTGGCCGAGACCATGCGCTGGCTGCCGGGGAGCGTGTGGGGATTTTGTTCGCGGCTGCATCAGGCGGGAAAAGCGGGCGCGCCTCCCGCGGTCGCCGCGGCGAGTCTGCCGTTGGAACTCCTGCTCACCATCGCCGCGTGGGCGCTCACGGCGGGCGGCGCAATGTTTGCGTCGGGGCTGGCGTTTGACTGGATGGCGATGGCGAGCCCGCACGCTCTGCCGCTGGTCGGAGCGGCAGTGGTACTTTTCAGCGCCACGGCTTGGCTGGCGCGCGGGCGACTGAAGAAGCTGCTGCACATTCGGCCTCAGCCTGGACTGCTCGCGCTCACGCTCCTCCTCTACACCGCACTCTGCGCCTTTAATGGCCTCGCCTTTTACTGCGTGCTCCGCTCGCTCTCCGGCGCGCCGTTGAGCGTGGCGGCGGCCATCGGCGCCAATGCGTTCGGCTGGCTCGCGGGTTTCTTTGCCATCGGCGTGCCGGGCGGCATCGGGGTGCGCGAGGCGGCCTCCGCGATGGTGCTCACCGCCGTCATGCCGGTCGAGACGGTGTTCGCCGCGGCGGTGCTCTGGCGGCTCGTGCTCATCGTGGATGAAGTGTGCTGCCTCGCCGTGCTCCTCGCGCCCTCCGCGTGGAAACGTCTCGCCGAGCGCGCGGGACTTGCTTCCTCACTGGCAGCGGACCTCGCAGGTCCGCGGCCATGACCGCGCTCAAATTTTCCCGACCGAACCTCGCCATCCTCTCGCTGGTGGGCGTCACCGCGCTGGCGGCGATCCTTCTCGTCGTGAAGATCATCGCGCCCGCTTACACGCAGCCGGCGAACGGCACCTACCCGTCCCGCTTTGGCTACCTCGCCGTGCAACGCCGCGCGGGCGCGCCTTTCCCCGTCGAGACCGCGCTGGTCGGCACGCGCGCGCTGAGCGAGGTCGTGCTCGGCGAAGGCCGGATGGCATCCGAGCAAGTGCGCGTGCCCTTGATCCCCGTCGGCAAGATCGCCGAAGTGCGCGTGCGCGAAGGCGACCTCGTGCAGACGGGCCAGCTCCTCGCGACCATGGACGCAAGCGTCGCGCAATTCCGGCTCGACACCGCGCGGCTCGAGCTCGCCGGCGCGCGGGCCGAAGTCGAGCGCGTGAAGCTGGGCTCTTCTTACGAGATGGCGCTCGAACGTCCCAAGCGCGAGACCATCAATCTCGCGGCGATCCAAAAACAAATCGCGCTCCGAAAGGATAAAGCCGCGGCGTCGAAAAAACTTTTCGAGGAGGGCATCATCTCACGCACGCAATATCAGGAAGTGCAGATCCAGCTTGCCGAGGCCGAGCGCGAACTCCAGTCGAGCGAGCTCGGCGTGAGCGTGTCCTCGGCGGGGCAAACGCACAGCGTGGCGATCGCCGAGAGCGTCGCGAAGGAAAAGCAATTTGCCGTCGAGCAGCGCGAGCGCGAACTGGCGGAGTGCGAAGTCCGCGCGCCGGCGGGCGGTGTCATCGAGCGCGCGCTCTGCCATCCCGGCGAATACAATCAAGCGCCCGGCGCGCCCGCATTTTTCATCGCCGCCGGGCTGTGGTTTGAAGCGCACATCGACCAGATGGCCATCCACAAAATCACGGTCGGCGACGAAGCCACCGTGCAACTCGAAGCGCTGCCCGGTCGGCCGCTCACGGGGCGGGTCGCGGCGGTGGTGCCGATCGTCGCATACTCTTCCGGCGGGCCGGAGACGAGCCGGCCCACGCGCTCGACGGGCGCCGGCGCGCCCGAGTGGCCCACCACTTTCACGGCGCGCATCGAATTCACCGGCGAGGATCGCGAGCGGCTCGTGCCCGGGCTCACGGGCTTTGCGCGCATCGAATCGAGCCGCGAAGTCATTGCAGTTCCGCAGTCCGCGCTGAGTTCCATCTCGGCCAGCTCCGGCGTGGTGCATGTGGTGGAAGGCGGCGGGCAGCGCGATGTGCGCCGGGTGCGAATCGGTGCGACGCGCGAAGGCTGGGTCGAGATCGCCGAGGGACTCAGTGCCGGGGAAAAAATCATCGTCGCGGGCCACGAAGACCTCGAACCCGGCGACCGTATCGCCGTGACCGCGCGGTAAGGTGAAGCCGCGCATTCCAAATCCGGAATTGGGATCCACGGAATACACGGAAGGGGAGAACCCGGAATGGGTCCGCACATTTTTTTCTTTCCGTGTCTTCCGTGTATTCCGTGGACTCACCAGCGGGGGCCTGCCGCGCCTGCTGGCGGCTGCGGGCCGCGTGGCGGGCGTCGCGTGCCTCGCGATCGCGGCGCTCTCGCACTGGTTCCTCGTCCCCGGCGCAATCGAGCCGGGAGTGACGTGGATCTTCCGCGGCCTGTGCGTGGCCGCGGTGGTCACGACGCGATTCACCAGGCGCGGCGCGCTGCTGCTGGCACTCCTGCTTTATCCCAGCGCGATCCTGCACACGTCGCCCGGCGTGGCGGCGGGCGCGGCTTGGCTGTGGCATCAGCACGATCAGCTCACGGGTTATGCCGGCGACATTTTTACTTCGCAGGAAATGCGCGATGCGACGTGGCAGCAGCGCATCGTGGTGTGCGATACGCCCATCCCAAACCGCATCATCCCGCTCCCCGTCTGGAGCGCGGGAAGTTTCGAGTGGAGCCGCTTCTTTGAAATCGCCGACTGGCTCGGGTTCTCCGCGTGGTTCTCTCAGTGCCTCGCGCGCGGCTGGGTGCTGGCGATGGCTGGCGCTGCCTTGCTCTTTCTCACTGCGCCCAGTTTCGGATCACGCTCGATCGCGCGCTGCCTCGTGGCAGCGTCCGTGGTCTTCGCGTTGGCGACGCTTCCATTTTTTTTGTGCGGCCACCTTCTTGCGCGAGCCCGCGACTTGTCGCAGCGCGGCCATCTCACGGAAGCGCTCACCACGCTGGATCGCGCCGCCCGCGTGCTGCCGGCGATCGGCGAGGATGGCGCATTTTTCCTGCAACGCGGCGCGCTCGAAAACGCGCTGCACTTTACCACACCCGCGGCCGAACTTTTCCGCGCGCGCCAGCTCGAGGAAGACGGAGATCGCCAGCAAGCGCAGGCGGCGATGCTCGCCGCGTTGCGCGTGGCCGAGCCGGGCGGCGTGCGGCAGCGCGAGCTCGTGCGGAGCTTGCTCGCCGACGCGATCGACGCGCTCAATTCCGGGCAGACACATTCGGCGATCGCATCGCTCGAGTCCGTGCTCAACGCCGACCCGTGCAACTTGAAGGCGAACTACGCGCTGCAAATCGCCTGCGTGCGCGCGGGCCGCCTCGAGGCGCTGCGCCCACTGGCCGCGCGGATGCGCGAGACGTATCGCTTTCTCAACACGCCGATGAAGCGCTCCGTGCTCGCCGCGGCTCATGAACATCTCGCCTTTGCGGAATTGGAAAACGGCGCGTCCGCCGCGGCGCTCGCCGAGTGGCGCAACTCCAAGCGCCTGCCGCGATGAGCATCCGCA
The DNA here is from genome assembly GCA_038238555.1 of Chthoniobacterales bacterium. Taxonomy (GTDB): domain Bacteria; phylum Verrucomicrobiota; class Verrucomicrobiia; order Chthoniobacterales; family Chthoniobacteraceae; genus JANNXQ01. Next base: position 20,752 of record JBBRXP010000051.1, on the reverse strand, counting down.
TCCGGCTCGCCGCCGTCACACTCGTGCTCGCCGGCCTCGTCGCTTACGCCGCGTGCCGGTGGTGGTTTCCATTTCGCGCGGTGGTGCGGCCGTGGCGCATGAATGCGGAGTGGATCGCCGCGCCGGGTGCGTCCTCCTCCTCCTCGAGCTTTCGCCGTGTGGTCACGCTGCCCGGCGAGGTGCGCAACGCGTGGATCGCCATCGCGGGCGCGGATTCTTTTGAGCTCTCCGTGAATGGCCGCACCGTGAGCAGCCTGCCGCTCACGCGCGCGACCCTGCCTTTTCAACGCTCGCTCAGCGATCGCGGCCAGCAGGTGCGCGCCGGCCCGCCGATGCTTCCGCGACAGCGCCCGCGCGAATACCAGTGGAGCGGCTTTCGGAGCTGGCGGCTGCCGATCTTTGTGGACCTCACTCGCGATCTCGCGCCGGGGCGCAATGTGCTGTGCATCGCCGTCGCCTCGCGCACCGGCTCGCCGCGGCTTTGCGTGGAAGGCGAGATCGAGATGCGGTCGGGTGCGGTGATCCCAGTCCGTTCCGGCAGCGAGTGGAAGGCGGCTGCCATCCCGCCGCGCGCGGGTGATCTCGATTGGACGCAGACGAATTACCCCGGTGAAGACTGGGCGCGCGCCGCTCCGGTCGCGCCGCCGCGCGGTGAAATGCTTCGCACCATCGAGCCGGGAATTTTTCGCGAACCGTTCGCCGGCCACTGGCTGCGCGCGCCGATGGCGGCGGCTGAGCGTCCACTGCTCTTCGAGACTTCGTGGCGGATCGACGGGCGACCCGGCGAAGCGTGGCTGCGCCTCGTCGCCAATCGCGGCTACGACCTCGCCATCAATGGCCGGTCAGTGCGCCCTCCGCCGGGAGGCGCCGGAAAATTGCGCGACGGCGTGTGGCTGCTCGACTCGCCGGATCCTCGACGCGGCGAGACCGATGAAGTCGAGTCGATCCTCGAGGAGGAATCCGGCGCGACCCGGCTCGTGGAGGACGACCGCGGCGTCGCCGCCTTTGATCTCTACGACGTGCGCTGGCTGCTCCAGCGCGGAGAAAACCGCATCGTCGTGCGTCTCCATCCGACCAAAGAGTCGCTCCACTGGGAGCCGCAATTTGCGCTCGATGCCAAGGCGATCCGCGCGGATGGCTGGGTAGATCGCATCGCCTCGGGCCCCGGCTGGCGCTGCGATGGCGTTGGCTCGGAAGCCATCGTCACCGGCGCGGCGGACTCCGATCTGCCGCGAAAAATCTACGCCGGTCTCGCGTGGAATGCCGCCGACAAATTCCGCTCCTGGCTCGTGACCGCGCTCGGTGTTTTGTGCGTGGTGATCGGGGCGGTCGTCATCGCGGTGCGCCGCAGCGCGGTGCTGCTCGTTCCCATCGTGCTGCTCTCCTCTGCCGTGCTCATCGAGAGCGCGTGGGTCGAACGCGAGGAATCCCTCCTGTTTCTCACCGCGAACGCATGGGGCTGGATCCTCGCCTGCGCCGCGCTCTCCGCGCTGCTCGGCGCATTCATCCCAAAGACGGAATTGGGATCCACGAAAAACACGATACTCACGAAAACTGAGGAGTCTGAATCCGAAGCTCCGTTGGCCCGCCGGGTGAGTCTGTCGGCAGTCACAAACCCGTTTCGTGTTTTTCGTGGACCCTCCATCGCCGCGCTGCGCGCGCAGTGGCCGCGATTCGCGCTGTGCTGGATTCTGCTCCTGTGCGCCTGGCTGCGCGCGAGGGCCCTCGATTCCCAGCCGCTCGATCCCGACGAATACGCTTCCGCGCAAGCCATCCTTTCGATCGCCCGAACCGGAGCCCCGCAACTCTTCGATACCGTTTTTTACACGCGCAGTCCGCTCTACCACTATCTCGTCGGCGGGATCGTCGCGTTGTTTGGCGAAAATATTTGGGCGCTGCGACTGCCCTCGGTCTTCTTCGGGGTCGCGACCGCTGCGCTCCTCTATCTCTTCGGCGCGCGGCTCCTCCGCAGCCGCTGGACGGGACTCGCGGCCGCCGCGCTTTTCGCGATTCATCCCTTCGCCGCGTTCTCGGGCTACCTTGTGCGCTTCTACCAGCAGCAACAATTCTTCGCGCTGCTCACCGTGTATTTCTTCTGCCGCGGATTCGTGGTCGGGCAGGGAATGCGAGAGCGCTACCTCATGCTTGCCGCATTTTTCGCGACCGTGCTCAGCCAGGAGCTCAGCCTCACCATCGGCTTCTCGCTGCTGCTCGGTTACGTCCTCTTTGCGGAGCGCAAGGCATGGCAATCCGAGGCGCGATTCGCCGTGGCCGCCGGCTGCGTGCTCGTGCTCGTGTTCCTCGATCTCGTGATTTTCCAGACGCGCTGCCTCACGCGAGTGGATGGCATCTCGCCGTCGCTCGAGCCCACGCTGACTTTGAATCTCGAGTCGCCCTCCAATCTCCTGATGCTCTTCATGGTCTTCTCGCGGCTGCATCTCGCGCTCTCGATCCTGCTGCTCGTGAGCCTGCCGCTCCTGCTGCGGCAGCGGGATCGCGCGGCGCTCGCGCTGCTTGCGATCCTTTTCTCGGGCATCGTCGTCACCACGATCTTCGTGACGGGAAGCGGGCTGCGTTACCACTACTGGCTCATCCCGCTCTGGCTCGTACTCGGCATCCACGGCGTGCGCACACTCACCGCTCGCCAGCCCGCGCTCGGCGCCCTGCTCATCGCCGCCGTCGTGCTCACGTGGTCGCCGTGGCGGCTCTTCGATTCTTTCGACACGAAGATTCAGACCGACTCCACCGCCGCCCTCGCTTACGTGCGGCGCAATGCGCGCGCGGGCGATGCCATCATGGTCAGCGCGCCGCACACGCAGAGCGCCTTGCTCGAGATCGGCCGCATAGACTACGACCTCGCCATCCCGCTGCTGCACGATTTTTTTTACCGCAAGGACGGCCGCCTCATCGACCGCAACGCCGGCGCCGAAGCCATCCGCAACCTCGACATGCTCCAGGAAAAGTGCGCCGCGCACGAGCGGCTGTGGGTGCTCATCAATCGCGAGGACTTGCTGCGCTCCCCCGGCCAGGACATCCGCTGGAGCTTCCCCGGCGCGCGCACCGATCTCTTTCTCCGCACGAATCTCGAGCTCATGTTTCGGAGTTACCTGTGGGATGTCTTTCTCTGGGACGCCGCCACCGGCCGCTTCCACACCTTCCGCCGGGCGCGCTGAAACTCGAATTTCCCGATGAAGCGATCGCCCAACCCGGTCTGAAAATCTTCAAGGTTTCGCGTGAACCAGCAAAAGATGTCGTCTTCTGCGCCCCGTCTCCAGACGATCTCAGGCATGTCGGCGCTTAGCGAGCCGATCGCGCAACTCCTCCCAGCGCACTCCGCTCCCGGCTCCGCCTCATGCTCACCGAGCCGCCGGCGGAGCAGTTCCAGCAGGGCCGGGTCTTTCTCCTTTTCGAGCACCCCATTGTTCTTCCGCCAGGATTTCCTTTTCCTCGGTGGAAAACGCGAGCACTTCAGGAAGACATTCAACAATCATGGCGGTCAATGCCCGACGTGTGCTCCGGCGGCGGACCCGAGCGCCCTCGCCCTACCAGCCGATGCGCCGCACGCCAGGCATCAGGTCGAAATGTGCGTCTCGGCTCACTACCTCGACGTTGTGTTGCAACGCTAGTGCGCCGATCCAGATGTCATGGTAAGGCACTTCCCCGCGCCCGGCGTCGAGCGCGCGGCGCAGCTCCGAGTAATGCCGCGCGGTTGCCCCATCCGCCGCGAGCACGATGCACGCAGCCTTCACCGAGTCCAGCCAAGCCTCCAACTCCGCGCGCCGGGTGGACTTCAGCACACCGTAGCGATACTCCCCCAACACAATGCTCGCCAGATACCAGGTACGATCCGGCCGCAGAGCCTGCCACAGTGCCGCATCCACCTTTGCCCATGCCGAGATGGCGTTGGTATCGAGCAGCACGTTCAGCCTCGAAGCGTCGGAAACTCCGCCTCGATCTCCGCTTCGATCCGTTCCAATTCCGCTTGTTCAACCTTTGGCGGCGGCACGGGCCACGCGGGTTGCTGCTTCCTCCGCTTTTCCAGCCACGCGGCCAGTTCATCCACCTGCCCAGCGGGCAGTGTTTCGACGGCTTGTTCGATCTCAGTCAGCGTGCTCATGCCGCGAAGGCTGCCACAGCCCGTTCGGGCTGCCAACCTCGAACTTCCTATTCCACTGCACTCCCCGCCATTCTCATACTCATTGCCGCGGACTCCTCCTGCCTATGCAGTAAGCCTAAAACGTGAATGGAAAACTAAGCCGCAGGCAGGCCGACGGATATTCGGGGGGTATTTTGTGGGGCCGCGGACTGGGATTCAGCCGGAGAGGAACCGGGCGGCTCGGGGGTGGGAGTTCGCCAAGCCATTTTCCGATATGCGTGAGCAGGAGGGTCCAACGTTGCTCGATGGCCGCTGTGCGCGGTCAGTCGCGCCACGCCGTTGAGCCAGGCGAGTCGGCTGGTGCCAAAGGCCCTGAGCTCGTCGAAGCGGATGGCTTCGCGGTGGTGCTCGCCCCTCGTAGAGCCGCGCGTAGAGGTGCCGCCAATTGTAGAGGAGCGCGGATGAGGTTGGCCATGAGCCGGCAGGGGGCGAGTTTTTGAGTGACGTAGCCAGCCCGAGCCCCACTGGTTTTTGAGTTCGTCATAGAGGTTCTCCGCATCGGCCCGCTCGCGGTAGACTCCGGCCAGCGCGACGGCGGGGTAGGCGCGCGGGTCGAGACTGGTGACGAGCACGGCGATTTTGCCGGCCCAGGCTGCGGCGCCGCCCGCCCAAGTCGGCGCTGCCGGTGAGCTCGGGTTGCATCCGGTCGCGCCGCCGCCGGGCGTGGACGCCGACGGGAGCCAGCGCCGGGCCTTCGCGCAGGAGCACCACGCGGCACGCGCGGCTCCAGCCGCTTAGGCGCAGGGTGGCTTCCAGCACTTCCCTGCCTTCTCCGGCATCCTGCCAGGCGGCGCCCTTGGGTTGCATTTGGCGCAGGAGCGTTTTGACTTTCGCGGTGTGGCGCAGTTTGCACAGGTAGGGCAGGGCGCGCGTTTTCGGCGGCGCACAAGCAGCGCTTCATTGCCATAGATGTCGAGGACCCATGGCTGGCTCAAGACCAGGCCACGCAATCGCGCAGCTCCCTCGGCCAGCCAGGCCAGGCCGGAGGGTTCCCTCGATGCGCTTCACGCCGCGGCCCACCATATCTTCGCTCACCGCGCGGGTCATGCCCAGCAGCGGCGGGTTGAGCGTGTCGCCGCGCACCGCGTTGATATGCGCATAGCGCCAGTGCCCGCAGAGGATGGAGAGCGCCGCGGTGCCCAGCACGTCCACGATCTGGCTGCCGCGATTGCCGTGGTAGCGCAACGGGCAGCCGCGCAGCAGCCGCGCCCACCGCTTGCACCGGAGAGGCGGGTGAAAAATGGGGCTCCAGCGCGCGGTGGCCTACGTCTTGTTGCGGCGTCGCCAGCCGAGGAGCGATGCGGTCGTGACCGCGATCCCCCATGCCCATGTCGCGGGTTCGGGGATTACTGCTGGGGGAGGCAGGCGAAGCGGCCGACCGGCGTCATCGGTAAAGGCGAGACTCGAGGGGTCGTTCAAGCCTGTGCTGGCAAAGACCGACCCGACGCCGGCGGGCGTGAACTTCACAATCGTGTTATTTCTGACGTTTCCCACGTAGAGATTGCCCCGCTGTCAAAGGCAAGACTGGCTGGACCGTTCAGGCCACTGCTCGCAAAGACCGAGCCCACACCGCTTGGAGTAAACTTCTCGATCGTGTTTCCCAAGAAGTTTGCCGCGTAGAGATTGCCCGCACTGTCGAAGGCCAGGTCGTTGGGCGCGTTCAAGCCGGTATTTGCAAAGAGCGAGCCGACCCCTCCGCTGGTGAACTTCACAATCGTGTTGTTCCCATTGGAAACGAAAAGATTGCCGCCCCTGTCAAAAGCCAAGCCGATTGCCTGGCTCAACCCGGCGGTGGCAAAGAGCGAGCCGACGCCAGCGGGGGTGAACTTTTCAACGACGTTTTGGCCTGCCTCGTAGAGATTGCCCGCGCCATCAAAGGCAATCTTCCCTGGAAAAAGTATGCCGTTGCTGGTAAAGCGCGAACCCACGCCGACGCTATTGAACTTCTCAATGGTAGTGGTGCCTCCGTCTGAGGCGTAGAGATTGCCCGCACCATCAAAGGCTATGCCAGCCGGCAGTCCGAATGTGGCAAAAAGCGAGCCGACGCCGTTGCTGGTGAACTTGTCGATTGTGCCGTCGTTGAAGTTTGAGACATAGAGGATGTCCGCGCGACTCGTCGCGGTGCCCAGTGCCCCGAGCAGAAGCCCGGCGGCGGCGAGGGTGTGGAGCGAGTGGAAACGGGCGCGCGAAAGCGGCCCTCGGCGGGAGGTGATGTTTGTTTTCATTTGGGAATTTCTCGCTCGCTAGTCCGGCGGGGTGCGTGCGCGGAGGATGACGACTGCCTTTCGCGCTGGCAAGGGCTTTTTCATAAAAACTGGAGCGTGGAGATCCCGGATCTGCTGGTGCGCAAAATCTGTCGGGCTTTGGAAATCCCCGAGCCATAGCTGCGCGCTTTCCACTCGCCGCGGCGCGGCGGTCAGGCTTGGTTCACGGCTTGCACCAGGCGGGCGAGGGTTTCTTTGGCGTCGCCGTAGAGCATGCCGGTGTGCTCTTTGAAAAAGAGCGGGTTTTCGATGCCGGCGAAACCTTTGCCCTTCCCGCGTTTCAAGACGATGGCGAGTCGGGCGCGATCGACTTCCAGGATGGGCATGCCGGCGATGGGGCTTTGGGGATTGTCGCGCGCGTCGGGGTTGACCACGTCGTTGGCGCCGATGACGACGGCCACGTCGGTGTTGGGGAAATCGGCGTTGATCTGTTCGAGTTCGTAGAGCTGCGAGTAAGGCACGTCGGCCTCGGCGAGCAGCACGTTCATGTGGCCGGGCATGCGGCCGGCCACGGGATGGATGGCGTATTTCACGGTCACGCCGCGCTTCTCGAGTGTGTCGCCAAGCTCGCGGACGACGTGCTGGGCCTGCGCGGTGGCCATGCCGTAGCCGGGGACGAAGACGACCTGCCGCGCGTAGGCGAGCTGCATCGCGGCGTCCTCCGCGTTGATCTCGCGCATCTCGCCGGCTTGCGCGGTTTGCGCGGTGTCGGCGGGCCTGCCGAATGCGCCGAAGAGGACGTTGAAGATCGAGCGGTTCATGGCCCGGCACATGATGACCGATAGGATGAAGCCGGAGAAGCCGTTGAGGGTGCCGGCGATGATGAGCACGTTGTTTGAAATCGCGAAGCCGGTCGCAGTGGCGGCGAGGCCGGCGTAGGAATTGAGCAGCGACATGACCACCGGCATATCCGCGGTGCCGATGGGCAGCACGAGCATGACGCCGACGACGAAGGAGAGCGCGGCCATTAAATAGAAAGCGATCGCCGCCGAGGGCACGGCGAGCACAACCACAAAGGCGCCGAGCGTCGCGGCGAAGAGCGCGAGATTGAAAATGTTCTGGCCCTTGAATGTCATCGGCGCCCCGGGCAGCAGGCCCTGGAGCTTCGCCGCGGCCACGATGCTGCCCGTGGTAGTGAGCGAGCCGAACAGCACTTCGATGCCGAGCGCCACCGCCTGAAATTGGCCGAGGTTCGCGCTGCGCCGGTGATATTCCGAGATGCCCACCAGCGCCGCCGCCAGCGCGCCGAATGCGTGGGAGAGCGCGGTCTGCTGCGGCAGGGCGGTCATCGGCACGTAGTGGGCGATGGCGCCGCCGATCGCGCCGCCGACCAGCAGGCCGGCGATGATCCACTCGTAGCTCACGATGTCGCGATGCAGCAGCGTGCCGATGATGGCCATCAACATGCCAAATTCCGCGAGCCACATCCCGCGCCGCGCGGTGTCGGGATGGCTCAGGCCCTTGAGCCCAAAGACGAAGAGGACCGACGCGAGCAGGTAGCTGAATTCCGCGAAGTAATGCGACACGCTATTCGCTCCCTTTTCGCCGGCGGAAAAATTTCAGCATCCGCTCCGTGATCCAGAATCCGCCGACGACATTAATGGTCGCGCACGTCACCGCCACAAAGCCGAGGGCCGTGCTGAGCGCGCCGTAATGCCCGCCGGCGGTGACGATCGAACCGACAAGCGAGATACCCGAGATGGCATTGGTGGCCGACATAAGCGGCGTGTGCAGCAGCGGCGGCACACGCGAGATGACGAGGTAGCCGAGGAAGGCGGCGAGGCCGAAGATGTAGAGCGCGGAGAGGAAGGTGTCGGGGGACATGAATGACGAATGACGAATAACGAAGGGGAAAACCAATCCGAATGTGCGCGCCGCTTCCGTCACTTCTCCGGGTGGACAGACATTTCGATCTTTTCGAAGAGGTCGGCCAGCGGGAGATCGCAGCCGATGGATTCCAGGCGCGCCACGTCGGCGCGGTCGTTGAAGAGCGTGGCGCTCCAACGGCCATCGGGCTCCCGGCGGTGGACCTCGATTTCGATGCGATCCTGCGCCACGAGCACGTATTCACGGAAAGAATCGACCAGCCGGTAGAGCGCGAATTTGTCCGTGCGATCATAGCGCTCCGTGCCCGGCGCGAGTACTTCGAGGATGAAGGCCGGGTTGCAATAGACGTCCTGGTGCGAGTCGTAAAAGTCGATGGGGCCGCAAACTGCGGAGAGATCGGGATAACGGAAGAGATTGGCCTTCTCGACGCGCACCTTCATGTCGGAGCCAAGCGCCACGCAAGGCCGGCCACGGCATTGGCGCCCGATCGAGATGAGCGCATTCACCGCGATGACGTTGTGCCAGTAGGTGGCGCCGGCCATCTCGACCACGTGGCCGTTGAAATACTCACTCTTGGACTCCGCTTCGCGCTCGCGTACGAGATATTCCTGCGGCATCAAATACGGGTCGGATTTTTGGATCGCGCTCATGGGTGGAAAGGCACTGTCTTAGCGCACCACACGCCGGTGGCAAATCCGTCCGCGCATTGGTCATTGGTCATTCGTCATTCGTTCGCCGCCGTGCGTGACGAGACAATTGCGGAGAATGTCTGCCTGCGGATCGAGATGGAGCGTCCTCTTCTCGGGATTCCAAAAGTGCGCGATGAAATTGACAAGGTTGCCTGCATACATCTCGCTCGCGGCGCGCGGCACGCGACCCGCGAGATTGGCGGGACCGAGCACTTGCACGCCGTGGATCTCGACCTCTTCATTCACGCGCGAACACTCCACGTTTCCGCCGCTTTCCACGGCTATGTCGATGAGCAGGCTGCCTGGGTTCATCTGCTCGACCATCGTGCGGGTGACGATGACCGGCGCTTTTTTTCCAAAAATCTGCGCGGTCGTGATGACGACATCGGCCTGTGCGCAGCGCGCGGCCAGTGCGTCGCGCTGCCTCGCGAGCTGCTCGGGCGTGAGCTCTCGGGCGTAGCCCTGCGCGGTCTGGCCGGTCTCGCCGAGATCGATTTTCACGAACTTCGCGCCGAGACTTTTCACCTGCTCCTCGACGGCGGGCCGCGTATCGAAGGCCTCCACTACGGCGCCGAGTCGCTTGGCGGTGGCGATGGCCTGGAGACCCGCGACTCCGACGCCGATGATGAGCACTTTGGCCGGCGGGATGGTGCCCGAGGGCGTGGTCATCATCGGAAAAATGCGGTCGAGCCGGCTCGCCGCGAGGAGCACGGCGGCGTAGCCCGCGAGGTTGGCCTGCGAGCTGAGCGCGTCCATTTTTTGCGCGACGGTGGAACGCGGAATCATCTCCATCGAGATCGCGCTCACGCCGGCCCCGGCGAGCTGGCGCACGAGGGCGGTTTCCTTGAAAGGATCGAGGTAGCTGATGTGGATGCAGCCATTTTTCAGGAGCGCGATTTCCTCCGCCGGCGGCTTGCGCACTCGCAGGACGAGGGCCGCGCTTTCCAGTCCATCGCGGCGGGAAATGGCGACCTCTGCGCCGGCGGCACGGAAGTCGGCGTCGGAGATTTTCAACGAGCGTCCCAAGCCTGCTTCGACGTGAATGTCCGCGCCGAGTTTCACGAGCCTCCTCACCGCGGAAGGCACGAGGGCTGCGCGGGTCTCGCCCGGTTCGACTTCTGCCGGAATGAAGATCCGCATGACGCGAGTTCTTAGCAAAGAGCCGCCGCGCGGGCCAAGAAATTTTGCGCGTCGGCCGCGTCGAGTGGCAGAACACTTTTGAAAAAGTCTTACAAGAAGTTGCGTCGCTTCCACCACGACATTGCCGGACATTTTAACCTTCCACCCTTCACACCAATTGGCTTTGATGGCCCGCCATGACAACCAGACACTTGATTCTCGGGGCCTTTGCGATCCTCTGCGCCACTTCCGCGCAAGCAACCGTGCTCCCATTTCAAGGCAGCGGCACGTCGGCGGGCGTCGCGGTTTCCGCCAAGGCAGACTTCGATGTAACCGCGGGCCAGCTCGTGTTGACGTTGGAAAATACCACCCCGCACACTGCGGATGCGGGTCAATTGCTCACGGGCATCCGATTCTCGATCACCACGGGTGTCACGCCCGTGGCGGCTGCCACTTTCACCGCCGCTGCCGCCGGGTCGCGGACCATTGCAGGCAATGGCACTTATGTGGTCGGGGCCTCTTCCAGCCTGTTGTCCACTTGGGAAAAGACGGTCAGTGGCAGCGTGTTTCAATTGGATTTTAATCCGAACGCGCAGTTCGCGATTGTCGGGCCTGCCGACGGCGAGATTGGAGCCGCCGCCGGTGTGTACACAGGCAACGGATCGATCAACGGAAACCCCGGGCACAACCCATACGCCGCGCGGCTTGCCACCTTCACTCTTGCGAATGCCGGGATCACGAGCGCCTCGCAGATCGGCAACGTCACGTTCCTTTATAACACGGCGCTTTCTCAATTGATCCCCGGCGCTCCGGTGTCGATTCCGCCGCCGGTTCCCATTCCCGAGCCTGCATCCATCGGCTTTGGCGTGGCATTGCTCGGCGTGTGCGTCACGGCTCGATTGAAGTCCCGGCGTCGCGCGGCCGGCGTCATCGAGGCCTGATTTTCCGGGGCGCTGCGGCGGATCACGGGTGATGAAAATATGTTGTCAACTTCGGCGCGAGCTTTACCCTCCGCTCCCCTCATGACTGCGTTCCCGGCACGGCGTGTTATTGTGCGAACTCTCGCGGTGGCGGTGTTGTGCTTCGGCGTCGTGGCCGCTCCTGTGCGTGGCGCGATCACTTTCGGCGATCAGCCGCCGCCCATCGAGCCTCCGCCGCCAAAGCCCGGCCAGAACGCGACGTCCATCGCCATGCCCCAGAACATGGCGAAGGAGGCGGCGAGCAAGGAAGCCCTGACCGCCGGAAGCAGCGCGACGAGTAATGGCAGCCTCGCGAGTGTCGTAACATTTGGTCTGCCCGCGTTCGTGTTGCTCGCCGCTGGCCTTGCGCTCTTCGGCGCCACGAAAAAGGAAAAGCGCAAACGCCACCGCAGGCTCGGCCAGGTCGCGGCGCGGCGGACCGGTTAAATTCCCCCTCCGCCCGCGCGCACCGGTTCCGGCGCTGCCCGGCGCAGAGAGTGGCGCACGAGATTGGCGCCGAAGTCCCACATCGGTCCGGGAAAACGCCGGCACTCATCGAGCACGGAATCGAATGCGCCGACGAACCGCGCGATCTCTGCTTCGCCGATCGTCAGGGGCGGGAGAATCTTGACGACGTCCATCGCGTGTCCCGCGATTTGCGTGAGGATGCGATGTTTCTTGAAGAGCGAGGTGACGACCATCTGCGCGAAGAGCTCACTCTCTACGCGGTGCAAAAGCTTCCATCCCATCCGCGCCGCAAATTCGCGCGGCTCGTGGAATTCAATTGCCACCATCATGCCGAGCCCGCGCACTTCCTTGATCAGCGAGTGTTTTGCTTTCAGCGCGTCGAGCCGGCGCCGCAGTTCCGCGCCTGAGTCCGCGGAGCGTTCGATGAGCCCTTCCTCCTCGAGCACCTGCAGCGTCGCGAGCCCGCAGGCCATCGCGAGATTATTGCGCCCAAAGGTGGACGAGTGCACCACGCAGCGATCCAGCCGGCTGAAAGTTTTCTGGTAGATCGCGCGCCGCGTCACCACCGCGGCGCACGGCACGTAACCGCCGCTCAGCGATTTCGCCAGCGTCACGATATCCGGCTCGAGACCGAAATTTTCAAACCCCCACCAGCGCCCCGTGCGGCCGAGCCCCGTCTGCACTTCATCGCAGAGAAGCAGTGTGCCGGTTTCGCGACAGAGCGCCTGCGCACGGAGAAAGAAATCGTCTCGCGGAAAATGCACGCCCTTGCCCTGCACCGGCTCGATCACAAACGCCGCGACATCCCGCCTTGCGAGTCTTTCTCCGAGCGCCGCGAGATCGCCCAGCGCGATGCGCGAGCAGTCCTGGAGCAGGGGACCGAAGCCTTCCTGGAAATGCGGGTCGCCCATCACCGAGAGCGCGCCATGCGTGAGTCCATGGAAGGAGCCTTTCAGCGACACGAGCCCCGTGCGGCCCGTCGCCGCGCGCGCAAATTTCACCGCGCCTTCCACCGACTCCGCGCCTGAGTTGCAGAAGAAGACCGCGTCCAAGTGCGCGGGCATCTTTGCCAGCAGCGCCTCGGCGAGCAGCCCGCTCATCAGCGAGCAATCCATCTGCACCATGTTGGGCAGATCCATCTCGAGCACCGTGCGAATCGCCGCCTGCACTGCCGGATGATTGCGCCCGATATTGAAGACGCTGTAGCCGCTCAGGAAATCGAGATAATCGCGCCCATCGAGATCGTAGAGATATGCCCCGCGCGCGTTGGCATACACGTGATCGAATCCGATGATCCGCTGCACGGCCACGAGCGTGGAATTGAGGTGCTGCTCGTGGAGTCGATAATTTTCGCCGAGGCGCGTGGTGATGAGACTCTTGAGATCGAGCGGCATGGCCGGCGATCTTACTCGGCGCTCAGCGCAATGCGAGCGGCATTGAACGCAAAACTTCAAACTTCAAATGCCAAACTCCAAATGCGCGTTCAGCTTCTCCGCGGCCATTCGATCGCGAGCCGTTTGGAGTTTGGTGTTTGAAGTTTGAGGTTTGAAGTTTCTGTTTTTTGACGCGCTTGCAGGCGTGCGGGCCACTTTCTTGAGGCATCACTCGCCATGAATGTTAGACTTCCCCGCCATGCGCATCCTCATCGTCGAAGACGATCCGAAAACCTCCTCCTTCGTCGCCAAAGGCCTCCAGCAGCACGGCTACGCAGCCGATATCGCCGTCGATGGCGCCGAGGGCGTGGAGATGGTCCTCACGGGCCGTTACGATGCCGCCATTGTGGACTTGACGTTGCCTCACATGGATGGCTTCGCAGTCATCGATGCCATGCGCCGCGACGAGGTAGCCACTCCCGTGATCGTACTCAGCGCCAGGCGCTCCGTGGAGGATAAAGTCCGCTGCCTCCGAGCGGGGGCCGACGACTACCTGGCCAAGCCCTTTGCCCTCTCCGAGCTGCTCGCCCGCATCGAAGCCATCCTCCGCCGTGCGCAGAAGTCCGCTGATCTCGAGCGCATCGAGGCCCACGGAGTCGTCGTCGATCTCATCGGCCGCACCGTCCGCCGCGAAGGCCAGAAGATCGAGCTTCAGCCCCGGGAGTTTTCCTTGCTCGAGCTCCTCATCCGCAACGAAGGGCGAGCGCTCGCCAAGACCCATCTCCTCGAGCGGCTTTGGGATTACAATTTCGACCCGCAGACCAACGTCGTCGACGTCCTGGTTTGCCGCCTGCGCACCAAGCTGGATCGCGATTACCAGCCCAAGCTCATCCACACCCTGCGCGGCATCGGCTACATTTTCCGAGTCGAGTAATTTGGCGCCGGTCGAGCAAGCGCCGCCTCGCTCGGATTCATCATTACTCAGGCTTTGGCGCAAAGTGATTCCATTCGTGCTCTCATTCGGATGTGCCTTTAATTCTCTTCGGGATCCGCGATTCGCTCTCCCGTCGCAGGAAGATAAAATTTCTCGCCGCATTTTCAGAAAGCGCATGATTGCGGGCCAGCAATGCGTCTTGAATTCTTCCGCCGAAAGGCGGTGTCGACCCTGCGAGACCTGCCCGCCGACTCTCTCTGCGCTGGATGCGGTCTCCCTTCGCCTCGTCGAGAGAAGTGCTGCGCATGCCTGCGCATCCGCGCCAGTAAAGGGTTTGATGGAACCAGGAAGTTTTCGATCCAGAATTTGCGAGCGACGTTTGCTCAACGAACGGCTCCGTCAGACAGTCAGCCTCGTGTTACTCGCACTGCGAGATTCGATCCACTCTCATGGAAAGAAGATCGAGAATTTATTACTATCGGGTAATTACCCCGCAATCTTCGAGCAAGATCGCTTCTCCATAGTGCTCGTCGAGTCGCAACCCAGTTCACCCCCAGAACGTCGCAAGCAGTCCCTAAAGACCGTTCCCACTTCGTCCCCAATCAAAATTTCAACCTCCTAAATCGCCCACCTACCATGAATCCTATGAACCGCCGCCGCATTACCAAAGTCCGCCCTCTCAGCGTCTCTCTGAATCGTTTCTCCTCCGCCGTCGGTGTCGCCGCCGCGCTAGCCGCCGGTGTCGGCGCCGCTCATGCCGCACCGGATTTTTTTAGCACCGTTTCCAGCGATGCCTTGTGGGACACTCCCGGCAATTGGTCGCTGGGCGCCGAACCCACCGCTGCCGACGACGCGATTTTCACGCAAGTGGCTCCCGCCGCCTCGGGGGGCGTGAACATTACGCTGACTGCCGGGGAGCTTGCCAATACCCTCATGTTCAGAAATGCCGGCCCGACGACCGCTCTGCCCTACAGTCTTAACGGCGGCGATCTTACTTTGACTACCGGCACCATCAGCGTGGAACTCGGCGCGAGTGCCACGGTCAATTCAGTTCTCGCGGGTGCCGCGGGCCTTAGCAAGACCCTTGGCGGCACGCTCATTTTAGGTGGCGTCAACACCTACACGGGCTCTACCGTCATCAGCAGCGGCGTGGTTCAAATTTCAAACCAGGCAGCGCTGGGCGCCAGCACCAATACCGTGGTGGTCACGGGCCTTAATGCAATTGGCAACGTGGGTGGCCAGTTGTTCCTCAATGGCGCCACCACCCCGGTTGCCATCACCCGTCCGCTTTCGCTTGCAGGCACTGGCCTCGGCAGCTTCAACGGCGCCTTGATCTCGATGGGTAACAACACCATCTCCGGCGGCATCACGCTAAGTAACGCCACAGCCACCCGGCTCTTTTCAACGCTTGGTACCACCACGGTCACGGGTAGCGTGGTCGGCGGAAATATCGTCGGCAACGTCACGATATTCTCGGGCAACATCGGCAACTTTGATCTATCCGGCGCGACCTTGTCCGGCGGCTTCCTGCAAAAGGAAGGCACCAGCACGTTGATTTTAGGCCCGGCAAACACCTATACCGGCACGACATCCCTTACCGCGGGATTTACTCGTGTCTCATCCCAGGCGAGTCTCGGCACGAGCACCCTGGCAAACGCCATCAACCTCGCCGCCGGCACGCTCGAGGTCCGTGGCGATACACCTAACTTTGCCAACAAGAGAGTCACGGTCGCCGCTAATAGCACCATCTTTGTCGATCATGCAATTGGCAGCACCGTATTGAACCAGACCGCCAACTTTCCGGATATCACCTTGCAGGTGGTTAACCGCAATATCACTTTCAATGGCCGCGACGGCTACGGCATCAGCTTCACGCCCCTGGTGGCGGGTGCCACGCTCTTTAGTATCCCTACGGCGGGTGATAACCAAACCACCATTACCAACAACCTCAACGCTCAGCTCACGATCAATTCCAACGTGCTCGGAAATACCGGCATTGCTACTTCCACGCGGGCTTTTACCATCGCGGGCAATGGCGACACTTTAATCACCGGCAGCGTTCTTGAAGGGGCTACCGGCACCGGTGTTGCCGTGCTGACCAAGACCGGCGTGAGCACTCTCACGATTGGTGGAAGCGCCTCGACCTACGGCGGAGACACCAACATCAACGTCGGCACCGTTTCCATTGCCAGCTTCGGGGCACTCGGCACGGGCCTGACCGCCGACATCAGTCTGGGTTCCGGCACCAACGTAGCTGCCGGACTCCGTTACACCGGACCCGGCGGCACCACCGCGAAGACCATTAGTTTGGTTGGCAGCACGGGAGGCGCTGGGGTGCTCGATGCCAGCGGGACCGGCGCCGCGGTTTTCACCAATAACATCACCAACATCGGCACTGGCAACAAAACGCTGTTCCTCACGGGCTCCAGTAATGCCAACAACGAGATCTCAGGGATCATCGCCAATAATACCAGTGGTACGACAGGCACCGTTGCTCTCACCAAGACCGGCAACGGCACATGGATTCTTTCGGGTAACAACAACTTCGGCGGCATAGGCACTACGGCGGCGAACGTGACCATCAACGGAGGGACGCTCCAGCTTCGTGCCACCACCGCGGCGAGTAACATCATCAGGGACACCGTCGGCGTAACCTTCACTTCCGAAGCCACCATCAACGCTCTGGCTGGAGGCCGGCTCCAATATGTGGGAGCCGCAGGCGGCAGCACCGAGGTGCTCGAAAGGCTTCAGGCGACTGACGGTAACTCGATCATCCAGTTGGATCGCAACAGTGGCACCACGCAATTGTTATTCAATTCCGCCCTCGCGCCGACCCACGGCGTCGGCAATGCGCTGAACTACGTGGTCAATCCCAACGGCGGCACCAATGGCGTGGACACCGCCATCAGCTTCACGGGTCAGACAAATAGCGGCTTCATGGGTTTCGGCATGTTCTTTAATGGAAGCGAATTTGCCGCTTACAATGGCTCGGGAGCAACCGGCTTTGTCCGCGAATTGCAGTATGGCGTCGATCCCAATGCCGCTGCGGTGGATACGCTCACCACAGGCAGCCATGCCAAACTTACCATTACTCCTGCCGCCAGTGGCAGCATTTCCATCCCCACCTTGAATCTCCAAGGCTCCGGAGTGAGCCTCCCGTTCACTGCGGGGTCCGCCTTCGTCATACAGACCACCGGGCGCGGGATCATTAAGTCGGGCGGCGGCGCGCCCGGTTCCATCTCGGGCGGGGCGTCAGTGAGTACGTCCGGTGTGGAATTATCCATCCGCTCGGATACCGCCGCGGATGTTCTTTCCATCGACATGCCGATCATCGGCGGCGGCGCTGGCGGTATTACGAAATCCGGCGCGGGCACGCTCATCTTGAGCGCCAGCAATACCTATGCGGGCGGTGTGACCGCAATCGACGATGGCATCCTGCGACTCGTCGGAGCCGGAAACCTCGGAGCCTCCACCAATGCCCTCCGTGTGCGGCAATTCGCGACTCTCGATCTGGGCGGCGTCCCCGCCGTCAGCGTTGGGCAATTAAACGGCATCGGCTCCATCACCAGCACGATCGGGGGCGCGACATTGTTCACCTTTGGCAACACCACCGCGGGGAGTAACTTCTCCGGTGTCATTTCAGATGGCGCCGGCACCATTAGCGTCACCAAGAATGGCACGGGCGTGGCCGTTCTCAGCGGAGTCAACAGCTATAGCGGCCCCACACTCATCACCAACGGTACCGTATCGGTAGCTTCCCTGGCCAACGGCGGTTCCAACAGCGGGATCGGCAGGTCATCGAGCGCCGCCGCCAATTTGATTCTCGGCGGCGCCTTGGGCACCGGCACCGGGATCCTTCAGTATGCTGGTGCAAGTGCCGCCATCTTGCAGGGCACCAACACTCCGTCCGCCAGCACCGATCGACTTTTCACGTTGGATGGCAACGGCGGCACTCTCGATTCCTCGGGAGGCGCCGGTAACCTTAATAACCTGGCCCGGACCGCCAACAACGCGGCTCTTGTGTTCACCAATACCGGAGCCGTCGCATTCGCCAGCACAGGGGCCAAGACCCTCGGATTGGCGGGAGACTCCAACGGCGACAACCAGATCAACCTCCAACTCGTTGATAACACTCTCGGCGGCTCTCTGAATGTAAATAAGACGGGAGCTAGCGTGTGGATCCTCGGAAATGCTGGGAATAATTACACCGGCACGACCACGGTCTCCGGTGGTGTCCTTCGCGCAGTCGATTTCGCAAGTCTTCCCAACACCAGTCAGCTTACCCTCCAAGGCGGTGTCTTGGAAAGCAGTGGCACCTTCTTGAGGCCGGTAGGTACCGGCTCCGGGGCGATCGCATTTGGCCCGGGTAATTCCGGTTTCTCAGCCAACCCTTCCAACCTGACGGTCAACTTGGGTGGCAGCGGCTCGACGCTGGTGTGGGCGACGCCTGGCTTCCTGCCCAATCTCGCGACGGGTGCCCCCTCGCAATTTGTCTTGGGATCCATTTCCGCCACCGCCGGCGTTGAATTCCAAAACGGAATTGATCTCAATCTCTCGGCCGCGACAGCTGCGCGCACGATTACCGTCATCGATAACCCCAATACGAGCACTGACTTCGCTTCCATCACGGGTGCCATCAGCGGCGGCCCGTCTCCGCTCACCACTGGCGACTCATTGATCGTTAATGGCACTCTTCAACTCTTGGGATCCAATTCCTACACGGGGAATACGGTCATCAACGGTAACACGGTCGTGGTGAACTCACTTGGCAACGCATTGTCTTCCACGAGTTCCTTCGGTGCTCCCGGTGGCAGTAATGTCGTGAAGGCCGGGTTAACGACTGTCGCGGGTACCGTCTATTATGTTGGCAACGGAGAAACGACCAATCGGTCGTTCTTGCTCACTGGCACCACGGGCGGGCTTGTCCTCGATGCCAACGGGTCGGGTGCATTGATCTTCCGCGGCACCATTAGCGACGGCCCTGGCGGCATGACGGGACCGAAGACCATCACCCTCCAAGGAACGAATGAAGATGCCAACGATTTCGACACATCGACCATCGCGCTCGTTGGCGGGGGAACCGACGTGATTGGCATCAGCAAGGTCGGCGCCGGAACATGGGTTCTTTCCGCCTCCGCCCCTCCGACCTTCAATGGTACTGTGAGTGCGACTGCCGGCACGCTCGGCATCGGCAATGTAGCCGCGCTCGGGGCGGGACCGCTAACACTTGGCAACGTCAATATATTCGCCGCCTACGGGGACCGGAATATCACCAATCCAGTGACCTTGACGGCAAACACGACCCTCGGGGTGATCGGAGACAATAACTTCACCGTCGGTGGACCTGTGAGCTACGGCAGCAACAACAATAACACCATCACGAATAACCTTACCTCTGGAAAGGTTCTTACGTTTAATGGTAGCTTGACACAAGGAGACACTGCCACCCTGCGAACCCTTACCTTCAACGGCTCGGGCCCCACGGTCATCAACGGCGATATTGCCAATACGGCCACTGCAGGGAGCGCGGTGTCATACACCGGCACGGGAACTCTCACGATCAATGGCGCCAAGTCATTCGCCGGAGGATTCACGGAGAATAACATCGCGGGCACCGTAATCATTAACGATAAGCAGAGTCTCGGCACTGGAAGGTTCTCGTTCACAAACGGAACCCTTCAGGCGACCGTGCCTCTCACCGGTGCCAATGCAATCCCCAACGCGGTGCTTTTCGGAGGCAGTTCCACAGTCAGCGGCTCCAATAGCATCGAATTCACCGGCTCCGCCACAAACAATGGCGGTAACCGGCAATTGCAAAATAACCTCCCTGCTGGAACCGCATTAACGTTGTCCGGCCCACTTGGTCTTTCGGAAGGCCCCGCCCGCACGTTTATTGTCTCGGGTACAGGATTGACGAATATCAACGGCGTCATCGCCAACGGTACTGCCGCAGGTAGCTTTGCCAAGCAGGGAACCGGTACTGTTGTGTTTGGAGCGACGAATACCTACACCGGCTCGACGCTGGTTCAGGCCGGCACGCTTCGCGTGGCCTCCACCGGCGTCATCCAATCCGGTGCGCTCTTCAGCGTATCTCCGGGTGCCACTCTTGATGTCGTCACTGGCGGCAGAGCCCTCGGCACCGTGAATGTCGCAGGCACAGTGATGGGTGGCGGCACCATTGGCACGCTGATCTTTACCGGTAGCACCCTGTCTCCGGGCGCTTCGCCGGGGGCTCCCGGTACCCTGAACGTCACTAACAACTTGACGCTCAATGCGAACACCCACTACATCCTCGATATCGCGGGCCCCTCCAACGCCCTTGGCACCTATGATCGAGTTGACGTGGCTGGTGGCAACATCACCCTCGACGGAGACTTCGCTGGCTCGACCCCCGCATTCGGCGGTGCCGCTGGAGATATCTTCGGGATCATCCTTAACAATGGTGCCGGCACGACAACTGGCATCATTAACGGGGTGGCCGATGGAGGTCTCGTGACCATCGGCAGCCAGCAATTCAACATCTTCTACAGTGGTAACTTCAATGCAGGCAGCCCTAACTCCAGCGGACTACTTGGCACCGGCAACGATGTTCTCCTCGTGGCAGTGCCTGAACCCAGCGTGATTGGTTCCATGGTTAGCGGCATGGCCGGTCTCCTCGGTCTGCAGCGCTTCCGCCGCCGGCGCAACGCGTAAGGGGTTTTGCAGCAAATTGAGTCGCTTCGGGCCGGTCCCAGAAATGGGACCGGCCCACTGCTTTCCACCTTTTTGCTTCCCAAAATCAGTGTTCCAGCACTTATCCTTGCCTCTCTCTGGAAACGGCGATGATGAGAAGGTAGGCGAACGGTCCGCATTATTTCGGCGACCCGCTCAAGGTCTGAATATCGTCGGAGGGCGCCTCCGATTTGGGCTGATCCATCTGCTCTTGCGACAATCTACCCCAGGCTGCGGCTGTGGTTCGGAGCG
>JBBRXP010000050.1:0-32534 GCA_038238555.1 Chthoniobacterales bacterium | reverse complement strand
GGAAATGATCCGCCGCTTCGACCCGCTCTGGCTCGTCCTCAACGCGATCACTGGCGCGTATCTGCTTTTCTTGCTCGCGATGCTCGGCGCGACGGCGGTGCATAGCGCGCCGGGCGATCTCGTACGAGCGCTGCAGAAACGGGAGATCCAGTACTCGATCGCGCTGAGTCTCGCGACTTGCACCTCCACGGCGCTGCTCGCGCTGCTGCTCGCGGTGCCGGTGGGCTACCTGCTTTCGCGCGGACGTTTCCCCGGCAAGGAATGGCTGGATGCCGCGCTCGACATTCCCATCGTGCTGCCACCGATGGTCGTCGGCCTTTGCCTGCTCATCCTTTTCCAGACGCGCTTCGGTCAGCTCGTCGAACGCGCGATTCCATTTACTTACACCGTCGCTGGCGTGGTGCTCGCGCAGTGCGTGATCGGCGCGGCCTTTGCGGTGCGCACGATGCGCGGGACGTTCGATCATCTGTCGTCGCGGCCCGAGGAAGTGGCGATGACGCTCGGTTGCTCGCGCGCACGGGCCATCTGGCTCGTCACGCTGCCGGCGGCGCGGCGTGGAATGTTTGCGGCGGCGAGCATCGCGTGGGCGCGCAGCCTCGGGGAATTCGGGCCGATCCTCGTCTTCGCCGGCGCCACGCGCATGAAGACCGAAGTGCTGCCCACGACCGTGTGGCTCGAACTCAGCGTGGGCAATCTTGAGGCTGCGATCGCGGTGAGCATGCTCATGGTGGCGCTCGCCGTAGTGGTGCTCGCGGCGGTGCGGCTGGCGGGAGAGCGGGTATGATCCGGCTCGAAAATATCGCGTGGCGGGCCGGTGCGTTCGGCTTCGAGAATATGTCCTTCACCGTGCCGGCGGGGCGTTACGGCGTGCTCATGGGCCGCACCGGCGGGGGCAAGACTTCGGTCCTCGAAATCATCTGCGGCCTGCGCCGTCCGACGGCTGGGCATGTGTGGCTCGGCGAGCGCGACGTGACCCGCGAAACGCCCGGCGATCGCGGCATCGGCTACGTGCCGCAGGACGGCGCGCTTTTTCCCACCATGACGGTGCGCGAGCAACTCGGCTTTGCGATGCGGCTCCGTCGCCGGCCCGCCGCGGAGATCGCGCGTCGCGTCGATGAACTCGCGACGCCCCTCGGCATCGCGCACCTGCTGGAGCGCCGGCCGCACGGACTCTCCGGCGGCGAACGTCAGCGCGTCGCGCTCGGCCGCGCGCTCGCCGCGCGCCCGCAGGTGCTGCTGCTCGACGAGCCGCTCTCCGCGCTCGACGACGAGACACGCGAACCGCTCGCCGAGTTGCTCCATCGCGTGCAACGCGAGACAGCCGTCACCGTTCTCCACGTCACCCACCAGCGCAGCGAAGCCGCGCGGCTCGCCGATGTGCTCTTCCGGCTCGAAGGCGGGCGGGTCATCGAAGCAAGCGATGTGTGATCCACTGCCCGAGCTCACCGCCGAGGAGCGCGCCATCTACGAGTGGCAGATGTGGCTGCCGGGTTTCGGCGAAGAGGCCCAGCGCAAGCTGAAAGGAGCGAGCGTGCTCATCTCGCGCGTCGGCGGCATCGGCGGGCTGGTTGCGCATCAACTTGCCGCTGCCGGCATCGGCAGGCTCATCCTCGCGATGGGCGGCGTGGTGCACGCGCGCGATCTCAACCGGCAGCTTCTGCAAAATCACGACCGGCTCGGGAAGCCGCGCCTGCACAGCATTCTCAGCCGGTTGCGTGAATTTAATTCGCGCGTCGAGCTGGTCGGTGTGAGCGAAAATATTTCCGACTCCAACGCGCGCGACCTCACCGCGCAGGCCGACGTGGTGGTGGATGCCGCGCCGCTTTTCGAGGAGCGCTTTGCGTTGAACCGCGCCGCCGTCGCGCTCGGGCGGCCGATGGTGGAGTGCGCGGTCTTCGCCTTCGAGGCGCAGCTCACGACGTTCATCCCGAGTCGCACCGGATGCCTCGCCTGCCTGTGCTGCGAGGCGCCGCCGGATTGGCGTCGCGAATTTCCCGTGCTCGGCGCGGTGTCGGGCACCATCGCGTGCATGGCCGCCGTGGAAGTGGTGAAGGTGCTCACTGGTCTCGGCACGCCGCTCGCGGGGACGCTGCTCACGATGGATCTCGGCGCCATGCGGTTCCGCCGCCTGCGCATCGGCAGGTCTCCAGACTGCCCGGTCTGCGCGGAACCGGCACGCCAGGGGGAGTAGTGCGGAGAAAGGGTGCGCCGCCGCTCTTGCCCGCAAAAATCGGGACTGGGCAAAGTCGGAAGTTTCCGCTCGCTCCTCGGCGAGCTCCGCTGAAAGACTCATCGCCCATGAATAAGCTCCTCCTCTCCGCTTTCGCCATCGCCCTGTCCATCGGCCCCGCGCGCGCTCTCGAATACAAGGCCGTCCCCAATTGGTATCGCTTGCCCGAAGGCCGATCGCAGATGGGCAACATGCACGGCGATGTGGCAGTCAGCGCAAAAGGCGAGGTCTATGTGAGCGTCATGGACCCGAAGGCTGCGCTGCAAGTCTATGCGCCGGACGGGAAGTTTCTGCGCCTCGTGGAAAACGCGCCGCCCGATCTCCACGGCTTTGTCATTCACAAGGAAGCCGGCGGCGAGTTCATCTACGGACCGCGGCTCGGCGCGGGCAATATCCTCAAGCTCACCTTGGAGGGCAAAGAAGTGCTCAACATCCCCTCCTCGGCCATCCCCGATGAGTTCAAGAGCAAGGGCAAGGATGGCAAGCTCACCGTGCGCCTCACTGGCATGGACATCGCGCCCAATGGCGATCTCTACGTGACCGATGGATATTCGAGCGACTACATCCATCGCTTCGACAAAACGGGGAAATATCTCAACTCCTTTGGCGGCAAGAAGGAGCCTTACGGCTTCAAGACCTTTCACAAAATTGCGATCGACACACGCTTCGATCCGCCGCGCATCATCGGCTGCGATCGCGCCAATGGCCGCGTGGTCCATCTCTCGCTCGATGGCGCATTTCTCGGAGTCATCGCCACCGATTTGCTCCTGCCCGCGGCGGTGGCCATCCACGGCGACTATGCAGTCATCGGCGAGATCAAAGGCCAGATCACCGTCCTCGACAAAGCGGGCAAAGTGGCGGCCACCTTCGGCACCAACACCGTCGCCGAGGAAGCGGGCACTAACAAAACCGAGCCCGACAAGTGGCGTCCCGGCATCGTGACCGCGCCGCACGGCGTGGCCTGCAACGCGCACGGCGATGTCTTCGTGTCGGAATACAACATCTACGGCCGCGTCCACCGCTTTAACCGCCAGTAGGAAAGAGGAATTGGGGACAACGGAATTTTCTGAAGAGTTGGGAACCTAAACTCCCTTGTCTCGAATGGGGAAAGCGCGGCTGTGTTGCCGCCAGCCCTTCGTGCCTCCGCGCCTTCGTGGTTCACTCTGAAAAGCTGGAACGGGGGGAAGCGCTTCAAGGAATTTCACCACGAAGACACGAAGGCACTAAGCCGGAGTAACGCGCTCACCACTCATCCCAAACCTGCCTTCACTTAATGCCATTCTCCCTTGTCCCCATTGCATTGGCCCGTCCTCTTCCTCCTCTGAGTTTCCCGCGTCTCTGCGTTAAAATTAACTGCACCCTTCCCGCTAAGATAAGCCAGTGATGGGATTCGAACCCATGACCTGCGGTTTACGAAACCGCTGCTCTACCACTGAGCTACACTGGCAATGGACAGGACGTGATTCGGAACAATCCAGCATCCGGGTGGCTGCGTGCATTGGATATTCTCCGAAGTCGTCGCGCAAGGGGAATTGGTGACGTAGTGAATTTGATTTCGAATATCCTCCCGATCCGAACTCATAGCGCCAATCGCGTAGAGCGCGCGAATTTCCAACGGACATAACTCGACCCCCGAAAACACCATCGAGCCAGCTCATTGCAGGCTTGGTATGGGTAAGTAGTCAACCAGCGGCGCAGGGACGGCAGGCGCCCGGTCTTACCGCTCTGGATCGACGAACCAAATGCGCCGTCGGTCTGGGAGCAGGGGAAGGGGAGCACACATGCCGCTCGCAGGCCAAACCACCACTCGCGATCCAGTGCGTGATCGAACGGCAGCCACATGGGCAGCAGACGCGCCACCAAAGCGGCCGCCGCGGTGCGGTCGATAAGATAAGCGCCCGATCCCTTCAGCCGCCCCAAGCCAACACACAGATGGTATCCGCCAAATAACTCGGCCACCTTCACCGGCTTGCCGCGGCCGAGCCCGGTGAGGCGCAGGATATTCCATTCTCGGCAGTGTCGCAAAGCGCCGCCGAGGATCTTCTCCAACTCGACGCCCAGGGTGATGTCATCCTCGCAGATCAGGCCATGTGCATCCGGCGTTTCAAGGAATGCCTGCATGGCTTTGATATGGCTCCAGAAGCAGCCGACTTCCCGGGAGTTAGTCCTCCGCCCGTGAAACCAGCGAAAGCGCTGCTCGGAATAACCTTCATGTGGAAACGCGATCGCCTTCCCTTCCACCGCCGGCACTCTCCGCGGCATTATCTCGACATGCGCAAAGCTTCGCGTGATGGCCACCCAACGATCCTCGGCGGAGTCCAGGTTAATGATGAATGCCTGCATCGGGTAACTCCGCTGAGTTACTTACTTGCGCGGCGGAGCGCTGTATTCGAGCACCTGCCCATCCTTCAACAGGCGCTCGCGCAACTTCGCATAAGGCACCTCCCGCACGGTTTGGTGTGCGTCGATGGCCAGCCCGGCAGCGGTTGCAGCGGACTGGCCGAGGATCATAAAGACCGGCTCCATGCGGATGGACCCGAAAGCAATGTGCGAACTCGAAACGCACACGGGCACGAGGAGATTGGATGCCTGCCCGCGCTTCGGAATGAGGGAGCCATAGGCGATCTCATACGGGCCTTTGGTGGCGACGCCGATGTCGCCCTCATTCTTTACGAAACCCTCGGAAGTGATGTAACGCTCCACGTTATGCGAGTCGATGCCATAGGAACCCATGCCCACGGAGTCCGGCGTCTGGCGCTTCTTCAGCAGTTCATTCTCCGTCATTACGTAACTCCCCATCATGCGGCGCGCCTCGCGGATGTAGAGTTGGGGCGACCAGTGGCCGTTGTCGGCAAACTCATCCTTCGGCAAGCCCCAGCGCTGCATCTGCTCCCGCACATCCCCAGGCACGCGCGGATCCTGAGCGATGAAGTAGAGCCAGCCTTTCTGATAAGTCTCGTGCTCCTTTACGATCTCCCGGCGGCGCTCATCGCTGGCGTCGGGATAGTCGTAGTTATACCCGATGTTATCCGTGCTAAAGGGTCCGTGGTTATTCGTGTCGGTCTTATGATTTGGGATCGGATCGAACTTATGAAACGTCTCGCGCCACCCGGCCGCAAAGACGCGCAAGAGTAACTCGTACTGCTTCGGGTCGTAACCCTCCGGCTTCGCGAATGGGATGCGATTCTCCGCATAATCCGTAAGGCACATCCGGAAGCAATAAGCTTGCACCCGCTTGTCGCCCTGCCCGCGCTCCCCCGGCGGCACCGTGCTCACGCGCGGGACCACTCCGCTCGTCGGATCGCCCGGCACAAGGTAAGGGCTCAGATTCATCGCGCCAAAGTGGTGCCGGTGGTGCAGTACGCCGGTTTGAATGCCATTCCATTGCTCACCGTACACGTCCTGCGCCTCCCGCCCGACGTGGTAATCCACGCCAGCCGCCGCCATGAGATCGCCCTCATAAGTCGCGTCGATGAATACCTTACCCGAGTAACTCCTGCCACTGAGCGTCGTCATGGAAGTGATCCGTGTGCCCTCCTTCTTCACACCCTTCGCGCGGTCCAGCCATTCGTCGCGACGCACCGTAATGTCGAACTCTTTGACATAATCCTCGAAGACCTGCTCCGCCACATGCGGTTCGAAGATCCACATCGTGCGCTGCTCGCCATCGATCGCCGGCGTGCCTTGTCCCTTATTTCCGTATTCCTCCTTCTTCTGCCACCTCCACGCGCCGGCGGTGTCGTAGTGCTGCCACACGCGGTGGTAAAAGTCGCGCGAGAGTCCGCCGATCACCGCCTTATTGCCGGTATCCGTAAAGCCGAGGCCGCCGCTCGAAAGCCCGCCGAGATGTTTGTCCGGACTTACCACCACGACCGACTTACCCATGCGCCTGGCCTGCACGGCGGCGATAACTCCCGCGGAGGTGCCGCCGTAAATAACAAGATCGTATTCCTCCGCCCAAAGCGAAGCCGCGAGAAAGAGGAGAGTAGTTAGGGATGTTAGTTGGAGTTTCATCGAGAAAGATCGTGGAAGTAAGAGACGAAAGATCGCCCGAGAGCTGTTCAAGGTTCCGCGCGGATCCAAGCCGCATTTCCGAGAAGTATGCGCTCGACGCAGCTTCCGCCGCAATGCCGAGATCGGCCGCTCGATTTCAGCGTGCGAGCTCTTGCCGGAAAAAAATGCTCTTCCCGATGCACCGCAAGCTACCGCGGTGACTCGATGCGCAGAAGATGCGCGGCTGTCCGCAGGAAGATCGCGCCGTCGGCCAGCGCGGGCGAAGACCACGTCATTTCGTCATTCACGTTTTTTGAGAGTAACTTGAATTGCGGCCCGGCTTGAACCACGAAAGTGACGCCGCGCTGATCGGTGCAGAAAATCCTCCCATCCGCGACGCACGGCGAGGCCTTGAATCCGCCATTGCCGGCAAGCTCGCCTTCGTAGATCGTCGCACCCGTCTTCGCATCGAAGCACGAGAGCACGCCGCGATCATGAGAAGGGAAAACGTAGAGCCGATCCTCGTGCAAACACCGCCGAGGAAAAGTGCGGACCAGCTCCGTAGCGATACCAGGCGACGCCAGCGCTCGAACTCTCGCCGGGCTTCACCGAGATGTCGCCGGACGCGCCGGCCTTCACCGCCCACATCGGGCCGAGTTCGTAACCGGGGAACTTCGGCGCGCATCCCGCCGGCTGCTTGCTCGTGCGACACACGCGCCGTTCGCGTGAATTCGCCGAAGCGCAGATGAATTTCGGGGTCGGCGTGTCGCACGAATTGCACACGCCGCTCACCATCGCGGCCAGGTGTTGCCGCGCGAGCGAATCCTCGCGCAAGTCTGAAAGGAGCAGCCGCACATCACGCCGCGCACCGTGGACGTCCACATCGCCTGGCTGCGGCAGAAGCTCGAAGACCGTCCAGATTCTGCGCAACATATCTCCACCATCCGGGGCGAAGGTTATCGCTTCGATAAATGAAGGCCGGGCGCGAGAAACTTTGTGAAAAGTTTCACAAAGGTGTTGCGTCCCGCGGCGGCCGCCTGTTTTATCTTCGCTCCCTTTGCCCGGAATTCCGTCATTCGCGACAGCCCCTTGGCGCGTTTGGCTGAGGTCGCAAGACTGATCTGCATGGAGTTTCCGGCGAGGGAGTTTTATTCCTCAACGATGCATCGTTCCGCCTCTTCCAGACACCTGCCGGCCGCCGCTCTCGTGCGGCTTAGCGGGTTCGTGTTTGGGCTGGCCTTGGCGCTCCTGGGCGCCGCGGGGCTGGCGGCAGAAGATGGGCCGATGGTTTCAGCCGCGAGCGAGCATGTGAAGCACGAAGGGCTTACGCCCAACGCGCCGCTCATCGACCTCGGCATTTTCAAAGTTACCAACTCGATGATCGTAACCTGGATGGTGGCCCTCGGCATCATCGTCTTTGCGCAATATGCCACGCGCAAGATCAAGGACGTGCCCGATGGCGCGCAGAATTTCTGGGAGTGGATGGTCGAAAGCTTGCACGACTTTCTCGAGAGCATCATCGGCCGCGACTTGGTTAAGAAGACCTTCTGGTTCTTCGCCACCGTCTTTATCTTCATCCTGTTTGCAAATTGGGTGGGCCTCATCCCCGGCGTCGGCACCATCGGGTGGGGCGAGCCGAATGCGGCGGGCGGCCTCGATCACATCTCGCGTCCGCTCTTTCGCGGGGTAAATGCCGACTTGAACATGACCCTCGCGATGGCGGTGATCTTCTTCGTGTGTTGGATCGTGTGGGCGCTGCAGGCCAATGGGTTCGGCGGATCGATCATGCATCTCTTCGGGCCGAAGGGCGACACAAAGGGCCTCATGAAAGTACTGATGGTCGGCGTCTTCATCCTCGTCGGCATGCTCGAAGTCGTGTCCATCCTCTTTCGCCCGGTGTCGCTGGCCTTCCGGTTATTCGGTAACATCTTTGCCGGCGAAAATATGCTCGAAAGCATGTCGCGGCTTTATGAACCCCTGGCGTTTCTGATTCCGATTCCTTTCTATTTTATGGAGTTACTCGTCGGCATTGTGCAGGCGCTCGTGTTCATGTTACTCACCGCGGTCTTTACGTTACTCATCTGCCAGCATGAAGAGGCGCACCACTAACACTTCCAAAATAAGATTTCGGCAGCCAGACCGTGGTTCCCGCGGGGGCTTCCGGGAATAACAACCAACACATAAATGACATCACCATGAACATCGCAATCCTCCTTGCAGACGGCCTCGTCGGTAACCTTCACGTCGGTCTCGCCGCCCTCGGCGCAGCCATTGGCGTGGGACTTATCGGCATGGGCGCTTCGTCCGCCGTCGGCCGCAATCCCGGCGCCGCCACACCCATCCTCGTGCAGGCGATCCTGAGCACGGCCTTCGCCGAAGGCATCGTCTTCTTCGCCATCTTCCTGGTGCAGAAAGGCACGCATTACTAAGCATCTCGCGCGGGTTCGGAAACGGCCCCGCGCATTGTTTGCGACAGTTAGTCGTTCGCACTTATGAGTTATCTTCCCCTCCTCGCCGCGGAAGGCGGCATCCTTGAAAGTCTCAACGAGAGCGCCCAGCGCACGGGCGATATTTTCGGCTTCAACAGTTGGTTGTTTTTCTCGCAGCTCTTCAGCTTCTGCGTCGTCGCATTCTTGCTCAATAAGTTTGCTTACAAACCCATCCTTACCGTGCTCGAAGCGCGCCGGCAGCGGATCGCCGAAGGCCTCGCCAACGCCGATAAGATCAAGCAGCAACTCGCCGAGAGCGAGGCGCGTTACCAGGAGATACTCGGACGGGCCAATACCGAGGCGCAGAAGATGATCGACGAAGCGCGCGGGAGCGCCTCGGCTTTGAAGGAAAAAGAAACCCAGCGCGCGATCGGCGAGGCCGAACAAATCCTCGCCAAAGCCCGCGAAGCCGCGGCGCTCGAACACACCAAGATGCTCACCGAACTCCGTCGCGAGGTCGGGCGCCTCGTGATAAGCACCACCGGCAAAGTAACCGGCAAAGTACTTACCGACGACGACCAGCGCCGCATCAACGAAGAAGCCGCCCGCGAGGTTGCCGCTTAAGTTACCCATGAAACTCGACAAGGATTCACGCAAACTCTCGAAACAACTCTTTGCAGCCAGCCTCACCGATGGCCGTCTCGACACCAGCAAAGTAAGTACCGTCGCCCGGCAGGTCATCGCCAGCCGCCCGCGGCATTACGTGGGTATTTTGAAGGAATACCAGCGCCTGATCCGCATGGAGGTGGAGAAGCATCACGCCGTGATCGAGAGCGCCGCGCCGCTCGATGGCGGCACCACCGGCCAGTTAGTCGCCAATCTCCAGAGTAAGTACGGCAACGATCTTACCACCGAATTCAGAGTAACTCCCGAGTTACTCGGAGGCCTGCGCATCAAGGTCGGCAGCGACGTTTTCGACGGCACCATTCGCGACCGCCTGCACCGCTTAGAAACTCAACTCACCCACGTTTGATGTGTGTAACTTCGGTCATCGGCTTCTGGGGAGCGCGCGCGTCCCGCGCGCTGGTCGCGGCGTCCTCGCCGCGACGAACTCCCGAAACCGTCCTGCCATCGAGAGCTCCGCGCCCTGAAGACGCACCCGGCCTGTCTTGCATGCGCGGAGCTATTGCCGAATCGCGCCCCCCACGAAAGTCCGTTGCAGCGGGATGCCGCGACCGGCGCGCGCTCTCCCCGGAGCTCAGCAGCCACGCAATATCCGACTAAGTAAGCTGAACCAACCAACCCTCCCCTCTTCGCATGACCAGCATCTTACAAGAACTCGAATCACAAATCGGCGGTCTCAAGACCAGCACGAGCAAGACAAATGTCGGCGTCGTCCGCGAGGTGGGCGATGGCGTCGCACGCATCGAAGGGTTGAGCGACGTGATGCTCAACGAAATGATCGAATTTCCCGGCGGCGTCTTTGGCCTCGCCCTTAACCTCGAGGAAAGCGAAGTCGGCTGCATCTTACTCGGCAGCGACCGCGACGTGGTCGAAGGCATGGAAGTAAAGACCACCGGCCGTCTGCTCTCCGTGCCCGTGGGTAAAGGGTTACTCGGCCGTGTGGTCGATACTCTCGGCTTTCCCGTGGATGGCAAAGGACCGGTCAACTCGGCCGCAACTTACCCGGTGGAAAAGATCGCGCCCGGCATCATTAAGCGCAGAAGTGTAAGTCAGCCTGTGCAGACCGGCATCATGGCCATCGACGCGATGATCCCCATCGGCCGCGGCCAGCGCGAACTCATCATCGGCGATCGAGCGACGGGCAAGACCACCATCGCCATCGACACCATCATCAACCAGGCGCGCATCAACAAACGCGACGCAGGCAAGCCCGGCTTTCGCCCTCTTTACTCGATCTATGTCGCCATCGGGCAGAAGCAGTCGAACGTCGCGCGCGCCATTGCCGTGCTCGAGGCCGCGGGTGCGTTGGCCGATACTATCATCGTCGTCGCCTCCGCCTCCGACACCGCTTCCAGCCAGTATCTCGCGCCATTCGCCGGCGCGGCGATGGGTGAGTGGTTCATGGATAACGGAATGGATGCGCTCATCGTATTCGACGATCTATCCAAGCACGCCGTGGCTTACCGCCAGGTCTCGCTGTTACTCAAACGCCCCTCCGGCCGCGAAGCTTATCCTGGCGATGTCTTCTATCTTCACTCGCGCCTGCTGGAGCGCAGCGCGCGAGTTAATGAAGCCAACGGCAATGGCTCACTTACCGCGCTGCCCATCATCGAAACGCAGGCCGGCGACGTATCAGCTTACATTCCGACTAACGTCATCTCCATTACCGATGGGCAGATCTATCTCGAGACCGATCTCTTCTATCAAGGCATCCGGCCCGCCGTGTCCGTGGGTCTCTCGGTAAGTCGCGTAGGTTCGGCCGCGCAAATCAAGGCGGTGAAACAAGTTGCCGGCAAGATCAAGGGCGACCTTGCCCAATTCCGCGAGCTTGCGGCCTTCGCGCAATTTGGCAGCGACCTCGACGCCAAGACCAAGTCCATGCTCGATCGCGGCGCCCGCATCGTCGAGCTCTTCAAGCAAATCCAATACAACCCGCTGGCCACCGAAGTAATGGTCGCCACGCTGTGGTCGATGCAGAATGGCTTTCTCGATGATGTGCCCGTGGATAAGGTAAAAGACTTCCAGCTTAAGTTGCAGGACTATCTTACCACGCGAAAGGATGCGCTCTTAAGTAAGATACGCGACAAGGCCGCGATCGACGACGAGCTAACCGCGGAACTCAAGGCGGCGGTGGGAGAATTCAAGAGTAGTTATCGATAATGGCTGCTTCTCTCCATTCATTACCATTGAGGTGCGCGCATACGGTAAGAGACCGGCTTGACGCCGGAGGCGTCGCACTTGGGATCGACCTCCCTCACGCGTAGTCGCATGGCCGCCAATACCCGCGACATTCGCCGGCGCATTAAGTCGGTTAAGAATACTTCGCAGATCACCAAGGCCATGCAGATGGTGGCCGCGGCGAAGATGCGCAAGGCGCAAAATGCCGCGCTCGCCGGGCGGCCTTACGCTGAGTTACTTGGCAAGGTGCTCGCATCAGTGGCGGCGCGGGAGCGGGATGACTCCCATGAGTTACTCCGAGTGCGGGAGGTAAAGAAGGAACTGGTGCTGGTAATCAGCACCGACAAGGGCCTGTGCGGCGCGCTCAATACCAACCTGCTGCGCGAAGCCGCGAAGTTTGACCCGGCCAGGACGGTTTTTGTGGCCGCGGGCCGCAAGGCCATGCAGTATTTTGTGCGCGCTCAGCGCACGGCGCTCGCGGAATTCAGCCTCAAGGAACCGCTGAGCTTTCTCGAAAGCAAGCAGGTCTCCAAGTTCTGCATCGATAAGTTCACGAACGGCGAAGTGGACAAAGTAACTGTCGTCTTCACCGACTTCATCAATACCCTGACCCAGGTTCCCAAGGTTCGCACCATCCTGCCGATCCAATCCTTTGAAGTAACTGTGGGTATCGGCGGTCACAGTGAAAACGCAACGGTGAAGAACGAGGAGAAAACGGAATATACCTTCGAGCCGAATATGGGCGCCGTTCTTGGCGGCATTCTGCCGCATTACGTTCACTTCCAAGTCTATCAAATGGCGCTCGACGCTCGCGCCTCCGAGCATTCCGCGCGCATGGTCGCCATGAAGAGCGCGACGGATAACGCGAAGCAACTTATCAAGGATCTGACCCTCGAATATAACAAGATTCGCCAAGCAAGCATTACCACCGAGCTGCTTGAAATTACCACGGCGCAGATGGCGCTGGGATGAAGAAGAAGTTGAGTGTTGAGAGTTGAGTGTTGAGTGACGCAACCAACGCACGTAACCAATCGCCAATTCGACGACATCATTCTCCCAAACAAAGACAAGCTCACGACCCACCACCGGCGCCACTCAACTCTCAACCCTCAACTATCCCAATGAACACCGGCACCATCGTCCAAGTTATCGGCCCCGTCGTGGACGTCGATTTCTCCGCCTCGGGCAAGCTTCCGAAAATTTACGAAGCTCTCGAGATTCAATTTAACGTCAACGGAGTGGACACCAAGCTCGTGCTCGAAGTGCAGCAGCACCTCGGGGAGAATTGGGTGCGCTCGATTGCAATGAGTTCTTCGGAGGGGCTCAAGCGCGGCTTGAGCGTGACGGCCACCGGCGAGTCCATCTCCGTGCCCGTCGGCGAAGGGGTGCTTGGCCGCGTGTTTAATGTGACTGGCGATCCGGTCGATGAGCGCGGGCCGGTTACTTACGAAAAGCGTTATCCGATTCACCGGCCCGCGCCGACGCTCATCGATCAGGATGTGAAGAGTAACGTGCTCGAGACTGGGATCAAGGTGATTGATCTTATTTGCCCGTTCACCAAGGGCGGCAAGGTCGGGGCGTTTGGTGGCGCGGGTGTTGGCAAGACCGTTGTCATCATGGAACTCATCAATAACATCGCCAAAGGCCACGGCGGTTACTCGGTCTTTGCCGGCGTGGGTGAGCGCACGCGCGAGGGTAACGATCTTTACGGGGAAATGAGCGAGGCGGGAGTGATTAACCAAAAGGATTTGAGTAAGTCAAAGGTCGCGCTGGTGTATGGTCAGATGAATGAGCCTCCCGGCGCCCGCCTCCGGGTGGCGCTCTCGGCTCTTTCGATGGCAGAGTACTTTCGCGACGAGAAGAATCAGGACGTGCTGCTCTTTATCGATAACGTCTTTCGCTTTTCACAGGCGGGGTCCGAGGTGTCGGCGCTGCTGGGCCGCACACCTTCGGCGGTAGGTTACCAGCCCACGCTCGCCGCCGAGATGGGTGCGCTCCAGGAGCGCATTACCTCGACTAAGAAAGGTTCAGTTACTTCTTTCCAGGCCGTGTATGTGCCCGCGGACGATCTTACCGATCCTGCGCCCGCGAATACTTTTGCGCACCTTGACTCGACCATTGTGCTTGAGCGTTCGATCGCGGAACTGGGCATCTATCCCGCAGTCGATCCGCTTTCTTCCACGTCGAAGGCACTCGCCCCCGAGATCGTGGGCGAGGAACACTACGCCGTCGCCCGCGGCGTGCAGCGCGTGCTGCAACGTTACAAGGATTTGCAGGACATCATCGCCATCCTCGGCATGGATGAGTTATCGCCCGAGGATAAGTTGACCGTCTTCCGCGCCCGGAAGATTCAGCGTTTCCTCTCGCAACCTTTCCATGTCGCCGAAGTATTTACCGGCACGCCCGGTCAATACGTTTCCGTCGCTGAGACCGTGCGCGGGTTTAAGGAGATTCTCGAAGGCAAACACGACGACGTGGGCGAGACAAACTTTTACATGAAAGGCGGCATCGACCAGGTGCGAGATGCCAAGAGCTAAGAGGGCGTCTGATAAGTTATCAGAGTTCAAACTTGAAATCTGAACTCGAAAGCCGAAACAAATCCGAAGTAATGGAAATCAGAAAACCAATTGAACGCGCCCGGCTGTTTGTCCCTATTTCAAACAATTGGCTGCGTTTGTTTCGGATTTCGGACTTCGGAGTTCCCAATAACCCATGCCTCTCCGACTCGAGATAGTTACTCCCGAAAAGAAAGCCTATAGCGACGATGTCGATATGGTCGTGCTGCCCGGCGTCTCGGGGGAGATGGGTGTGTTTCCGATGCACGTGCCGCTTCTCACGCTGATCCATCCGGGCGAACTCGTGGTGCACAAAGCCGGCCAGCGCTCGCACCTTGCGGTGGGGGAAGGTTTTGTGGAGATCACGCAGACCCATGTAAGTGTGCTCACGGATATGGCCATCGAGGAACAGGCCATCGACGAAGGCGCTGCCGAGGCCGCGGTGAAGCGGGCGCAGGAAGCGATGGCGAACAAGGATCTCGGCGGAGAGGAGGGCGTGGCGGTGCAAGCGGCCCTGGCAAAGTCGCTCGCGCAACTTCACGTCAAGCGGCGCCGCCGGGGGTAGCCGGGATGGCTTTTGAAAATAGTTCGTTAGATCCGGAGGGGCACGGCAGAGATGGAATGACGACGCTCTGCTCATGGAAGCCACCGACCACATGCCAGTACCGCAGGACCCGCACGAAGGTTTCCTGCGGCTGTGGACGCACCATGAGCCGGAGTTGCGGGCCTTTGTGCGGGCCTGTGTGCCGGGCGCGGCGCAGGTGGATGAGGTGATGCAGGAGGTGAGTCTGGTGGCGTGGCGGAAGTTTCCCGCGCTCACAGAGTCGGCGCAGTTTCCGCGCTGGGCCTGCTTGATCGCCCGCTACGAGATTCTCATGTCCCGCCGTGCTCATGCGCGCGACCGGCTGGTGCTGGATGAGGACATCCTCGAGAAGCTCGCCGAGGAAGGCGCGGAGGAAATGCCGCTGCGCAGGCAGCAGCTCGATGCGCTGGACGACTGCATCGCAAAGCTGCCCCGGGAGCGTCGCGATCTCGCGCTCGCGGCCTACGCACCGGGAGCTTCGATGAAGGAACTCGCGTCGCAGTTGGGCCGCACGGAAGGCTCGTTCTATCAATTGCTCGCCCGCATCCGGCAGGAATTGCTGCGGTGCGTGCAGCGCGCGCTCGCGCAGGAGGCGCACGCATGATGACGCAGGGCGAACTCGATCTGCTCCACGGCTGGCTCCATGGCACGACGCCGGATGAAGACAGGCCGCGTCTGCAATCGCTTCTGCGCGAGAGCGCCGAAGCCCGGTCGATGCTGCGCGCGCTGGGCACCGTGGATGCGAAGTTGCAGGAATGCGCTGCCGCCGATCCAGCTACTTTGCGGCTGATGGCGATGCCTGGCGCGCAGTCGTCTCCATCCAGCGTTCGCTCCATATTTCGAGGCCCGTTCCAATGGCGTGCGCTCGCGGCAGCGGTCGCGGTACACTTGGCGATCGCGGGGGCGTGGCTGTGGCAGGCGCGGGAGCGGGGCGGCGGCGCGCACCTCGCGGAGGTGCGCGGCGCGGTGGAGATCGTGCGCGACGGCAAAACTTTTGCATCGGGCGAGGGCATGCGCTTGCGCTCCGGCGATGAAGTGCGCACGGGCGCGGGCGCTTCCGCGCAAGTGAAGTGGGAGGGCGGGACGACGTGGATGCGCCTCGGCGCGGACGCGGCGCTGCGCGTAACGACGGCGGGGGGGGGCAAGGACTTATTTCTCCAGCGCGGCGCGCTCGAGGCGCAGGTGGCCAGGCAGCCGCCGGGCAGGCCGATGATCGTGCGCACGGACCAGGGCCGCATCGAGGTGCTCGGAACGCGCTTCACGGTGAGCGCGGCGGAGAAGAAGATGAGTGTGTCGGTGACGAGCGGTCGCGTGCTGCTGGCGCCGGTGAATCAGAGCGCTGGCTCGGTGATCGAGGCGTTTCACATCGGCGCTGTGGACGCGGGTGGAAAGATTGCGGTGGCGCGTCTGCCCGCCGCGGAGACTGTGGACGCTGGCCTGCTGGCGCACTGGCCGTTGAGCGAAGCGCAAGGCGCCATTGCGCGCGATGCGTCGGGCCACGGACGCGATGCGACGATCTCGAATCCTGACTGGATCCGCGACGCTGGTTTCGCGGCGCTGGCTTTCTCGCGCGAAGGAGTTTCATCGACGGACAAGCGCAGTGTGCTGGGCACGCCGGCGCTGAATCTTCCGACCGCGTTCACCATCGCGCTGTGGGTGCGCTGCGATTCGCGCTCGCCGCGCTCGCAGGTGGTGTTCACCAATGCGCCGATCACGGAGAAGGCATCGGGCTTTTCGCTGCTGATCAATTACAACGAGCCCGGCGCCCCGGCACTGACCAGCGCAGACGAGCAAGCGCTCTACTTCCGCGCGGGTGACGGTCAGCGAAACTCCCAGGTCACCTCCTCTCCGCGAGTGCTCGCCACGGGCCGCTGGCATCTCCTGGTGGTGCGCGTGGATCAGACTGCGGGCCGCATGGATTTGCTGGTGGGCGGTCGCGCGGTGTTCACGCAGTCGCCCATCACGCGGGAGTTCAATCGCGACGGACCGCTGTGGTTTGGCGCGGCGGGGAACGCGACGCTGCCGCTCGCCGGAACCCTGCGCGATATCCGCATCTATGAGCGGCTCCTCGACGCCGATGACATCGCACACCTTGCACGGCAGTAAGACGCGAATTTTTTCTCCCATGAACAACACATCCAAACCCAAGAATTCATCCCCCCGCTGCCTGCTCACCGCCCTGGCCTTCACCGTCGGCACGACGATGAGCTGGGCGCAGACGCTCACCTTCCCCACCAGCGCGGATACTTACATCGACGCCTCGCTCCCGACCGCCAATGACGGCGCCGGCAATGATCTCAAAGTGGATGGCAGCCCCGTGCAGGACATCCTCCTCAAATTCGTCGCGTCCGGCATCGGCACTTACACGGTGCAGGCCGCGAAGCTGCGCCTCTACTGCACCAACAGCTCCAATGCGGGCGGCGTAATGCGCACGACCACGAGCACCGCCTGGAGTGAGACCAGCGTGACTTGGAACGACGCGCCCGCGGCCTCTCCCGCGATCATTGCGACGCTCGCCGCAGTGGCGCCGGGCAACTGGTATGAAGTGGATGTTACCGCCGCGGTCACCGGCGATGGCACGGTGTCGTTGCGCATCGCTTCCACTTCCACCGATGGCGCGTGGTATGGATCAAAGGAACGCACGGGCGGCTTGGGGCCGCAGTTGGTCGTCACGCTCGGGACGGCGATTCCACCACCCACGACGATCCTGCCGCTGGAAGTGATCGGACCGGATGGATACATCGTCGCCACAACTTTCCAAATCGCCGACCCGACCGGCATCAATACGTTATCCATCGAGGCGAATCATCTTGGTTATACCGAAGGTCTCAGCCCGCTGACCGGCGCCGCCAAGGCGAGCGTGCGGATGAATAACGGACCCTGGGTGAACCTAACGAACAGCACGCCCGGCATTCTCATCGCCAGCCCGGAAGTTGCCTACGGTGGCATCGGCGGCGGCTATGACACGGTGCGGCTGAACATACCCGTCACTAACGTAATCGCGGGCGCCAATATCATAGCGTTCCGTTTCAATGGCACCGATGGCGCCACGTCGGGTTACCGCATTTTGTCTCTTAACTTATTCCGCGGCGCGCAAGCGGTGCTGCCGCCGGGCACATTTGGGGAGGAGAATCCCGCCTTGTGGACTCCGCCGCGGCCGGGCGCGGCGGACATCGCCGCGGGTCAAGCGCTGTGGTCGCAGCAGAACATCCTGAAGGTGCCTGGCAGCACCACGCCGATCACCGCCTCCTGCGGCATGTGCCATGATAAGAACGGGCGCGACCTGAAGTATTTCAATTTCTCGAACTGGTCCATCATCCAGCGTTCGCTCGCGCACGGCCTGACCCAAACGCAGAGCGAGCAGATCGCCAGTTACATCCGCGCACTCTCGACGCCCGCGCCCGCGGCGGCGCGGCCGTGGGAGCCGCCTTATCAACCCGGCCCCGGCCTCGACAATGTGCCGGCCAGTGAATGGGCCGCCGGCGCCGGCCTCGCGAGTGTGCTCGACCACGACTGGGACATGCTGCCCACGATGCTGCCTCCCGGCACGAACCTCGACAGCATCACCGCGACTAACTCGACGCTGAACCTGCGCACGCAAAAAGTGGCGGTGCAATTCCCGGATTGGAACTCGTGGCTGCCGACGATTCATCCCGCGGACATCTGGACCAGCGGCGCCACCGCCTTCGTTACCGGTGAGGCAAACACCGCCTACAACACGCTGCGCACGGCCTTGCCCGCGCAGTTGCCACCCAACGCCGGGAAGCCGACCGCCAGCCTGCCAGTGACGATTGGGAACCTCGACGACGGCGCGCGCAATTACATCAGCAAAGGCCGCACGGACACCACGGGAGGGGGCAACTGGCGCACGCTGGTGGGCACCACGGTGGATGCGGTGCCGGCGGGCATCGGCATCGAAAAGGCGAAGCTCTATCTGGCCAAGTGGATGGGCGTGAAACACTGGGAAGTAATGCACGAGTTCAACATGGAAGGACTGGCCGCAGCCGCGCTGCCGCCGTCGGCTCAAGGGGTGCGCGGCGAGGCGCGCGGCTGGCCCAGCGACGGCCAGAGCGTGTGGGCCAATGCGCCACACATGACCGCGACTAACCTGAAGAACTTTGCCGGCCAGAGCAAGGTCACGGGCATCTACCTGAGCAGCGTCTGGTATCAGCTCCAGATGACCCTCAATCCCGGCATGAGGCAGCTCGTCGATACCAAGCCGGTGGACTGGGACTATCACATGCGGCACATGAATCTGCTCCGGGAATATAGCGGCGAGCCGCAGGCGTTGCGCTACGAGCAGACGATGATCAAAGCGTATCAGATGCGCGACAACGGCTCAGGGCCCAACATCTTCGGCTGGCAGCTCCGCTTCCTGCATCCGTCCAAGCTCTATTCCGATGAAAATGACTCCACCGCGTTCTTCGATGACCTGGATACCTACGATCCGGTGAACCGGCCCAATCTGCGGCGCGACCTGCTCACCAGCCAGCTCAACAGCTTCATGAGGCTGGTTACTTCCAGTTCGAAGTTCGCGCTCACCGGCAGTCCATCCTGGCCGCGGCGCGCCCTGCCTCTCGTGGTGGACCTCGCGACGCATGATTATTGGTATGCGCTGGAGCCGGTTAATTACACACCGGTCGCGTATCCGGGCGCCGGAGAGGTCTTCGTCCGCCCGGACTATATTCATGCCGATTCCTTCTATCGTTTCATTCCGAGGCTTCAGGCGTTGCAGGTGCCGGCGGCGACGATCGTGAACATGAATAACTGGCGCAAGGCTGCCTGGCCGCTCGGCGCCTGGGATGCCCGTTACCCCGATTACATTACTCCGACCGTGGCGCTAACCGCGCCCGCGAATAACGCCACATTAAGCGGCACCAATACCATCTCCGCCACCGCGGGCGACAACGTGGAGATGGGAATGGTGCAGTTTAAGGTGGATGGCTTTAATGTGGGCGCAGCGGACAGCGCAAGTCCTTACAGTATCCAGTGGAACACAGCCACGGTATCGAACGGGCCGCACCTCCTCACCGCAGTGGCGCGCGATGCCGCCGGAAACATAACCACCTCCGCCCTCCGCACCGTGACCACCAGCAATGCGTCCGCCCCGACTTATTACCAGGGATGGCTGAACGCGAACTTCACCGCCGCCGAACGAGCCAATGCCGCCATGAGCGGCGACTTGGCCGACCCGGATGGAGATGGCCTGGTCAACCGTCTGGAATACGCCCTCGGCCTCGCGCCGAAAACGTCCGACACCAGCGGCGCGATCCCCGGTGCGCTGCTCGGCGGGTATTTCACGCTCACCTTTGCAAAGCAGAAAGGCGCGACGGACGTGACGGTGATCCCGGAAGTCTCCAGCGACATGAGCGTTTGGCAAAGCGGTCCTGCTTTCATCGAGCAAACGATCGCCGCTGAAGACGCCATCACCCAGACGATCCGCGCCCGCGACCTCACCCCCGCCGGCCCAGCAGGCAAGCGTTTCCTGCGCCTCAAAGTAACGCGACCATGAACCGCCGTGATTTCCCGCGCGCCACCCCCGCGGGAACACAGCCAAGGATGGCTGCGTTCCGGGTTTTGCCATGAAGTTGCCTAATCAAAGATGAGCACTGACCAGATGGACCCCATTCCATGAAACACACCATCACCCGTCGGCAATTCCTGCAAACCTCCGCTGCGGCGGCCACCGCGCTGGCGTTGCCCTCCGCCGCTCAGGCATCGGCGGATGCCTTCTCCTTCGTGCTGCTCGGCGATCTGCATTACGACAAGCTGGAGCATCACGACATGGCGTGGCTGGAGAAAAACAAAGCGGGCGATCTTAGCCAGATTCGGAATTACTCCCGCATCACGGCGGATATCACGCCCCAGCTCTTTGCGACGGTGCGCGAGAGCGTGGCCGAGAGCAAGGCGGCCTTCGTGCTGCAAGTCGGCGATCTCGTGGAGGGACTGTGCGGCAACGAGCAACTCGCGGCGCGGCAGGACTCGGAGGCGCTCGCTTTTGTCGAGAGCATGAAGCCTGGCGTGCCCTTCGTCTTCACCAAGGGCAACCACGACGTAACGGGCGACGGCGCGACGGAGGCGTTCAAGGAAATGTTTCTTCCGTTTCTCAGCAAGCAGACCGAGAGATTCAATGCCAGCGGCAAACTGACGTCCGCGAACTACACCATCGAACACGGCGGCGCGTTGTTTTGCTTCTTCGATGCCTACGACCCATTGAGTTTCGACTGGCTTGAGGCCGCGCTCGCGCAACGGACCGCGCGACATTGCTTCGTGGTGATTCATCCGCCCGTCGTGCCGTATGGCGCGCGCGCGACATGGCATCTCTATTCCAGCACTAAAGACAAACCGAAACGCGAGAAGCTACTTACCCTGCTCGGCAAGCAAAACGCCTTTGTCCTCGGGGGACACATTCATAAGTTCAGCACTCTTACTCGCACGACGCCTGGCAGAGGAAAGTTTGTGCAGCTTGCCGTGAGCAGCATCATCAACACGCCGGAGATCAAACCCAAGGATCAGCTTTCCGGGATCGGCGAATACAATGGCGATCAAATCCGCGTGGAGCCTGCGCACTCGCCGGATACGGAGAAAGAGCGGCGTGCGGTGTATGAAGCAGAGAAGGAGTTCGTGACGACCTTTGAATACGCCGACCTTCCCGGCCACGCGATCGTCACTGTCAACGCGACCCAAGTAACAGCGCAGATGTTTTCCGGCGTAACTCGGAAGCTTTGGAGGACGGTGGATCTTACCAAGGTAATGAATGGGTAGTTAGGAAACACGTGAAACATAGACTTACCCACACGATTCGGCGTGCGCTGGCTGCGTTAGCCGCATGGTTACTGTCGCCGGGGATGAGTTGGGCGGCGGATCGCCTGGCCGAACATGTGGTCGTGATCGGGCTCGATGGCTGCCGGCCCGAGGCTTTCCAGCAAGCCGCCGGGCCGGTCTTGAAAAATCTCTGGCAGTCCGGCGCGTGGACATGGCAGGCGCAGACCTCGCTGCCGAGCGTGACGCACGTGAACTTCGCCGGGATTCTCACCAGTTGCCTGCCGGAAAAACACGGCATCGCGGAAAAGGATTGGAAGTCCGGCGCCCGGCCAAAGGTGAAAGTGCCGACGATCTTCGAAGTCGTGGCCGGGCGGGGCTTGCAGGCGGCGGGATTTTTCGGGCACGAAAAACTTTACCCCTCGGAGACGGAGACGAAGGGCTCGCATTTTGAACACAGCCCGTATCAGGCGCGCGCCGTGGCGCCGCTGGCGGCGCGCTATCTTCGGGAGCAGAAACCGCAGTTTTGTTTCATCTACATGGGCGACCTCGACGGCGCGGGGCACAAGCACGGCTGGCTTTCGCCCGAGCAACTGGCCTTGATGCCGGACATCGATGCCGCGCTCAAGCTGATCGTGGATGCGTTGCGCGAATCCGGCCAGTGGGAGAAGACGCTGCTCATCATCACAGCCGATCACGGCGGCCACGGGATGTCGCACAGTGCGGGCACACCCGAGGACAGCACCGTGCCGTGGATCGCCTCCGGGCCGCTGGTGAAGCCAGGGGAAATTCGCGGCGCGGTCCGCAATTTCGACACTGCGGCCACCGCCGCCCATGCGCTCGGTGTGCCGCGTCCGGCGATCTGGGACGGGCGCCCGATCACGGAAGTGCTGGCCGCGCCGTGAGGTGCGCGATGCTTAAATTTCCGCGAGACCCGAAAAGACACACCCTCTCCTCGCATAACAACACATCACCTCATCCCATGAAAACACATCGCCTCATCATTGCCGCATTCACGTTTGCATTATTCACCGGAGGATTCGCCGCGGTCTCGCGCGCGGAGACTCCCGCCGGCAAAGCCTCGGCCGCCACCGACAAGACGCAGCCTTACCGCACTCTCGCCGGCGAAATTGTGGCCGCCTTCAAGGCAGGCGACAAGGACAAGGCGGTCGCCAAAGCCGCGGAGCTCGAAAAATCCTTCGACGCGGGCACGGCGGACTGGAAAGCCAGGGACGCGGCGAACTGGAAAATCGCCGACAAGGCGATGGACGCCTTGATCAAACCGTTCACCAAAAACAAGCCGCTCGAAGCCGACAAAGTCCAGGCCGCGCACGATGACTTCGTGGAGAAACTGAAACTGGCGACTCCGTAAGGATCGGAGTGCCGAGCCGCCACTGCTTCATTCCGCGCTCGCCAGTGCTCGCGTTCGCGCTGGCCGTGTGCGCGCGCGCCGTCACACCGCTGCCGGCGCCGGAAAAGTTTCCCGCGCATCCGCCGCCCGCGGCGCTGCTCGACGATGTCTTCGTCCGCATGAAGCCTTACACCGGCCCGACCGCCGCGGGACTGGATCGCGATGGGCTGCGTGGGAAAATATTCACCGGCTATCAAGGCTGGTTCCATCCCGATGGCGATGGGAGCGAACGACCGTGGAAACATTACGGCGCGTCCGTGGATGGGAAGATGATCTTCCGACCCGGCGCGTGTGTGATCGATCTCTGGCCGGACATGAGCGAGGCGGACGCGGACGAACGCTTCGCCACGGAGTTCAAGATGGCCGATGGCACGATGGCTCCCGTCTTCAGCTCATGGCATCCGAAGACCGTCTTCCGCCACTTCCGCTGGATGCACGACTACAGCATCGACGGTGCGTTCGTGCAGCGCTTCGGCACCGATCTGCGCCGGCCGCAGAGCTACGACGTGCGCAACCGTGTCCTCGAAAACTGCCGCGCCGGCGCGCACATGAACGGCGTCGCGTGGGCTGTGATGTATGACCTCACCGGGTTGAAGCGCGTCGAAATCCGCAGCCTCGTGATGGAGGACTGGAAGCGGCTCTGCGCCCGCATGGCCGTGCAAAAAGACGCGGCTTACTTGCGGCACGAAGGCAAACCCGTCGTCGCTGTGTGGGGCGTCGGTTTCAGCGACGCGCGCGATTACACCCTCGATGAATGCCGCGAGCTCATCCGCTTCCTCCACGACGATCCCGAGTGCGGCGGCAATGCCATCATGCTCGGCGTGCCGACATGGTGGCGCGATGGCCGGGAAGACGCCGTGCCCGCCGCGCAGCTTCATCCACTCATCCTCGAAGCCGACATCATCAGCCCGTGGACCGTCGGGCGCATGGGCTTGCTGCCGATGGTCGCCACCATCGCCGAGCAGGTGTGGCAGGAGGACATCGCGTGGCTGGCGCCGCACCGGAAAGAGTATCTCCCCGT
Organism: Chthoniobacterales bacterium; assembly: GCA_038238555.1. GTDB lineage: Bacteria > Verrucomicrobiota > Verrucomicrobiia > Chthoniobacterales > Chthoniobacteraceae > JANNXQ01. Next base: position 8,688 of record JBBRXP010000050.1, on the reverse strand, counting down.
CGCCTTCCCCGGCTTCCGCTGGAACAATCTCGCCGGCACCGACAAAACCGCCGGCCTCCCCGGCACCCGCCCGCATCTCGACATCCCGCGACTGCGCGGCGAATTTTTCTGGCGACAAATCGCCGCCGCAAAGCAAGCCGGCGCGAGCAGCCTCTACCTCGCGATGTTCGACGAGATGGACGAAGGCACCGCGATTTTCAAAGCCGCGAATCGTCCGCCCATGGGCGCGAGTTCTTTCCTCGATCTCGACGGTCTCCCCGCCGACACCTGGCTCTGGCTCGCCGGCCAGGGCCGCCGGATGCTGCGCGGCGAGCTACCGCTCACTCTTCAGCCCCCGCTGCGAAAGCCGTAGCGGTGCGGGGAAATCTTTCCCAACTCACGAGGGACTGTCACGCGATCGTCACATTGGCCGGCTTGCTGGCTCCGCCGCGCCGTCCCTAGGCTGCGCGCTGCTTTCCCGATGAACAGCAAAGCAGCGAACAAACGCATCCTCGTCGCCGAAGATGAGCCCGATGTGCTCAATCTCGTGGTGATGCAGTTGAAGAACGCGGGCTTCAATGTGATCAAGGCCGTGGACGGCGCCGTGGCCCTCAGCCAGGCGCGCGAGACGCAGCCAGCGCTGGTCATCCTCGATCTCATGCTCCCGGAGATGAGCGGTCTGGAAGTCTGCAAGGTGCTCAAGAAGGAGCCGGCGACCAGCGCCATCCCCATCATCATGCTCACGGCCAAGGCCGAGGAGGTGGACCGCATCGTGGGCCTCGAACTCGGCGCGGACGATTACATCACCAAGCCTTTCAGCCCGCGCGAACTCGTGCTCCGTGTCCGCTCCGTGTTGCGCCGCTCAATCGCCGCGGGCGAGCCGGCCGATCATCCCACCCTGGGCGACATCCAGATCGACCGCGCGCGTTATGAAGTGACGGTGCGAGGAAAAGCGGTCGAGTTCACCGCCACGGAATTCAAGCTCCTCGCGCTGCTCATCGAGCGCCGCGGGCGCGTGCAGAGTCGCGATACTTTGCTCAACGACGTGTGGGGTTATGAGATCGCCATCGATACACGCACCGTCGATACCCACATCCGCCGGCTGCGAGAAAAGCTCGGCCCGTCGGCGGACTGCATCGAGACGGTGCGCGGTTTTGGATACCGGGTGGCGGACCCGGCGCGGTAGCGTGGGCGAATGCTCTGGCTGCTCCTGCTCCTCATCGCGGCGGGAGGTTTTGCGATCGCCTGGCGCAGACGCCGGATGACTTTGGAAAATTGGCGCCGCCTCCGCAGTGTGCTGGGCGAGGTGGCGGAAGGCAGGCCGCCGGGCAGTGTCGTCTTCTCCGATCCGCCCGGCCGCTTCGCGACGCTCACGCCGCTGCTGGATCGAGTCTCCGCCGAGATCGCCAGGCTGCGGGCCCAAGTCACACGCGAGGAATTCAATCTCCAGTCGATCCTTTCCAGCATGCAGGAAGGAGTGATGGTGGTGGATGCCCGGCACATCGTGCGGATGGCCAATCCGTCGCTTCACACGCTATTTCAAATCACCCACGATCCCCGCAGACAAAGCGTGCTCCATACTTTGCGCGAAGCGGCCTTCGATGAACTGGTGACTGCGGCGCTTAAGAGCAACAAGACGCAATCGCGTGAGGTGGAAATCAGCGGCAGCAAGCCGCGGCGGGACGTGACGGTGTATGTGAAGCCGATCCGCGACGACTCGGGCGGCGCCGGCGCCGTGCTCATCTTCCGCGACATCACGCGGCTGCGGCAGCTCGAGGAGGTGCGGCGCGACTTTGTGGCCAATGTTTCCCACGAATTGCGCACTCCGCTCTCCATCTTCCACGGCTGGCTCGAAGCGCTCGGCGACCGGCCCGACATGCCGGGCGGCGAGCGGGAGGAAATCTACGCGGTGCTGCGCCGGCACTCGCGGCGGCTCAATGCGCTGCTCGAAGATTTGCTGCTCCTCGCCCGCCTCGAAGCGCGCCACTGCGAGATGCAGTGCGAGCCGATCGCGGTGGGGGAATTGCTCGAAGCGGTGAGGGAAGATTGGGCGCTGCGGATCGCGAAAAAAAAAGTGACGCTGTGCATCGATCTTCCGCCGGGCCTGCCAAGCATCGTTGGCGACCGGCTCCGCCTCGAACAGGTCTTCAGCAATCTTCTCGACAACGCGCTGAAATACACCGGGGCCGGAGGCCGCGTCGGCGTGCAGGCCGCGCTCGATGGCGGGCGGATGGTCTTCACCGTCGAGGACAGCGGCGCCGGCATTGCACCCACCGACATCCCGCACATTTTCGAGCGCTTCTATCGCGCGGACAAAGCGCGCAGCCGCGACCAGGGCGGCACGGGTCTCGGGCTCTCGATCGTGAAGCACATCGTGCAGGCCCACGGCGGCAGCGTCCATGCCGCGAGCACTTACGGAAAAGGAACCGCCATCGTGCTGCGCCTGCCCATCGTGTAGAGGAGCGCCGCTACGCGCGCAGCCACGCCGCTCCGTGCAGGAGCGCCCACACCGCGACGAGCATCAGGCCCAGCCGCGCCTCATGCCGCAGCGCGCTCCTTTCAAAGGGCTGCTCTTGCGCGCCGGACCATGCGCGCAGCCGCGGCACGATGCGCGGGACCTTCGCGCAATACCGCGCGTAGTCTTCTCCGAATTGCCGGCGCAGAAATTCCTCCTCGGCGGGGACGATGGACGTGTAGAGAAAAAGGAACACGCCGACGCAGGGAACGAGCATCCAGGGATCGCCGAGCAGTCCCACCATCCCGAGCCCCAGCATCACGCTGGCGAGATAGATGGGATTGCGCACATGCGCATACGGACCCCCGGTGGCCAGACGCGGCGCTTCGATGGCAGCGCCGCGCGTGTGGCGGCCCGCGCATCCTCCAGCCCACGCGCGCCCGGCCAGCCCGAGCAGAACCAGCGCAAGCGACGCCCACATTCCCGCATCTCGATGCGCGCCGAAGAGCGGCCGCGGCCGGATGAAAAATGCGGCCAGCACGACGACGGCAAGCCCGACTTCCAGGCGGTGCGCGAAGATGCGGCGGGCCTTGGGGGGAGTTGAGTGTTGAGAGTTGAGTGTTGAGTGGCGCAAGGAGAATGACGAATGACCAAATTATGGCCGCGTATCGGACGACCCAGAATCACGACCATCCGCAGGCTGGCCATTCGTCATTCGTCATTCGTCATTTCCTTCCACTTCCCGCGCCGCCGCTTCCTGCACGAGCCGCAGCGGTTGGCCGCTGGCCTCGGCGGCGCGGCGCACGCTTTCAAACTCCGGCGCGATCTGCACCACGCGGCCGCCTTTCAAGCCCAGCTTCACGTCGATCTCGCCAAACTCCGTGCGCACCTTCACGAAGCGGCGCGCGAGTTTCAGGCGCTCGATCTTTTCCACCCGCACTCCGAATGCCGATGTCTCCGTGAGGATGATCGCCAGGAGAGCCTCGCGCGCCGCTTCTTCGCAGAGCGCGGAGAGCAGCACGCCGGGGCGATGCTTCTTCATCTGGATGGGCGTGAACCACACGTCGAGCGCGCCCGCGGCGAAGAGCCGCTCCATCGTCGCGCCGAGGATTTCGCCCGAGCAGTCGTCGAGATTCGTCTCGATGCGCAGGACGACGTCGGTCTCGTAGTCGCCGGGCATCGCCTCACTCCATCTCGCCCAGCACGGCGCGCAGCACGTTGGGCCGCGTGGCGAGATCGCGCGCGCCCAGTCCGTAGCCGATCTTCTCGATCTTCATCGCTGGCATGAGGCCGAAGCTTGCGGCAAACTCCGCCACGATCGCCGCGCCCGTGGGCGTGATGAGCTCGTGCGGCTCGTCGATCTGCCCGAGCGGGATGCCACGTAAAATTTCCAGCGTGGCCGGAGCCGGCACCGGGAAAGTGCCGTGCGCGCACTCCACCGTGCCGTGCCCGTCGTGCAGCCGCGAGACAAAGACTTTCTCCACGCCCAACGCGTCGAGCCCCGCGCACGCGCACACCACATCGGCGATGGAATCCAGCGCGCCCACTTCATGAAAGCCGACATCCTCGGGCGCGACGCCGTGGATCTTCCCCTCCGCGACCGCGAGGCGATGGAAGATGGCGGTCGCCCGTTTTTTTACGGACTCCGACAACTCGCTGTGCGCGATCAGATCGCGAATCTCGCGGAAGCTCCGCCCGTGGGTGTGCTCATGGGAATGTTCATGGGTGTGCTCGTGGGAATGTTCATGGGTGTGCTCGTGGGAATGTTCATGGCTGTGTTCATGGGAATGCTCGTGGTGCTCGTGCTCGTCCTCCTCGTGCACATGGGTCTCCCCTTCATGGATCGAAAATCGCACCCCCTCGATCTCGCGCCGCTTCGCTCTCTCGAAGTGCATGTGAAAAGCCCCGATCGCCAGCTTCGAAAGCTCCCACTCGAGTGTGGAAGGCTTTACTCCGAGATCGACCAGCGCGCCCACCGTCATGTCGCCGCTGATGCCCGAGATGCAATCGAGGTAGAGTGTTTTCATGGAAGAGAAGAGAAACCTGAAACCCTGAGTTTTAGTATGTGGCGTGTTTTTTGGAGGAGCGCGCGCAAATCTAAACGCGCCAAACATTCTGAAACTCAGGTTTCAGGTTTCAGGTTTTTCAACTGGACCGCGCCATCGTAGAGCGCTTTGCCCATGATGCAGCCGTAAAGTCCGGGCATCTGCGCGAGGCGCCGCACGTCCTCCGCGCTGCTCACCCCGCCGCTTGCGATAAGCTGGCAGCCGAGGGCGCCGAGCATTTTTTCGGTCTCGGAAAAGTTCGGGCCGGCGAGCATCCCGTCGGTGGCGATGTCGGTGTAGATGATCGTGCCTGCTCCCGCGTCCTCCGCGCGGCGCGCGAGATCGAGCGCGGCAAGGCCCGTCGCTTCCGTCCAGCCTTTCACCGAGACGAGCCCGTTGCGCGCGTCGATGCCCACGGCCACGCGATCCCCGCCCAAGTCCTCCGCGAGCGCGCGCACGAACTCGAGCGACTCCGCCGCGCGCGTGCCGACGATCACGCGTGTGACGCCGGCCTCGATCGCGCGCCACGCCGCCTCGCGATCGCGGATGCCGCCGCCGAGCTGGACTGGAATTTTCACCGCCGCGCAGATTGCCCGCACTACCTCGAGATTGCGCTGCTCTCCGGTGAAAGCCGCATCGAGATCCACGACGTGCAAAAAGTCGCCGCCTTCCGCCTCCCACTTGCGCGCCTGTGCCGCGGGATCGCTCGAGTAAACGGTCTTTTGATCCGCCATGCCCTGGCGGAGTCGGACGACTTCGCCAGCCATTAGATCGATGGCGGGGAGCAAGAGCACGAGCGGAGATTAGACCTGAGACCTGAAACCTGAAACCTGAGTTTCGAGAATACGCGGCAGATGTTTCACTCAGGTTTCAGGTTTCAGGTTTCAGGTTTTCAGTCAAGATCCCCTCCATGAGCTCTCTCTGGCTGCGCTTTCAACAGCACTTCGTCCGCGACCCCGCTCTCGGCTTTTCGGTCGATATCAGCCGCATGAATTTCGCGGACGATTTCTTTGCGACCATGGAGCCGCGCGCGCAGGCGGCCTTCCGCGCCATGCAGGCGCTCGAAGCCGGCGGAAAAGCCAATCCCGACGAGCAGCGCATGGTCGGCCACTACTGGCTGCGCGCCCCGCAGCTCGCGCCCACGCCCGAGTTGCGCGCGGAGATCGAGGAGTGCATGGCCCGCATCCAGGATTTTGCGCGGCAGGTGCACGCGAGCGGAAGATTCACCGACGTGCTCGTCATCGGCATCGGTGGTTCGGCGCTCGGGCCGCAATTCATCTCCGACGCGCTCGGCACCGACGACGATCGCCTGCGGCTCCACTTCCTCGACAACACGGATCCCGACGGCATCGACCGCGTGCTCACCTCGTTGCAACACCGGCTCGAGCACACGCTGGTCGTGGTCATTTCAAAATCCGGCGGCACCGCCGAGACGCGCAACGGGATGCTCGAAACCGAGGCAGCCTGCAAGAAGGGCGGCGTCGATTTCGCCCGCAATGCCGTAGCCGTGACCGGGCCAGGCTCGCAACTCGACAAGCTCGCGGTGGCCAATAGTTGGCTCGCGCGCTTTCCGATGTGGGACTGGGTGGGCGGCCGCACCTCGGTGATGAGCGCCGTGGGCCTCGTGCCGCTGCTCTTGCAAGGCGTGGACATGAGCGCGCTCCTCGCCGGAGCCGCCGCCATGGATGAGTGGACGCGCACCACGGACACCGAGGCCAACCCCGCGATGTTGCTCGCCCTCATGTGGCATCACGCCGGCCGCGGCCGCGGCGAGAAAGATATGGTGGTGCTGCCATACAAAGACCGTCTCGTGCTCTTCTCAAAATATCTCCAGCAACTCGTCATGGAATCCCTCGGCAAGGAGCTCGATCTCGACGGCAAAAAAGTAAACCAGGGCATCGCCGTCTATGGCAACAAAGGCTCCACCGACCAGCACGCCTACGTGCAGCAACTGCGCGATGGCGTGCCGAATTTTTTCGTCACATTCCTCGAAGTGCGCAAAGCGCGCGCCGGCGCCTCGATGGAAGTGGAGCCCGGAGCGACCACCGGTGATTTCCTCCAAGGCTTCCTGCGCGGCACCCGCACCGCGTTGCACGAGAGCGGCCGCGAATCGCTCACTGTGAGCATCCCCGAGGTCGCGCCCCGCACAGTCGGCGCGCTCATCGCCCTCTACGAGCGCGCCGTCGGCTTCTACGCCTCGCTGGTGAATGTGAACGCCTATCATCAGCCCGGAGTGGAAGCCGGCAAGAAGGCCGCCGTCAACGTGCTGAAGCTGCAAGCCCGCGTGCGCGGCGCGCTCTCCGCGACGCCGCAGACCGCCGCGCAAATCGGCGCCGCGTTGCGCGAAGAAGCTGAGTCGGTCTATCACGTCCTGGTGCACCTCGCCGCCAATGACCCTCGAGTGAAGCTCACGGAAGCCGCGGGGCCGGAAAGCGACAGCTTCGGGGAAGTTGAGAGTTGAGAGTTGGATTTCAGCGCCGTAGGCGCTGACCCCCCGTTCAAAATCCGCCGTCTTGCCCGAGTGCGCGCTCCGCGCGGTGGATGGGTCGGCGATTGCAAATCGCCGCTCCTTGGCGCAAGAGTCCGCGGTCCGCGCAACAGCGTTTCGTCTTCTGCGCGGAGCGCGCTAGATGGTGGCTCCGCGGGTCTCTCAACCCTCAACTCTCAACTTCTTCCATGCTCCTCCACCGCGAAAAAGTGCTGGCTCACGCCGAGCTTCAGCTCCTGACCCAGGGCAAGCTCAACTCCGCGGAACTCCTCGAGCTTTACCGCAAGTTTCTGAAGATCGAAAATTATCGCCTGCGGCTCAAGCATCACTCGGGCGGCGGCGGCCGCGAAGTGTGCGCGTTGCGAGCGAGCCTGGTGGATATCGTGCTGCGGCATTTGCTGGTTGGCGCGCTCGATCGCCACGCGAGCTGGAAAAGCAAACCGCCGCGGCTCGCGCTGGTGGCAATAGGCGGCTACGGGCGCGGCGAGCTCAATCCCTTCAGCGACGTGGACATCATGTTTTTGCATCCCGATGCGCTTCGGAACGTGGATGAGGCGGTGAAGGACATCGTGCGCCAGATCCTCTACATGCTCTGGGATGTGGGCTTCAAGGTGGGCCACTCCACGCGGTCGATCGCCGGCGCGGTCGAGCAGGCAAATGCCGACATGCTCTCCAAGACCGCGCTGCTCGAGGCCCGGCTCATCGCGGGCGATGAGACGTTGTGCGCGCAGTTCAAGGCGGAGTTTGAAAAGCGATGCGTGGTCGGGCACGAGGACCAATACATCGCCGACCGCGTGGCCAACCAAGCCGAGCGCCATGCCAAGTATGGCCACACCGTTTATATGCAGGAGCCGAACATCAAGAACGGCTGCGGCGGCTTGCGAGACTACCAAAATCTTTTGTGGATCAGCTTTTTTAAGGAGCGCGCGCCGACCACTGCGGAGCTCGTAAAGAAGGGCTTGCTCAATGAGACCGAGCGCCGCGAACTCGACCGCGCTTACGACTTCCTGCTGCGGGTGCGCACCGAGCTGCACTACCTCAACAGGCGTCCGGCCGACACAATCCTGCTGAGCCAGCAACTCCAGGTCTCCAACAAGCTCGGCTACCAGCAGAAGAACATCCTGCGCCGTACCGAGACCTTCATGCGCGACTACTACCGGCACGCGCGCAATATCTATTTCATGACCGGGCTGCTCTCCGCGCGCCTCTCGGTGCTGCCTGCCGCGCCAGCAAAAGCGCGCGGCCTGCTCGGCTTTCTGCGCAAGCCGCAGCCGGCGCAGCCTGAGCATTTCGATGGCTTCTACAGCCTCGAGGGCAAGCTCTACGCGGAATCGCCGGGCATCTTCAAAGACGAGCCACCGCGGATGATGCGCCTCTTCCTCCACCTCCAGCAGCGTCGCCTGCGCATGAGCCCGGAGCTCGCGCAACTGGTGCGCCGCCGGCTGCACCTGGTCGATCGCGTCTTTCAGTATTCCAAAAGTGTGCGCGAGACCTTCCTCGCCATCTGCACGCGCAAGGGCGAGGTCGGCTCGATCCTGCGCGCCATGCACGAGGTCGATTTCCTCGGGCGCTACCTGCCGGAATTTGGCCGGCTCACGGCTCTGGTGCAGCACGAATTTTTCCACCGCTACACGGCCGATGAACACACGCTGGTGTGCATCGAAAAGCTCGACGCCTTGGTCGATACGAAGGATCCGAAGCTCAAGGATTACACCGCGCTC
>JBBRXP010000049.1:0-32549 GCA_038238555.1 Chthoniobacterales bacterium | reverse complement strand
GTCGCGGAGCCTGTGCCCATGCGGCCCGGCGGGCGGTGAGCGCTTCTTCGGAAACTTCGAGCGTGAGGGTGCGGGCGGGCACATCGAGGGTGATGAAGTCGCCGTCGCGCACCAGTGCTAGCGGGCCGCCGATGGCCGACTCCGGCGCGATGTGCAGCACGCAGGCTCCGTAGCTGGTGCCGCTCATCCGCGCGTCGGAGATGCGCAACATGTCGCGAACCCCTTGCTCGAGGAGCTTCTTGGGGATCGGCAACATGCCCCACTCGGGCATCCCGGGCGCGCCGATGGGGCCGGCATTTTGGAGAACGAGGACGCTGTCGGCGGTGACGGGCAGCGCGGGATCGTCGATGCGCGCGGCGAGGTCGTCGTAATTTTTGAAGACGACCGCCAGGCCGCTGTGGTGCAGGAAGCCCGGCTCCATCGCGGCGTGTTTGATGACGGCGCCACGTGGGCACAGGTTGCCGCGCAGGATGGCGGTGCCCCCTTCCTCGGAGAGAGGATTCGAACGGGGGCGGATGACTTCGGGATTGTAAATTTCGGCGCCAGCGAGGTTCTCGCGCAGAGTGTGGCCATTCACGGTGAGAGCGCCGCCATGTAGCTGCGACGTCCGCGTCGCAGGAAGTTCGCGCGGCGTCACCGCCGCGCGGGCAGCGGCAGGCGGCGAAGACGCCGCCGGAACTTCCTGCGGCGAGGACGCCGCAGCTACGGAGACGAACTGCGCGAGCAGCGCGCGCAGACCGCCGGCGTAGTAGAAATCCTCCATCAAAAATCGCCCGGCGGGCCGCAGGTCGGCGAGGCGCGGCGTGCGGCGCGAGATCGAGTCGAAGGTCTCCAGCGGCAGCGGGATGCCGGCGCGGCCGGCTATGGCGATGAGATGCACGATGGCGTTGGTCGAACCGCCGAGAGCCATGTCGGCGACGATCGCGTTTTCAAACGACTCGCGGGTGAGGAAGCGCGAGGGACGCAGGTCGCGCCACACGTTCTCCACGATCTGCCGCCCGCTCTGCGCGGCCATGCGCCAGTGCTCCGCGTCGCTCGCCGGGATGGACGAGGCGCCGGGCAGCGTGAGGCCGAGGGTCTCGGCCATCGCCGTCATCGTGGAGGCCGTGCCCATCGTCATGCAGTGGCCGTGCGAGCGCGCGATGCCCGCCTCGATCTCGCTCCACTCTTCCTCGCTCAGATTGCCCGCGCGTTTCTCCGCCCAATACTTCCACGTATCCGAGCCCGAGCCGAGCGTGGCGCCGCGCCAGTGCCCGCGCAGCATGGGCCCGCCGGGCACAAAGAGAAAGGGCAGCGCGGCCGAGAGCGCGCCCATGATGAGCGCGGGCGTGGTCTTGTCGCAGGCGCCGAGCAGCACCGCGCCATCGGCGGGATGGCACCGCAGCACTTCCTCGGTCTCCATCGCGAGGAGATTGCGATAGAGCATCGTGGTGGGTTTCATGAAGTTTTCGCTCAGCGAGAGCACGGGGATCTCGATGGGCAGGCCGCCCGCTTGCAGCACGCCCTTCTTCACGTTTTCCGCGAGTACTTTGAAATGCAGATGGCACGGGTTGATCTCGCTCCAAGTATTCAAGATGGCGATGACGGGCTTGCCTTCCCAGTCCTCCGGGCCGAGGCCCATCTGCCGCATGCGCGAACGGTGGCCGAAGCTGCGCAGATCGTTCGGGCCAAACCAGCGGTAGGAGCGAAGCGCTTCGGGGGCAAGACGGTGGGTCATATCCTGGCGGAGGCGGCGATGAAGAGCGATCAATCGAGGCTCAACCTTCGACGGATAGCCTGCGGATCCCGGCGGAGATCGAGCACCGTCTGAACGATCACACGGCGACCTTCGACACTGTAGAAAATTCCGAACGGAAAATCCCGCACCAGTAGTTTTCGAAATGGTGGCCAGTAGAGCGACCCGGCTTCCGGGAAAGCGATCAGCCGATCCAATTCCTCCTCCACGCGCTCGCTGAAGCGCTCGCCCAGCCCCGGTATCGCATCCTCCAATCGCATCTGCGTTTCCATGACCTCCATCTCCGCGCGGGCAAGGACGATCAGCTCCATTACTCCCCTCGCGCCGTTCGCAGTCGCGCCTTCACCTCGGCCCAAGGCACGGCGACGGCAGGGTTCAAGCGAAACTCCGCCATCCGCGCTTTCAACAGCGCCACGATTTCCGCTCGTGGCTCGTGCTCCGGCGGCGGGAGCAGTTCCCGCCAGAGCTCGTCGATAAGCATCCACTTCTCGTCGGATGAAAGCCGCTGCACATCGGGAACTTTATCGAGGATCATGAGGCGGAGTCTGTCACGCTCGGCGCGCGGAGCAAACGACATATCCACTCGATACCGAGCCGCAAACAAAGCGCCTCGCCTTGGCGACTCCCAGCGCTAACGTGCACGCTCCATGTCAGACCTCTGGAATCTCGCCCACACGTGGCTGCGCGATCTGGTTTCCTACGAACCGGGCAAGCCCATCGAGGATGTGGCGCGCGAGCTCGGGCTCGAGCCCTCGGACATCATCAAGCTCGCTTCCAATGAAAACCCGCTCGGCCCCTCGCCGCGGGCGCTCGCGGCGATGCGCGAGGCCATCGAGCGCGCGCACTTTTACCCGGATGGCGGGAGCTACTATTTGCGCGAGGCCATCGCCGCAAAGTTCGGATTCGAGCGGGGGAATGTGATCCTCGGGTGCGGGTCCAATGAGATCATCGAATTCATCGGCAAGGCCTTCCTCAATCCGGGCGACGACATCATCGCCGCGCGCCACGCCTTCGTGGTGTACAAATTGATGGCCACGCTTTTCGGCGCGCGCACCATCGAGGTGCCGGACCCCGGCTTCGCGCACGATCTCGACGGGATGCTCGCGGCCATCACGCCGCGGACAAAAGAAGTCTTCATCGCCAATCCCAACAACCCGACCGGCACGCTGCTCTCGCAAGCGGAGATCGACGGCTTCATGGCGCGCGTGCCGGAGCGCGTCATCGTGATCTTCGACGAGGCCTACCACGAGTTCCTGCCGGAGCCGCCGGACACGCTCAAGTTTGCGCGCGCGGGCCGCAACGTGGTGGTGCTCCGCACGTTTTCCAAAATCCAGGGGCTCGCGAGCCTGCGCGTGGGCTACGGCCTGGCGCGGCGGGAGATCATCGACGTGCTGCAAAAAACGCGGCAACCCTTCAACTCGAATGGCATCGCGCAAGCCGCCGCTCTGGCCGCGCTGGCCGACGAGGAACATCAGCGCCGGACCCGCGAGCTCACGTGGCAGGGCCGCGATTTTTTGCAAAAAGAGTTTGCCGCGATGGGTCTCGAGTTTGTGCCGAGCCACGCGAACTTCGTGCTCGTGCGTGTCGGCGACGGCAGGGCGGTCTTCGATGCGCTGCTGAAAAAGGGCGTGATCGTCCGCGACATGAATGCCTACGGCCTGCCCGAGTGGATTCGCGTGAGCATCGGCACGATGCCGCATAACGAGCGCTTCCTCGCCGAGCTCAAAGCGCTTCAGTGACCTCGCGGGTTTGGCAGAGCCGCGGATCGGCTTCCAGTAATCGCGCAAAGCCCACCGGCTCGTGATCCGGCAGGTGCAGGTCTCCGCAGTCCTCGGTCGGAAATTCATCGCCGAGCAGCGCGGCGACGCTCGCGCCGAAGAGGAGATTCGACGGGCCGTTTTTCGTCTTCTCCTGCAAGCGCCACGCAACATTCACCGCGTCGCCGATGACGGTGAACTCCATCCGGTGCGGTGAGCCGATGTTGCCGACCACGACTTCGCCGGAGTTGAGGCCGATGCCGAAGCGCAACTCCGGGCGGCCTTGCGCGGCCCACTGCGCGTTGAGCGTGGCGAGGGCGTCGCGCATGGCCAGCGCGCAGGCCACGGCATTGCGCGCGTCGGCGGCCGGGCCGGCGCTGCGCGCGTTGCCCCACACGGCCATCACGGCGTCGCCGATGAATTTGTCGAGCGTGCCGCCAAACCGGAAGACGCACTCGACCATCGCGCCGAAGTACTCGTTGAGCTGCACGACGAGCGCGTGCGGATCCATCCGCGCGGCGGAGCGCGAGAAGCCGCGGATATCGGAGAAGAGAATGGTGACGCGCCGCAGATCGCCGCCGAGCGCGCGGGTGAAATCGTCGGGCCGGTCGATGAGTTCCTCGACCACGTTGCGCGAGACGTAGCGCTCGAGGGTGTGGCGGATTTGCGTCTTCTCGCGCCGCTCGAGGATGATGTCGAAGACGAGGCCGCCGATGCCGGTGAAATTAAACGCGGCGAGCGGACCGAATGTCGGGATGAAAAAACTCGCGCGATCGTAAAGTGCGAACGCCGTCGCGATCCACGCCGCTGTGCCGGCGAGTAGCAGCAGGAGGCGCAGCATCGGCCGCCGAACGCAGTGCCGCGCAAGCCCGGCGAGCACCGCGGCCACGCAGACGAGCAGCGCCTGCACGGGCCGGGGCGCCTCGCACACAAAGGCGGAGTGGAGCGCGGCGTTGATCGCGTTGAGGTGCAGTTCGGCGCCGGCCATGAGATCGAAGGGCGTGCGATGCTCGTCGTGCTGCCAGTTTCCCGACGCGCCGATGACCACGATCTTGTCGCGAAAAAATGCGCCGCCCGCGAAATTCCGCCGCCAAAATTCGGGCACGAAAATCTCGAAGATCGGCCGCGCGACGAACGTGCCCGGCGGGCCGGCGAAGCGCATGCGATGCAAGGCGCGATCCGCGGGAACGCAGCGCGCAAGCCCGCTGCGATCGAGCGCGCGCGCGGCGAGCGAGAGTTCTTCCTCCCCGCGCCACACGCCGTATTCGAGCGCCCAGCGGTAGTGCGCGCGGCGGATCACGCCGTCGAGATCGGCGCGAAAATTATCGAAGCCGATGCGCGGATCGCGCGGTGCGGTCTCGGGGATCAGCGTCGGCGTCGGCGGATTGAAAGCGGGCAGTCCGCCGTCGAGCTCGAGCCCGTGATCTTCGGTGAGATTGCCCACGACGACGACGCGGTCGCGATGCCGCTCGAGGCTGGCGCGGAAGGCGTCGTCGTTGGGCGAAGGCTTGGGAAAAGTGAAATCGAAAAGCACGGTGCGCGCGCCCGCGGCGATGAGCCGTTCGAGCACGAGCGAGTGAACTTCGCGCGACCACGGCCAGTCGTGCGCCATGAGCCGAAGAGCGCGGGCTTCCTCCGCGCTGGCCGCACTCAAGTCCCAGAGCCGGTCGAGATCGGCTGCTTGATCGAGACTCGCGGAAGCCGTGTCCACCGCGAGGAAGACGAGCCGCGGATCCGCCGGCGCCGCGCGGCCCGCGCGGGCAAAAGCGTCCTGCACCGCCAGCTCCACGCGTTCGAGCGGCGCAAAGGCGATGAACTCCAGCCACGCGATGGCCAGCGTGACCGCGCCGACGAGCAGAAGAAAAGAGAGGGCGCCCCGACGCGGCATGACGCCGGTGATGAGCGGAAAACATGCCGGGGCATACCCTCTGCTTTTTCAAGCGCGATGGCCCGTCTCCTCATTCTTTGCGCGACTGCGAGCATCGCCCTTCCCGCGACTCTCGCGGCGCAGGAAGGGCGCGCGCAGATCGAGCTCGTCCGACAACCCGCGCGACTGCCACCCGCTCTCGAAGCGTCGGCCTCCGCCGCGGAACTCCCGGCCAGCGCGGAGTCGAGCGGAGACGACGCATTCGGCGCGTAGGTCATCTTGAAACGGCAGGAGAAGGTGAAGCGTTTCTCCATGTTCGCGGAAACCTCGGGCACCTTCACCAGCAACGTCGCCCTGGTGCGGCGCGATCCGCAGACGGACGAATTTTTCGTTGCCAGCGGCGGCGCCGCCTTCACCCAGCGGCTCGGATACAATGTGCGCTTCGACTCGGCGGTGCGCCTCTCGCTCTATCGCTACGACAAATTTCGCGAGCTTGATTTCCAAAGCGTCGATGCATCCGGCGGCTTCGCGTGGGCGCCGCCTCAACTCCGCGGCGCGGAGGCCAGCGTGCGCTACGCCTTCACCGAGCTCACCACCGGAAGCGGCGGCGATGAGTTCTACCGCAATCACGCGCTGCTGCTCGGACTGCAAAAGGTCGTGCCCTTTTCCCGCGCGCACTCCGTCTATTTCGGAGTAAACGCGCAGTGGAGTTGGACGGAGCCAGCGGTCGCGGAGCGCGAGGAGTACGTCGCCTTTGCAGGCTACCATCTCCAGGCGACGCGGCGGATCGACGCGGACTTATTCTATCGTTACGGACGCTACGCCTACACGGAGGCGGGCGACCGGCGGGATAACAACCACTCGCTCTCCGTGACGCTGCGTTACGCGCCGGTGGAATGGGCGGCCATTTCCGCGACTTCGTTTTTCGGGATCAATCGGGCTCGCCCCGACGTGTTCGATTACGACGTGTGGAATGGCGGAGTGACCCTGCAGATGGCGGTGCGTTTTTGAGGCGTCGGCACCGACATTATAAGAACCATAAGGCGGCACACGGGCTGCTCATTTGTCGCCGCATTCGACGATGAAAAATCCCGCGCTCCGTTTCCTCACCGCCTTTCTCCTCGGCACCGCGCCCGCTCTCGGCGGAGCGCTCACAGAGGCGAGGATCAATCAAATCGTCAACGAGGTGAGCGTGGTCGATCCGCGCAAGGGCGCGCGCGCCGCCGCGCTCAAGGACACCGTGCGCGACGACCTCGCGGTGCGCACCGGCATTCAGTCGAGGGCCGAGTTGCTTTTTCAAGACGACACGCTCACGCGGCTCGGCGCGGAGACCTTCTTCAGCTTCCGCTCGGGCACACGCGACCTCTCGCTCGAGCGCGGCACACTGCTCTTGCAAGTGCCCAAGAACCACGGCGGAGCGCGCGTGCGCACGGCCTCAGTCACCGCGTCGATCACGGGCACGACCATCATGATGGAGCACGAGCCCGGCAAGTCGCTCAAAGTGCTCGTGCTCGAAGGCAGCCTGCGTCTCTCGCTGAACAATCGCCTCGGCGAAACGCTGCTGCTCACGCCGGGCAAGATGATCATCATGAATCCAAACGCGAAACGGATTCCCGAGCCGGTGAGCGTGGACTTGCGAAAGCTGATGAAGACGTCGGCGCTCATCGACCCAGCCGCGTTTGCTGGCACGACCGGCGCGCGAGTGGCGGAACTGCCGAGCCTTGGGCTCATTGAAAAGGAAATCGCGGTGCAGGACACGCAGTTGAAATCGAAAGGGCTCGTGCGGACCAATCTCGTGATCCCCGGCAGCGGAACCAAAGTGATGATGGCCTCGGAGAAAACGCTGGCGCTGCTCGACAGCGGCCTCCTCCGCGCTAAAAGCGCCGCGCCCAAGGCCAGCGCTGATTCGCTTTCCGATCCCGAACTTCCGACCGCCGCGGAGAGCGCGCCCGCCGCCACGCCAGTGCCGGCGGCGATATCGCAAGACGTGCGGCAGGTCGCGACCGAGGCAATGGAATCACGCGCTGTGGAAACAAGCGCGACGAGTCCGCCCGATTCCCGAAAAAATTCAACACGCGGCTCAGACTCGGAAAGTGGCAGCAACTCTGGTCCCGGAAATGGCAACGGTTCTGGTTCTGGAAATCCCAATCCCAATCCCAATCCCAATCCCGTTCCCAATCCCAATCCCGTTCCCAATCCCAATCCCGTTCCTAATCCCAATCCCAGCCCTAGCCCGGCCTTCATCACGAATCCCAATCCTTACGTGATCAGCGACAAGACCACCTTCAATACCGCGAACCAAACGGTGGTGACCAATGGCACGAGCAACTCAGGCGGCCTCTACCTCAACGCGGCGACCAGCGGCTCTGCATCGACTTACCTCTTCGGCGCCACGTCCCCCTTTGACACCGCAAACAACTTCGACGCGAAGTTTTCCATCCAGGATCAGCCGGGCGCCCCAGCCGGCGGCGTGGCGGTGTATCGGTTCACGAGCCTCGATCGAGAGAAGCCGGCGAGAGCCAACCTCGCCGGCGGCCCTGTCGATCTCGCCTTCATCGCGCAGCAGGGCATCTTTACGGCCCGTGACGGGGATTGGAAACTCGACCCGTTGAGATCGTTTTTCCTCGGCACCGTCGATGGCCCGATCGCGCTCGATGGCAAGACGGAGGTCGGAGGAAAATCGAAATTCAAATTCCTCGAACTCTACGCGCGCGGCGTCACCGGCACGATCTCGCTGGCAGGCGAAATCATACTTCCCAACAGCAGCTTATTTGTCGCTGCGGAAGCGGGGATCGACGTGGCCCCCGGCGCGATGATCATCGCGAAGAAAGCCCTGTTCACCGCGCCGCGTCTGACCACCGCGAGCAATCTCAATGTGGCCGGCGGATTTCTGAACGTGGGTAACGGCGGCATCCTGGCGCGGGGTTTCGCACTCACCGGTTTTGACACGATCAATGTGACCGGCGCGCTGCAAGCCGGCAACGTGACGGTCCGCAATGCTCTCCAAGTCGGCGGCGCCTTCACCACCCAGGCTCCGGGCGGCGCGGCGACCATCGCCGCGCCCGTCGTGGCCATCGCGGGCGGCATCGACTTTACCGCGGCCAATGGCACCGCCGGCGGCGTCGTCACCATCCAGAGCGACAACGTCAACATCGCCACCGGCGGCATCGACGGCATCCGCGCGGATGGCGCCGACGGACTGCTCGTCCTCGCCCCGGGCGGCAATGGCGGCGTCGTCAATATCGGCACCGGCGCGAAGCCCATCGTCAACGCGATCACGGTCGATCGCCCCATCTCGGCGACCACCGGCGCCAACGGGCTCCTCGCACTCACCGGCGGCAATGGCGGCACTGTGAACCTCGTGGCCAACGGCGCGATAGGCGTCAACGCGACCATCAAAGTTTCCGACAGCGCGCCCGGCCGCGCGAGCAGGGCCGGCGGCAACATCAAGCTCGACAGCCGCAAGACCTCGGGCACCGCGATCTCCGTCACCAATTCCGGCCAGCTTCTTTCGCTGCTCGATGCCGCGGCCATCGGCCGGGGCGGCACCATCCAATTTGTCTCCGCCGGCGGCAACATCCTCGTCAACGGAGGCACTGTGCAGGCCGATCGTGGGACGGTCGATGTGCGCAACAATGGCGCCGGCAACGTGACTCTCACCAACGCCAACCTCCGCGGCGACGTGGTGAAAGTCGGCGCGCTCGGCCCCAACGGCCAGCTCCTCCTCGGCGGCGGCGCCATCAGCGCGGATACCACGCTGCGGCTCTACGGCGGCAGCAGCAACGGGCTGGTGCGTTTCACCGACGACGTGACCCTCGGCGGCAACGGCGCCAAGGCCATCGCCGGCAAGACCGTGACGATCGACAACTCGAAAACCGTCACGATCGGCGGCCTCACGAAAGCCTCCGTGTTCACCGACAACGCGAACTACTCAGGATCCGGCGGCAACGGATCGACGAGCGGACAATTCGGCGGCGCGGGAGCCACCACGCAAGGATTCAGCAAGAAGCCTCCGTTTTGAAAAGCCAATGATCACGCATCTCGAAGCCGCGCCCGATCCCGCCAAGCTGCAGAGCAACCGGCTCTTCGCCGGCATCCCCGCCGAGCTCATCAGCGACATCTGCGCGGATGTCGATCTGCTGCGCTTCGATGCGGAGGATGTGATCTTTGAAGACGGCGAACCCGGCGACTGCCTCTACCTCATCGTCGAAGGCACCGTGCGCATTTCCAAGGCGGGCCGCGGTGGAAATCAGGAGACGCTCGGCTTCATCCAGCCGGGAAATTTTTTCGGCGAAATGGCGCTCATCGACGGCCAGCCGCGCTCCGCCAAAGCCAGCGCCGCGGAGGCCGCCGTGCTTGGGCGCATCGACTCCGCCGCGTTCGCCCGCATCCTCGAAAACGCGCCGCGCGGTCTGCACATGAATTTCCTGCGCTCCGTAGTGGAGCGGATGCGCGGCATCAATTCGCACTTCATCACCGAACTCATGCGCAGCGAGCGCCTGAGCCTCGTGGGCACGATGGCCAACAGCATCATCCACGACCTGAAAAATCCCATCCACGCGCTGAAGATGTGCACGTCGCTCATCGCGAAACGGACCAGCGATCCGTCGATCGAGAGTTTCATCGCCATCATGGACAAGAGTGTGGATGGAATGACCGACATGGTGCAGGAGCTCCTGGATTTCGCCCGCGGCAAGAGCAGCCTCCAGCTCGAGCCGCGCGCCGTGAAGGCCGTGATCGAAGAACTCGACGCGCAGCTCGTGCGGATGGTGCCGGAGAATGTGCACCTCGTCCGCGATCTGCGCGGCTGCTGCGAGCTGAATGTGGACGTGCGCCGGTTCACCCGCGTGCTGCTCAACGTGATTAAGAATTCCGTGGAAGCGATGCCCCAAGGCGGCCTGCTCCGCGTCGCGCTGCGCGAGGAAAATGGGCGCGCCATCTTCAGCGTGAGCGACACTGGCTGCGGCATCGCGCCCGAGTTGCAGGCCAAGATCTTCGAGCCCTTTGTCACGCACGGAAAATCCAGCGGCACCGGCCTCGGGATGGCCATCGCCAAGAGCGTGATCGAAGCGCACGGCGGAGCCATCACGCTGCAGAGCACTGTGGGCGTCGGGACGACCGTGGAACTCAGCGTGCCGGTGCGGGTGTGAATGGTGACTGGTGATCGGTGGATGGTGGATACAATCCTCCACTCCCCAGTCACCATTCACATTCTCCTTCACCTCCAGGTCGCCTCGCTCGCGCTCGCCTTTCTCGGGCCGCTCGCGCTTTGGCAGGTGCAGCGCCGGGTGCGTTCGCAGCGTCTCGTGCGCGATTCTTCCCGCGCCCTCGCCGCGCTGCTGCTCGGGGTGTTCTGCTTCCAGTTCACGGTTGCCTGGTCCGAGGGCAGGCTCTCCTTTCGCGACGCGTTGCCGATGCAGCTTTGCGACTGGGCGCTCCTCGCGGTCATCGGCGCGCTGTTGTGGCGGTCGCAGACGTGCTTTGAGCTGGCGTATTTC
Source organism: Chthoniobacterales bacterium (assembly GCA_038238555.1). Classification (GTDB taxonomy): domain Bacteria; phylum Verrucomicrobiota; class Verrucomicrobiia; order Chthoniobacterales; family Chthoniobacteraceae; genus JANNXQ01. The sequence goes on along the minus strand of JBBRXP010000049.1, from coordinate 21,692 downwards.
TGGGGCTTGTGCGGAACGCTGCAGGCCATCTTCACCCCAGCGATCTCGGGCGATCTGCCGTGGTGGCGGCAGGCCGCGTTCTTTCTCGGCCATGCCGGGATCGTGACTGCCGTCGTCTTCCTGTTGCTCCTCGGTCGGATGCGGCCTCGCTCTTTGTGGCGCACCATCCTCTGGTCGGAAATTTATTTTGCCACCGCGCTCGCGGTAAACGCGCTCACCGGCGCGAACTACGGCTTCCTCTCGCATCAACCCGACACGCCCTCGCTGCTCGACCTCTTCTCGGACGCGCACTGGCTCTACATTGCCGAGATCAACGCGATCGCCCTCGCCTGCTTCGCCGCCATCTACACTCCATGGGCGATTGCCGACCGCGTGGCGAGGCGGTCGGAAACTTCGCGTTGATTTCCCACCCCGGCAGCGTGACCTTCGCCCCCGCCAATGCTCGGTTTTTTTGAAAGACAGCGCCTCGTCAAGAAGGGGCTCGCCTCCTCGAAACTCAGGCGCCGCCGCACCGAAAGCGAGTGGGTGGACACGCTCGAAACCGGCTCCACCGCGAAGGCGGCCATCCTCGTTGCATTCCTCGTCGGGCTCGCGGCTTTGATTTACTCGGACTCCCGGCCGCAGCCCACGCAGAAGGTCTTCATCGCCGCCCTCATCTTTCTCACGGCTCTCGCGCAGCTCTGGATCAATCACCCGCGCACTTTTCTCAGCAATTCGCGCGTGCTGCTGGTCTTCGGTCTTTGCCTCGCGCATCTCGCGCTCATCAAGGCGGTGCTCATCACGGCCGACGGCCAGGTGCAGATGCCCGGCGCGCTCAGCGGGCTCGAACGCCAGCAGCTTTGGAGGCTCATGGTTCCGTTTGCCTTTGCCCCGCTCGCGCTCTCGGTGTTGCTCGGGCGCAATCACGGCCTTTATGCCGCCACCTTCGTGAGCTTGTGGGGCGCCATCGTTTATCGCGGGATCGATCCCGTGTTCATCGTCATGAGCCTCATCGTCGGCTTCACCGCCGTGTTTGTGACGCTCCAGGTGCGGCGCTGGACGCAGCTTCTTCGCGCGGGGTTTTTCGTCGGCGTCACCACCTGGATTCTCGCCATTCTCTTTGGCATGATCGGGCCCATCGTCTGGGAAAATCTCGGCGGCATGCAGTGGAAGGTCATCGGCTTGCAGAGCGCCGTGGCCGCCGGCAGCGGGCTGCTCACTGCGCTGTTAGTGGTGCTCACCGTTGCGCTCGCGCAGAGCATTTTTAAGATCACCACCGACATCTCGTGGCTTGAGCTCAGCGACCTCAATCATCCTCTTCTCCGGCGGCTCACCATCGAAGCGCCGGGCACTTATCATCACAGCCTCGTGGTCGCCAATCTCGCCGAAGCCGCCGCCGAGGCCATCGGCGCCAACGCCACGATGTGCCGCGTGTGCTCGTATTTCCACGACATCGGCAAGCTCGTGAAGCCGGAGTACTTCACGGAAAATATGCGGCGCGATCGCAATCCACACGACGATCTCGCGCCGACGATGAGCGCGCTCATCATTGTGGCCCACGTGAAGGAAGGCGTGGACCTGGCGCTCAAGGCGCGGCTCAACCAGCAGATCATCGACGTCATCCAGCAGCACCACGGCACTTCGCTCGTGTTTTATTTTTACAAGCGCGCGCTCCAGCATCAGGAGGAGATGCGGGCGGGCGGGAAAATTTTTTGCGCGCGCGAGGAGGATATCCCCGAGGTGCGCGAGGAGAGCTTCCGCTATCCGGGGCCGCGGCCGCAGACGCGCGAGTGCGCGATCATCAGCATCGCGGATTGCGTGGAGAGCGCGAGCCGCAGCTTCGAGCGCGTGACGCCGCAGAAGATCGACCAGGTCGTGGATGACATTATCGAGAAGCGCCTGCTCGACGGCCAGTTCAAGGAATGCGACCTGACGATGCGCGAGCTCGAGCAAGTGGCCGAGAGCCTCAAGCACACGCTCCGCAGCATGATGCACAGCCGCGTGGCGTATCCCGACGAGCGCACCGAGAGGCTCGATACGCCGCGCCCCGCCTCGCGCATTCAGCCCTCACCCGTGGCGGCGAAGACGGCGAGCCTGCCGCCAGTCTCGGCGGCTTGAGGAGTGGGCATCACGGTTATCAATCACCAGCGCTCGGTGCGGCTGCATCTGCCGTGGTTGCGGCCCTTTGCGCGGGTCGCGCTCGAGCAGTGCCTGCCGTGTTCGGACGACGCGCGCTTTGCGTTGCGTGCGGCGCCAGAGATCGAGGTCGCCATCGTCTCGGATCGGGCGATCGCGCGCGTGCATCGCGATTTCATGGGCATCGCGGGCGCCACGGATGTCATCACTTTCGCGCACGGCGAACTCGTCATCGCCGCGGGAGTGGCCCGCGCACAAGCACGCGAATTCTCGCATTCCATCGAAGAAGAGATCGGCCTCTACATTATCCACGGGCTGCTCCACCTCAATGGCTTCGACGACCGCACCGCCGCCGCGCGCGGGCGCATGGAGCGGGCGCAGGCGCGCGTGATGAAGACTTGCCTCAAGCGGCTCTCTCGCCCTTAATCCTCAGCCGCCATGTTCTCCCGCACTCGTGTCCACACCGCCGCACTCCTTCTCGCCGCCATCGCGCCCGCGCGCGCGCAACTTCAGGACGCACCGCCCGTCAATACCTCCGAGATTCTTTCCGCCCTGCGGCAGTTGCGCGACACGCAGACCGCGCAGGTGAAGACCACCCGCCAGGCCGCGCTGCAAAAGGTGACGGCCTCCGCGGGCAGCGGCGAGCGCGCCGCCGGTGTGTGGGAGGAAGCCATCCGCGCCATCCAGTTTGAAGGCGCCGCGCGGGAGAATGCGGTCTTCCGCGACTGGTGGGAAAAGGAGGGCATCGGCCTCAAGGGCAAGGAAGCGCAGAGCGCCGCGCGTCTTTATTTCATCTGGCTCGGCCTCACGCTCCAGCGCGCGGGGGGCATGAGCGTGAAGGATCTCCTGCCGCAAGTGATCGGCTACACCAAGGAGCTCTTCACCGACATGCAGATCGCTCAGGTTCTTTCCGACTCCGTCCAGCGCGACAAGGACCAGGCCGCCGGCGGCAAGCGCAACATCTTGCACGACAAACAGCGGGCCAACGAGGTCGCCGTCAAACGCATGCACGACCTGATCCTCAATCGCGGCCTCGGCGGCAGCGCGCCCGTGCAGTGGATGAAGATCGCCGACCTGGTGGCGCCCGAAAATTGGGAGACCACTCCCGGCAACCTCGAAGCCATCTACAACAAAGTGGTCCTCCCCGAAATGCGGGACCAGAAAGACCCGCGCGTGCTGGAATACTGGGACTTGAAAATCAAGCGCGAGAGCGACGTCGCCAGCGCCAAGCGCGTGGATTTTGAGATCACGAAATTCAATACCGTGCGGCGCCCCGAGCTGCTGTGGAGCCGCGCGGAAGACATGGCGCTCATCGGCCAGAAAAACAAAGCCGCCGGCGAAATGCTCGCGCTTATCAAGGCCCATCCCACTCACCCGTCCGCCGCGGCCTGGATCGGAAAGCTCGAGGAGCTGCTCGTCCCGCCGCCGCCGCCCGCGCCGGCTCCTGCGGCGGCGCCATAAGTTGCTGCGATGCCCGTCGCGCCCACCGTCGATCCCGCCGTCGAGCAGGACACGCAGACCGACGAGGCCCTCGAGACGCCGTGGAATGTCATCGTTCACAACGATCCCGTGAACTTGATGAGCTACGTCGCGCGCATCTTCATGAAGGTCTTCGGATTCCCGCGGGAGAAAGCCGAGCGGCACATGATGGAGGTGCATGAAAAAGGCCGCAGCATCCTCTGGAGCGGCCAGCGCGAACGGGCGGAAGCCTACGTGCAGCAACTCCATGGGCACCTGCTGCTGGCCACCATCGAGAAGAGCGAGCTGTGAAAATCGAACGTCTCGACGCATCCACCGTCGCCATCTCCGGCATCGACCCGCTGTGCCTGCAGTTGCTCCAGAAGATCGTGCCGAGCGCCGCCCCCGGCGATGACAGGCAGGCGCGCGGGCGGCTCTTCCCATCGCCCTCCGGCGGGCGGGAGCCGGAGTTCGACCACGACTGGCACGACTACGTGGAACCCGATCTCCGCCGCCTTTTCCAAGGAGCACTCGACGTGGTGCGAGAAGATCTCGCGGGGCTTACCCAGGCGGCTCGACGCAAAGAGGCCGCGCTGCGCATTCCGGTGACAAATCTCGAAGCGTGGATTCACGCGCTCAACCAGGCGCGGCTGGCGCTGGCCGCGCGCCACGGATTCACCGAGCGCGACATGAGCGCGCGGGCTCCCGTGGAAGGCGACGAGCGGGCGCTCGCGCTTTTTCAAGTCCACTTCTACGGCTTCCTGCAGGAGTGCTTCCTGCGCGAGTTGGAGTAGTCGTGACTCGTGCCGGCCGAGGACGGCGGCACTTCCGAGCGCGGAGCGCCACCGTCCCTCCGTGCGGCTCCAGCGTGCGTCGCGGCAGACGTCGCACGTCGCCTACCCCCGAAACGGAATGAGCGCCGCGAGCAGCAGAGTAAAGAGCACGCCCACGATGCTGATGAGGCTCAGCAGCACCGTCCAAGTCCGCAGCGTTTCGCGCTCCGTGAAACCGCTCAGCCGGCTCACCACCCAGAAGCCGCTGTCATTCATCCAAGAGCAGCCGATGGCTCCAAAGCCGATGGCGAGGAAGACGTAGATGGGATGATAAGGCAGCGCCACCGCGAGCGGCGCGAGCATCGAGGAAGTGGTCTGCATCGAGACGGTGGCCGAGCCTTGCGCGATGCGGAAGATGAGCGCCACGAGGTAGGCGAGCACGATGAGATTGATAGCGCTGTGCTGCCCAGCCCATTCGCCGAGGCTCGCGCCCACGCCGCTCCGATCGAGCATGTAACCAAAGGCGCCGCCCGCCGAAGTGATGAGGATGATGACGCCCGCCGTCTCGAGCGGCGGCCCGACCATGTCGCCCAGCACGCGCAAGCTCAGGCGTCGATGCGACCACAGCAGCCAGAGCGAAAGCGCGGCGCCGATGACGAGCGCGATGTTTTTGTTTCCGATGAAATAGAGCCACGTCTTCGCGCCATCGAACGCGCTTTTTCCACCGAAGAGATTTACGAGGAATGCGGAGAACCCGGACGCGCCGTCCGTGTAGCCGCGATCCGCAACCTCGATGATCGAGGCCATGCTGATGAGCAGAATGGGCACGATGATCGGCGCGAGCGAAGCGGCGAAAGACGGCAGCTCGCTCTCCGGTTTGTCCATCATCTTGCGCAAGTCGCCGATCGGCGCGTTGGCGCTTTCGCGCAGATCCACGGGCGTCCACTTATTCAGCCACTGGATGGCGACCCACGCGGCGAGCATGGGCACGAGGCCCACGGCGATGCCGACCCAGATGGAGAGGCCCACGTCGATGTCGAGATTCTGCGCCATGTAGATCGGCCCCGGATGCGGGATGGTGAGCGAGTGGGTGACGGTGCCGCCCGCGCAGATGGCCAGCGCGTAGAGAGTGAAGTTGCGCCCGGTGCGCAAGGCCAGGGCCATCGCGATAGGCACCATGAGCATGAACATCGAGTCGAAAAAAATCGGGATGCTCAGGATGTAAGTGCTCAGCACGATGGCGAAGGAGATGCCCCGCGGCCCATCGCCGCACACGGCGAGAAAGCGCCGCACCACTTTATCCGCCGCGCCGCTTTCCATGAGGCACATGCCGATGATGGTGGCCATGCCGATGACGATGGCGATGCCACCCGCCGTCTTGCCGAAACCTTCCGCCGTGAGATCGACCGCGCGCACGAGCCGCCCCTTGGCCGGACCTTTCGCACCCGGATCGGCGGGCAGATTTTCCGCCATCACACCGGCGAGCAACGCCGCGAGGATGAGCGCGAGAAAGGCGTGCATCCGCAGCGCCGAGATGGCCGTGATGACAAAGACGACGCTGACGCCGAGGACGACGAACGGCCAGGTGTGAAGTGCAGGCATGGCTCGCGAGACTCCACGCCGCGCTTCCAAACCTCAACGCCGAACTCCGACCGAGGCGTCCTTTGCGTCCTCTTTGTCCTTTCCGTCCTCACTCGGCGCGATGCGATACACCCGGATGCCCGGGTGCAGGTAGAGCACCGTGCCGCGCCGCCGCTCGAAGATCAGCCGCAGTGGCGGATCGCCGCGCAGCAGCTCTTCGTAAAACGCCCGGCGGCGCGCGAAATCTTTCTCGTCTCCTTTTTGCGGACGCAGACTGCGGAGAAAGAACTTCCCGTAATCGCTCTCGGAGACGGCGGCGTGCGTCACGCCCGCGGCGCGCAGTTCCTCGAGCGTGCCGCGGTCGGCGGCGAAACGCGCGGCGATGATTTTCTGCGGAACCGGCGCGAGGAGTGAGCCGCGCTTTTTTTTCTGCGGATCGAGGAGGGAGACGCGGCTGTCCTTCACGATCACGGCATCCGCCGGAATGTCGCGGGCCGCGCGCAGCCAGTCGATGAGCGCGGCGTTGTCGTCGTGCTGAAATGCGCGGAAGTAGCGGACGAGGCTGGGCACTTGTCCGCCGATGAGCAATACGGCCGCGAGCGGCGCGGCCCACGGTTTGCGGAAGAGCCGCGCGACATCCACCGCACCGAGCGCCGCGAGCAGAGTGAAGACGGCGGTGGCGGGGAGAAAGTAGCGGTCGTTGGACTTCGGCGAAAAGGACAGCGCGAGCGCATAGACAATGGGAAAGGCGATGATGAGCCATTCGGCCAGCGCGAGCTCGCGGCGCTGGCGCCAGCGCGCGGCGAGGAAGGCGAGCAGCAGCACCCACATCGCCGGCGTCGTGTTGTCGATGAATACGTTCCAATACTGTGCGTGCGGCACGCTGCGCGTCGTGCCCGACTGGCCTTTCACCACCAGATGCATCTCGCGCCCAAAGCTCTCGCTGAACGCCACGAGGTGCGTGAGCAGCGGCAGATTGAAGATCGCAAAGGTGACCACTAGCGCTGCCGCAAAGACGCCGACCTGTTTCCAGCGTTCTTCGCGCGGCCTTTGCAACAGCACCGGCAGCGCGATCGCAAGCGACAGCACGCCGAGATATTTCCCCGAGATCGCCATCCCCGCCGCCACTCCCAGTGCGAGGCCAGCGTAGCGCGGACGCCCTCGTCCGTTGTCGTCTTGCGGACGCCCCGTCCGCACGCTTCGGCTAACGAGGCGTTCGCCGGACAAAAGCGGACGAGGCGTCCGCGCTACGCTCGCCGCGAGAAACGTGAGCGCCATCCCCAGCAGCAGCGCGCTGTCTTCCTTCATATAGTGCGAGAGCTCGAAGAGCTGATGATGCAGCGCGAGCGCCCCGCCCGCCGCGATGGCCGCCAGCCACCCCCGCCACAAGCCCGCAAGCAGCGCGAGCGCGACGACCGCGAGCGCGGTGAAGACCGCCGAGACCCAGCGCCCGGCTTGCACGATGGCTTGCGGAGCGCCGCCGTCCTCGTGCGGCACGGCCTGCTCGTCCCGCCCAATGTGCAGCACTTGCACCGCCGCCTTCGTCACCGTGAGCAGCAGCATCGGGTGATGAAAGTTCCACCGCTCCGTCAGCACTTGCTCCACTTTCCCTAGCTCATCGGGATGGTAGTGAAACGGAAAAGCGTTGTCCCGCGTGTGAAGGAAAAGGCAGCCGGCAAAAAGCGCGAGCGCCGAGAGGACCGGCGCGAGTCTGGTCACGGTTGCAGCGGGCGCGCCAGGCGCGGATCGGCGAGGTCGAGGCGATACATCATCTGATTGTACTGGTAGCGCGGAGTGGCGACGTGATTGCCGGAGAATTCATTCGAGTAAGTGCCCTCGAAGTAAATGAAGCGGCCGCCCTCCCGGTCCAGGAAGCCATGCTGCACGGGATTGTAAAACGTCTGCCGCTCGTGGGTCACGATCTTGCGCGCCCACCGCCACGGGCCGGTCACTTCCTCGGCTTCGCTAAACCAGATCTCGCCCGCAAAGGAAGTGCCGCCGCGCTGCTGCGCGATGAGCACCCACTTCCCACGAAACTCATTCCAACGCACCGAGCCCGCGGCGAGTTCGATGGGCTTGCGCGTCTCGAGATCGCGCACCTGGTAGCGCGTGTCCTCCTCGCGGAGCTGGCCTCCGCGGACGAGCGCGCGCTCCTCGAGCTGCGTGAGCGGCGCGGCGTCGTGAGTCCACGCCCACAGCGCTCGGCCCTCGGTGTCGCGCCGGATGCTGCCATCCGCCTTGCGGCACGTGAAGGCTTCGTAGCTCGCCGGGTAGCTGATCGCCGCCAGCGTGGCCTTCACTCGCACGGCGGGAAATGGCGCGTGGTGTTTGTGCGAGGCGCGGAATAGAAAGAAGCTCGCGTTCTCGCCGCGGCCCGTGACGGGATGGCCGCGGGGATGCCGCCACAAATTATCCGGCTCGAAAGTGGCGACCCGGTCAAAGATTTCCGTCTTGTCGTTGAAGATGCCGAGGCCGTGCTCCTCGATCTCGGCGAGCGAACGATGCTGCTCGTAATGCGCGATCAAGCGCTGGCGGCCCGAGGCATCGGGCGCGACGAGCAGGCCGTCGGTCCACATCAGCAGATGCTTCGCCTCACCCGCCACGAGCGGCCACATCCCGCGGCTGAATCCATCGGGGCCGGTGAAGTAGTGCAGCGGAATGTCTTTGTCGGGATCGAGTCCATCCGCCGGCGTCGTCGCGCCGCAGGTGCGGAAGTGGCCGAGCGGATACGCCAGCCGCATCGTGTCGCCGCCGAGCCAGAAAATTCTCCCCGCATACGCCGCCGCCAGCATCGAATCCTGGCCCGCGACCTGCCCGTTGTGCTCCGCCGGCGCCGGCCCGCCGAGCAGCCGGCTGTCGCGGTAAATGCTCTCGCCGGTCATGCGGTAGAGACGCTCCGCGATATTTACGCGCTGCACTTTCAACTCCGCGCTGCCGCCGGCTTTCACATCGAGCGCGCGGCCGTAGGATCCCAGACCGTCGGGCTGAAAAAGATAGCCGTGGCTTCGCACGAAAAAAAAGACGCGCCGACCCATGAGGTCGGGATCGTCCAGCGCCACGAGCCCATTCGAGTCCGTGAAAAACGAGACGTGGCTCACTGTTTCCAACTCCACCAGCGGCACTCCACGGCCGGTGGACTCATCGATCACCTTGATCGCAAAATACGGAACCGTAAGTGCGTGCAGACACAGCGCGAAAAAGACGGCGCAAGCCAGAGAAGGTGCGGCCCGCGAATCCGGGGAGCGCGCGCGTCGCGCGCTCTCCGAAATTCTCCCCGCGCCCGCAATCACTTCCGATTGGTTTTAATGACGAGCTCGACGCGCCGGTTAGGCTGCTGTTCCTCGACGCTCTTGTCAGCCGGCACGATGAGGCGCGAACTTCCGAAGCCGATCGTCTGTATTCTCTCCGGCGCGACGTGGAAATTTTCGACGAGCCATTGCTTCACCGCCTCCGCCCGGCGCTCGCTCAGCCGCTGATTGTACTCCGCGCCGCCGAGCGCGTCGGTGTGCCCCTCGATTGAGAAAGTCGCCTTCGGGTTGCGCTCGATGAGTTCGCCGAGCTTGCGCAGATTGTCGATCGAGTCGTCGCGCAGGTCCGCCTTGTCGTATTCAAAGATCGCGCCGCCAGACATGCCCACCTTGTCGCCCGCCGGCAGCGGCCCCGTGCGCTGGAGCGCGGCGTCGATGGACTGCATGCCAGGAATGCCCTCGGTGTCGCCCGCGCCGCCGCCGCCGGTTTTTTTTGAGGCGGGAACACGGATCACCGGCTGGCGCGGCGAGCTCGGCCCGTCCTTGATGAGCGCGCCGGCGATCGACTTCAGTTCGCGCTCCATTTCGCCGCGGGATTGCGCCTCCACCCGCGCGATGGCCTCGGCGATATTGGCCGCCGGCTTCTCGGGCATCGGCTCCCGCGGCATCTCCGGATTCTGCGGCGCCACGCGCACTTCCTTCACCTCGGGCCGGTCCTGCGGCAGTTGGAGCTTCGCGATGTTCGGCGTTTTCTCCGGCAGTTTGAGCCGCGTCTCAGCGGGATCCTCCGGCATCTTTGGAATGTTCACGCGCTTGAAAACGCGCAGCGGCGGAGCCAGCCGCTCCATCTGCATGTTGCCAAAGTTGTCGAGCTTCTTGATGTAAAAAAAAGCGAAGAGCCCCGCGTGGAAGAGCAGCGAAAAAATCAGCGCGCGAATTACCCACCGCCGCATCACCGGAATCTCCGCCGCGTTGGATTGGTAAGTGTCGTATCGGGACATCGTGGCAGCGCGAGGATACATCATTCCCCCGCGAGGACAATGGGCGCGCGTGGATCTCGGCTCACCGCTTGAGTCGCTTTTCGAGTTCATCGACGAGAACCCCGAGCGGCAAGTTCAGACCGTCCGCAAGCATTTTGCACAACCAGATGGACGGGAGGCGCGGCGCTGCTTCGATCGTCACGCGCCGCCAACCGAATGCGCGTTTTGCGAGTGGAGCATCTCCCATCAACGGAGAGGTGGAACGCGAGTAGCGGCGACGTCCCGTGGGCCGGAAGTAGCCGCGGCACCTCGCCGCGATTCCCGCTCCCGCCGCGTGAATCTCACCGAAGACACATGGCACTTATCCCGCAGCGGCCGGGGCCTTGCGGCGACGCGGGAGCGCTTTGCGAATTCTCGTGGCGAGTTGGGCGTTCGGTGTCGGAACACCTTCGAGAAGACGATTCGCGCTGGTCTCAAGATGTTGCGCGAGGCGAACGAACGTCGTGACGCCGAACGGATATTTACCGCTCTCGAGCCAAAAAGCGAAGGCCGAAAAACTACCACCTGCTAACCAAGCCGAGACACGAAATGCATGTCCCGCCGCACCGCAACCGCCCCAAGCAACTTATCCCAAAGTGGCCTTAACTTAATGCCATTCTCGACTGACCCCTATTTCCACACGACGCCTTGCGCAACCTCGTAAAAGTAATCGATCCGAATAAGCGGGTAACGCAGTTTGTCGCCTGCCCCTGAATGCCATTTTTTCGTGCCATTTTTTCGTGCCATTTTTTCGGGTCAGTCCGTGCATACGTGCAGCTTTTAATACGACGACCTTTTACCTTGCACATATGCACGGACTGACCCTCAGAAATTTCCGCTGACCCTCAGAAATTTCCGGAGGTCTGGCGGACGCATCGTCCACCGATTTCTGGGATTGAAGTAATTCACCGCGCCGTCCATCAGCCCGTAATACTCGTCGAAGCCGCGGCCGATCGGCCGCTGCGGCGCTTTGTTGCCGAGGTGCCACTTGCCGCTCATCCCGGTCTGATAACCCGCCGCGCGCATCGCCTCGCCGATGGTCGCGATGTCGCGCGGGATGGAGTTGCCGCTGTTGCGCGGATACATGCCGGAGAGCAGACACGCGCGCGTGGTGGTGCATTTGGCGTTGTTGTAAAATTGCGTAAAACGCAGCCCCTCATCCGCGAGCCGCTGCAAGTTCGGCGTGTGAATCTCGCCGCCATACGGGCTGATGTCGGAGAAGCCCATATCGTCGGCCATCATCAGGATGATGTTCGGCGGTGCATCCGCGGCGGTCGCCAGGCTGCAGAAGAGGACGTGGAAGGCGAGGATGAGGGCGAGTGGTTTCATTGGGAGTGGGGGGTTGCCTGGCGCCATCGTCGTCCACACTTCGACCTCCGATCTTCGCGGAAATTGGGTCTGATGCATGGGGCTGCGATGGCGGGCAAATAGCCCACGGCCGCATGGGGCGTTAGGGCTTCGCGACGGCGGTCGGCGCTCCGGCGCGCAGGATGGCGAGTTGCTTTGTCTTCCACTCCGGCGTGCCCCAGCGCGCGCCGACCAGTTCGATGCATAGCGTGTCGCCCGCATCGAGGAGCACGCGCTGCACGAGCAGCGGATCGAGCGCTCGCGGCTGGATATGCTTCTCGATGGCCAGCGCTGCGATCGCCCCCGCGGCCTGCCCCATGAGCATCGTCTGCGGTTGCAGACGCGTCGCGCCATTGACCATGCGCGATTGCGAGAGGTTTTTCTCGGCGGGCAGAAAGCCGTCCACTTTCTCCGGGATCAAACACTCGAACGGAATCGCGAACGGCCCCGCGCCCTTGCCACCGAACTTGTCGGGAATGTCCGACTCGTGATCGAGGTCGAGCTCGAGATAGGTCTTCGACATCGAGCCATGCATATCCATGGGATAATCGCCGAGCGCGACGGTCGCCTGGAATTGCACCGGCTTCCCGCTCTTGCGCTCGATCTCGTGCGCGGTGAGCGTTTTCAGGCCGATGATCCGCCGGCTCTCGCGGACGTAGGGGATGATGGAGAAGTGGTAAAGGATCGCGCGATACGGCACGAGGTCGGGCCGCTGCTCCTTGAGCCAAGCGTCGATTGCGGCGCGATTGTAGGACGTGTCGTAGCCCTCGTCGTCGGCCACCGACCAATCCGTTTTTCCGAGCGTCTGCTGGATGTAGTAGAGCAGGTGCAGAGTCTTCAGCCGCATCGCGCGATCCGTCGCCTGGCGGGTCGCGGGTTCTTCGATCTCCGCCACTGTGGCGGGGAAGTCGTTGTTGTAATTGAGGTGCGTACGCGTGATCGGCGGGGAATTGCCCGGGCGCGAACTGTCCGGTATGCCGCGGTAGCCGATGAAGGTCGCCCACGTCCACGGCTTCTCCTGACCCGCGATCTTGTCGCCATCGACGAGCGATTTCGGAAAAGCCGCGGCGACTTTTTCCGTGTAGCCCGGCGGCGCCTGACGGATGCGCAGTTCCTCCGGCACGCCGTGCGGATACTGCTTCACCACCGCGGTCCATGTGTTGTCCTGCACATGGCGCTTCGGATCGATCGCGTCGTCCGTGCAATTGCCCACGCGATAACGCGCGCCGGTGAGCGGAATCACGTCGCCCCATTCCGTTGCGTCGATCAACACGCGGCTCTGGATCGTGTGCGACTCCGCGCCTTTGTCCGTCGTGCTCTCCACCTCCACGCCGGTCACCGCGTCGCCGCTTTTCAAGACCTTCGTCACCCGCGAACGCAGCGCGAGATCGAGCACGCCCGATCCGCGCGCATCGCCCAGCAGCACGTGCAACAAACGCCGTCCCACCCGCGGTTCCACGCACACGTGACCGTTCCAGTAAGCGGTCAGATAGTTGATGCGGAGCGGCTGGTAATGCGACGCGATCAGCCCACACCACTCGCGATACAGTCCGCGCTCGCGCACCAGCGTCCCGCCTTCATCCATCGAGGTCACGGCCGCCGCGTTCATCTGCCCGCCGATCCAATCCGTCTCCTCGAGCAGCAGCACCGAACGCCCCATCCGCGCTGCTTGCACCGCCGCGCCACAGCCGCTGAGAACGTGACGCTCTGCCAGCGCCGCCAAGTCATTCCTCAAGGCATCAGTTGGCGCCGCATTCGCGAGGGTGACGGCGATGGTGGTGAGAAAGAGAAGGCGATTGAACAATTGTGGGTTAGGCGGCAAAGAGGTTTCAGGGATTCTGCACAGCGCAAAGGCTCACGCATGAAGAATCGGCGCTCGAGTCGGTCAAGGCCGCCTATCGCTCGCACCGCGGCTATGCGGGCCTCGCATTCTTTATGTATGAAGCTTTCAAGACGATGCCGGCGGCGGCGCGTCGTCTCTGAAGTTACTTCGCCTCCTGCATCGCACGATGCGCGGTCGCGCGGAGGAATTTCGCATAGTCGGCGTCGATGCCCACGGGCACGAAGCTGTTCTTTTCCACGCTCTTGCCGAAGAGCGTCTCATACCACACGCATGCGCCCAGATACTCGCCGGCCATGTTTGCATGAGGGCCATCCATGCCGAGTTTCATCGTGCCATCCGACTGCTTCTTTCAAGCCCAGCCGACATTGAGCGAGTGCGTCTGATCGGGTAACTCGCCGGGCTTGGCGTGCTTGGAATCGAAGGGCGTCGTGAGCGAATGGAACCCCCATTGCGGATCACGATTCGCGAGATGAAAGGCATTGCCCACAGGCAGACGGCGCACACCCAACTCCTTCGCGATGGTCGCATACGCGCTCGCGAGGCCGGCATACATGTCGTCCTGCGTCTTCGGCTCGCCGGGTTTCGCTGCCGTCTGTGAGAAGCGCGGGTCATCGACGCGATACTCCCACGTTTCGTGCAAAAGCAGCGTCGAATCGGGCGCCGGACGCTTGATGTAATCGCTCAACTGCTGAGCGAACGGCCGATAAGTCGCCAGGTCGTGGCTCTTGATGCTCGCCTGCTGGATGGTGATGAAATCCCAGCGCTCGCTCGTGAGTGCATCCTTCAGACTCTTGCCCGCGGTGTAATGTCCGAGCTTATCCGCAGGGTTTTTCTCAAATGCCTGTGCCTTGCTCCAATGCAGTTCCAGGCTCGCGCCGCCGACATTATCTTCACGCAGGATCAAATGATCGCCCGAAGCCTTCGCGAGGTCGCCGAGGTAGCGCGTCGCATTGTGGGAGAAACTATTGCCCACCGTGAGCAGGTGGATGGTCTTGGGCAGAAAGGGCGCCTCGGCAAAGCACAACTGCGCGCCGAGGAGGAGTAATGAAAGGAGGAAGCGTCTGGTATTCACGGGGCAATAAGGGATGAAATCGTTACGGTTTTGCGGCAACCACGGCGATGGTCGGTGGCGACGATAAGCCCGCGGCATTCACGCTGCGGATCGCGTATTGATGCCGCTCGTCGGGCTTGGCGGTCGTGTCCTTGTAAGTCATCGGCGGCAGCGCGAGGACGGGCGTGTCACCGCCGGTGAGTCCTTGAAACAACGGCGTGCCGAGTTTGCCCACGGGCTTCTCGGGCAGACGCGCGAACTCCTTGCCGTCGCGCTCGATGATGAAGCCGCCGAGACCGCTTTCGAGATCGGCCTCGGCGCGCCAGGTCAGTTCGCTGGCGGCGCTGAGGCGCACGTTCGTCGGAACAGGTGGCGGCGTGGTATCGGCAGGGTGGCCTGTCTGATTGTAGGAACTCCACGCTTTGGCGAAGGCGCTATTGGGGAGCCAGTGCGCTTCGGCTTTGTCGCGGGTGAATTCGCCAGCGGGCTGCGCGGTGTTCGTTTCGGGAGCAGCCAGCCACGCGAGTTTCATATCCACGGGCTTGAGCGCCTGCGTGCGGCTGCCGGCATTGGGCAGGCGTTGCGCGAGACAGGCATCGAAGAAGGCAATGGCCAGGTAACGTGAGTCACCGCATTCGTGACCGCTCAACGGATCGGACGCGAGGCCGCCCGGAGCCCCATGCTCGCGCCAGGCTTTGAGCATCGCGCGATCGCCAATGCGCGCCGGACCGTGGCTCTTGTCCTCGGCTTCCTTCACTCCGCCGATGAACATGAACGGCACCTCATACACCGCGGGCGTCAGCGTGGGCTTGGGAATCTCGCCGCGTTCCCACACAGCGTAAGCGGAGCCGGAGCGGTAAAAGATCGCGGCAATTCGCTCCGGGTGCAGCGTGAGCATGAGGCTCGACCAAAAGCCTCCGCCCGAGTGTCCCCACAAACACCACGGCGCGGTCGTGAGTTCGGGATGCTTCGATTCCTTAGCGAAATGACTCAGCGCGTTCTGAAATGCCGTGTCCGAGCCATTGCGGGGATCGCACCAGTTGCGGCAATCGCTATCCGTGAGCTGCTGATAAGACGGCCCGAGCAAGGCGCAGCCCCACTTCCGCGCAAGCGCCTGCCAATGCAGATCGTAAGCCGCCGTCTGTCCCGTGACCCCCGAGCCTTTGCCGCAGCCATGCTGATGTACGATCACTCCACGCAAGGTCTTAACACTCTCGGGAATCCAAATCGTGTAAGTCACCGGCGTGGCAAGTTCGCCCGGCTTGTCCGAAGCCTCGTAATGGATCGAGTAATACGGCGGCACGGCTGCCGGCAACGGGTCGGCAGCGACCGCGAATGATGATAGTGCAAGGAGTAAGAGAGCGGATTTCATCCAACAATGAGCGTTAAGTAGTAATCAAGAACCCGGCGGCCGAGCCATTGTGAGCAGACTTTTGCGCAGCCGCTTATTCGCCCGCAACGACAGTTAGGCGAGCAGGAGTTTGAGCGTCGTGGTTTCCCCGGCGGGGATTCGGTAGCGCACGTGGCCTGTGGGTGCGGAACCGGCGACTCTTTCGAGAGTTACTTTCTCTTCGCGTGGCAGGAGCAGCTCGCCTTCGCAGTCGGGTGGCAGGGTGATCGCCAGTTCGCGGGCGCCGGGTTTGCCGCGCGCGGCAAAGTGCAGCGGGCCGCGGACGGTGTGGGTGGTGAGTTCGAGTTGCTCCAGGTCCGCGAGTTGTGGGCGGATTTCCACGCGCTGGTATCCGGGCGCCAGCGGGCGGATGCCGGCGAGACCTTGATGCGCGATGTAGAGCGGCGCGACGGCGCCGTGGCTCCATTGCAGGCCGGTGTCGGGCCGCGTCTTCCAGCTTTCCTGCAAGGTGTTGTTCCACTTAACGGAATCCATCATCGCCCAGCGTTCGCGCAGGTCTTTCACGATCACGTCGGCGCGGCCGACTTTAGCCAAAGCCCACAAGCGCCAGCCGGCATTGGCGGGATAGGACAAGCCCATTTCGCGCGGACCATCCGCGAGCGTGCGCAATGCCGCCGCGATGTTGTGGTCCGGGCATTGGTCGAACAAGATCGCCGTGGCCAGGGAGCGGTCGCATGAGGAGATGCTCTTTTCCTCCGCGAGCCACGGAAGGTTGTTGACGAATAAGCCCGTGCTCGCGGCTCGCCGGTGTCGAGATAGTGATGCCAGCAATCGAAGTTGAACTGAACGCCGTGATCGAGAATCGGCCCGAGATGGAAAAGGTCGAGTTGCCGCTCCATGATGCGCGCGAGCCGATCGTAAGCGGGTCAGCAATCGAGGAAGTAACCGTCCTTGGTGATGCCCTGGCTGTAAGTCGTGAGAAAGCGCGCGGGCGAACGCGTCTCGCCGAAGACCGAGCGGATCGCGTGCAGTTGATGCCCGCAATCGCCGCTGTATTGCTCACGTTCGCGGCCCATGCCATCGACGACGATGTCCTGCGCGCAGTTGTGCAGCGTGTTGATCGAAGCATCGAACAAGCGCTGCAACGCCGGCTCGTTGGTGCGCAGGAACGGCTCGTTTGGCCAGGGATACATCCGCCGTTGCACGCTCACGTCGCGCACGATCGCCGCACCGCGCGTGTTCCGAATGTGCAGTTGCAACCAGCGCAGACTTTCAAAATCGAAACACTCGAATTCATTCACTCCCTCGCGACACACGAAGCGCGTCCAATTGTCGAAGTGCGTGTTGAGCAACGCGGGCGTGGCGGCATCGTGCCCCTCCTGGGTCATTAGCTCAATCACTGTGCCCGCCGGCGCCTCGATGGTGAAGCGCGGCCAGCCCACGATTTGTTCGGCAAACTCGAAGGTCAGCGCCGCGGCGCGCGCCTCGTCCACCTTCACCTGCCATTGGCCAGGCGCGGTAGCGACAGCGGACGAATCAAGTTCGATCTTGAAGGCGTCCGGCGTGCGGCTTTCAAAATACTCCTCGGGCGGGCGCAGCCACTGAACGCGAAACGAATCGGCGAGGCGCTGTGCGGGCACGTCCATCTCGCGCAACAACGGAATGCTGCGCGGGCGCAATTCGCTCTCGGCCGGACCGGTGCTGACGCCGATTGAGTATTCGTAAAACTTCGTAAGTAATGCAGGCTGGTTGGGCGAACCGCCGAGCGGCATCGCGGGCAGCCAATCGTCATTCGGCTTGAAGCCCGGGACGCTCCAACCGTGCGGATAAAGCCGCGCGTCGAATTCCTCCTGCAATGCGCGCAGAAACCAACGCTTGTATTGCCCCGGCTTCCAGGCCCGGCAGAGCAACGCCTTCCACTTCGCATCGGAAACGATCTTTTCCTGACGACCATCCGCGTGCTCGATCTCCAACCAGAAAAGAAACCCCGGCTTGCCAATAGGCCACGTGCCCTCACCGTGGCCGTAGTACAAAACCGTCGCTCCGATGACATTTTCGCCGGCGAGTAACGCGGAAGTAAGATCCAACGGATCGGCCTCGGCCCAACGCGGGTCGCTCGGCGCCGGCCCCCATTGAATGCGCTGACCATTCACTTCGAGCCGATACCGGCTGTCGGCGACGATCCAACCGACCGCGCGGCGTGGCGGCGCGGACAGTTTCAATTCACGGCGGAAAAGCACGAAGGTGTTCGCGAGACAACGGCCACTTGGATACCAGATCCATTCAGCGGGCGAGAGGTCGGGAAGCCGATGAGTCGCCGCTGCGCCAAAAGGTGGGACCGGTTCCGCCACGGAAGCGGCTGATGAGGACTGGCTCAATGCAGCTACGGACTGAGTTGCTTCCAAGATAAGCGCGGAGCCGCCCGTCACGGCGGACGCTTTGATGAAGTCGCGGCGATTCATAGGTGATCACAGCACTCAACAGCTACGCCGCCGAGCATCGCGCCATCAATGAGTCGGCCGCGGAACCCACAGTGAGAAAGACGCCGGGCGAAGTCGTGAAGACCCACCGCAGGTTTCTCCGCATGAATGAATCAAGGCTTGGGGACATGAGGAGGTTTGGCAAAAATAACATTGTTTGCGAGATCGGTCGTCGTCCCACTGTCGTTAATGAATGAAGCGGTCACGTTATCGTGAATGACATTGGCCGTGGCGCCGGTGGCGATCTCGAGCGTTCCGTCGGGATGAGTGTTGCCCGACCAGATCCATTGACTGGCATTCAGCGTGTAGGTTCCCCGCCTTGCGGAGCAGGTTGCCTCGCACCATCACGTGACTCGACGCCACCGTGCCCTTCGGCACCGAGATTACGTCCCCTTCGCAGATGTTATCCGCAAAGAGGATGTCCCGGATCGTCGTCTTGCGGGCGAAGTCCGATCGAGAAAGCACACGTCGTCGCGGCGGGGTAATGTGAATGATCCGGTGTGGAGACGATCACCGCGTCGATGCTCTTGCTCATCTCATCGAACATTTTGCGATAATCCGTGTAGCCCTTTGGCGCTGCGGGGGCCTCGATTTTGGCATCGGTGTATTTGCGCGCGAGCGTCTTGGCCGCGCTTCCGAGCCGCTTCTCGTCGATATCGACCAACGCGACGATGTTGTGATCGAGCGCGACCTTGCCGGTATCGACCTGGCCTTTGCCATTGGCGCCGATGACCGCGATGTTCAGCCGGCTGCCGCCGGCATCACGCCCGCGCAACAGGAGATTCGGGCCGAGCGAGCCGATGGCGGCAACGGTGGCAGATTGAGTGAGGAACCGGCGACGGGAGATGGGGAGAGACATGGAGTTGGGAAGAATAAGGACGGAACAGCGTCATTTTCATGGAAAGACCTCTTTCTCCAAGCGCCAAAAACGCGCCACGGGAATGGCCGCCCGAGGATTCTCTTCGCCGTTTGGCGCTGAACGGAGCGGGCTCAAAGGAGGCACCCAGGAAAGCATCTTCAAAAAACGAAAGCCCACCGCCACGTGTCGGCGCGTTCACGCAGCGCGATCACGGATCGCCACTGCTCATCAGCTCGAAGGTTTCAAATAACGGAACCAAATCGATGACTTCATTCGCTGCGCCCTTCAGTCCGCTGCCCAACGTCTGAGCGGTGGAGGCAACTTCCACACGAATCCCGCGCCGCCGGAGTTGCAACGCCAGGTGTGCGAAGTCTGCGTCACCAGTCACGAGAACGACCACGTCGGGCCGCATCTCCACCGAAAGCTCAACGGCATCAATCGCCATCAACACGTCCACGTTTGCTTTGTAATGCCTGCCGTCGCCCGGCGACCCCTCCTTCGCGACGACGAGAAATCCGTTGGAGCGAAGCCAATGCAGAAACTTGTTCTTCTTCTCTCGCTCGCTTTGCCACTCCACCATGGGCGGAGGCAATCCGGCGTAGATGACCATTTCGATCAACTGCCGCCCCTTGTCCGCTTTCGTGAGAGAGTCGCGGAGCTTGAGCCATTCCAGCTTTCGGCCGAGTGCTCGCACGGAGCTGACGAGGTTGGACTCATCCACGAAAATCAGAACCTGCGAACTTCCCATACCAATAAAGCGCTGCTCTGGCGTTTCCCGTGATGCGTCAGGAACCTCTCCGAGTCGGCACGGACTTTGGCTTCTCTTTCTTCGGCTTTTTCGCTTCTTTTTTATGACTATTGTTGCCTTTGGCCATATCGGGATGTTGTTGAGTTTACGCGCCTCGTCATGAGGGCATTCGGCAGTGAAGCAGATTGAGTCGGAGACATGCGAGGCTAAAAAATCTGCTCTTTCCGTCTCGCAATTTGCAGCGGCGGTTGCAATGCTCTGCTGATTATGGGCGATAAATCACCGAAAGCGACGAACAAACAAGCCGCACAGAAACAGGCGAAAGCTATTGCCAACACGCAGAAAAAGAGCACCGCAACAGCAGCGAAGCAGGTCGGTAAGATCAAGAAGTGAGGACCGCGCAGGTCGTGGGCGAAACTGTGTTTCGGTCGTGGGGGGAGGGATTTATGGATGTCATCACTGCGGAGTATAGCCGGGCACTTTGCGCGCACGATGGAATTCGATCCCCAGCTTGTCCATGCGCTCCTTCAGAAAGAATCCAAAGCGCTGGCATCTTGACTCAGTGTTGCCTGGCCGGGAGCCAGCAGCGGGGTTATTGCAAGAGCGAAAACAAGCCAGCGCTCGCGTCATTCCGGTAGGCCGATGGTCGATAAGCCGTGAAGCGCTGGACGCTGCGCGAAATGCATCCGGCTGGCAGATCACGCCTTCAACACGCGATTCTTCCTCAGCAACCATACGAGGAACATGACGATCCCGACGTTGAAGGCCAATAGCGTGAGTTTGATCGGCCCAAAGTGCTTAATCGCCTCAAAGACCTCGAGCGGGATGAACGATGCGGTGGCGATCACAGTCAGGAATTCCGCCCAGCGCTTCCTCAGCATCAATCCAATGCCTTCAGTCAAAAAGATCGCAGAGTAGAAGAATGTGAGGCCGCAGAGTTCCTTCAGCTTCCGGTCATCCACCAATCCGAGCTTATCGAGAAGGCCGGCAATGTACCGGTTGTCAGGATCAAAGTGGAATGTTTCGATCCAATTCCAGACGATTGCTTGGAAGTCGCGGTGAATGAATGCAATAATCCCGGTAGCGAAGATGAAAAGGAGAAGCCCTTTCCCAAGTTTCAAGGCGCCGATCCAAATCAACGCGCGATCTCCAGTGTGATGGTTCTTAGCCATTTCTCCGATCACACCCGAATGTTCCTGACTGTTCAAGCACCACAAGGCAGGAGCTTCGTCTTTTTAGCAATACCGTCACGCGCTGCTACTGGTACGGCGCTGTGCGAAGCGCGGGCATCCGAGATCGCGTTGCAATGGAGCGCCCGGCGGACTTGACTGTCCGGATGTGAGCGCGCGTCAATCTACCGCCGCGTATACGCCAAAGGACTGGCCGTTGGCATTCGCGCGGAGTTCGTATGAATCCACGCACCGATCGATTGCGGCGTCATTCAGCTACCGCAATGGCAACGGAATCAGTGCCAAAACTAAAGACAGTCCTAAAGAGTTATTTCGTTGTTAGCACTGCCATTCTCACTACTTCACTGCTCTTTGCACAACCACGGTAACATCGCATCTTCATCCCGAATTGTCGCTAGATTATCAAGTCGCGAGGCCAAGGGAGTCATACATTTTGAGCGCCGCTTTGTTAGGCCCACAAGTTACGATCCAGAGTCCTATACTGAATGGCTTCTGCAATATGATGTGCGGCAATGCTCTCCGCACTCTCAAGATCCGCAATGGTGCGTCCCACCTTAAGGATGCGATCGTAAGCGCGGGCACTTAAGTTGAGTTCCGTCATAGCCATTTTTAGCATTCCCTCGGCTTCC
>JBBRXP010000048.1:0-32936 GCA_038238555.1 Chthoniobacterales bacterium | reverse complement strand
TCCGGGGAGCACACGCGTCCCGCGTGTCGGTCGTCGCGTCTCGCGACGACGAACTTTCATCGACGCGCGATCCAGCAAGAGCTCCGCGCCCGAAGAACCGGCGTGCTTGTCTTCGTGGCGCGGATCTCATGCCAGTTCGGATGCGTGCAGAAAGTCCGTCGTCGCGAGACGCGACGACCAGCCCGCGGGACGCGGGCGCTCCCCAGAGCCTCCGCCCGCCGCTCATTTCCCGCCGCGGCAGTCCAGCCGCTTCCTAACGGACTCGGTCATACACGCGCAGCCGCTTCTTTTCGATCGATCGCCGGAAAATCGGATTGCGAATGGAGCGTTCGGTGAGCAAATCCACGGGACGGTCAAAGACGGCCTCGAGTGCGATGCGGGCGCGATATTTTTCGATGCCCGGGGTCATGGCCGCTCAGTGCCGTTTGGGCCGCGGCCGCTCTCGCGCAGCCATGGGGGCACTTCGATCTTCGCGCTCTGCACCGCGGGCTCGTCGCCGCGCCACTCGAACCCCGCGCCCTCGAACCGTGCGCGATTCATTTTGAAAAAGGCGAGGAGCCGGCCGGCGAGTTGCGCATTGGGTGTGTCGGCGCGGACGCTGAAGGGCTGCACCGCTTTTGCGCCGGCATGATCGATCGGCAGATACTCGAGGTGCTCGCTCTGCGTGGCGGCATTGACTCGATACACGATGGCCGCGTCGAGCGCTCCGGCGCGCATTTGATTGATGAGGAAGTCGGCGGTCGGCACTTCGACCACCACGTTTTTGCGCACCGCGGCGTCTAGGCCCGAGTCGCGCAACATCCCGCGCACCATGAAGCCGAGCGTGCTCTGCTCGGCGTTGGTGAGGCCCACGCGCAGGCCGGGCTGCGCGAGATCGGCCAGCGTGTGGATCCCGTGCGGGTTGCCCTTTTTGATCACGATGCCAATGTCCGTCTGCGTGAGCATCACCGACTCGGGGAAAAATTTCGCGACCGGCGGGACAAAGCACAGGTCGCAGGCGTAGTAGGCGTCGGGGAATTTCTTCGTGTCGGTCATCGCCTTCATCGACGCGCACAGGATGCCGCAGCCGTTGAAGACCGTGGTGACCGTCGCGCCTTCGCGATCCGCAAATTCGCGCAACAGTTGCTCAATGGCCGGCCGGTTCACGCCGCCGCTGTAGAGGATCATCTCGGGCTTCTCCGCCCACTTGTCGCCGCCAGCGAAAGTGAAGCCGGCCTTCGCAAAAATTTCGCCGCCTTTCTCCGGCGCGGCGAGATAGCGCGCGAAGCGAAGAGTGGCCACGGGCTGCGTGCACGCGGCCAGCACGGCGGCGCTGGCGTTCTCGACGCGTGCCGCGAGCGCGGGCACCTCGACGGCTTCGAGCCCGGAGAATTGCGCGACTGTTGCGTCCCACACGATCGCGGCATCCACGGCGCCGAGGCTCAGGTCGCTGGCGATCTCGGTCACGGTCGGCTTCATCACGGCCGCGTGCTTGGCGAGCGGCTCCCAGCCTTCACCCAGAACCGCGCTCGTGATGCGGCCGATGCTCGCGGCTTCGGGATTGGCGAGCGCCACGCGCACTCCGTCGCGCAGGAGATCTTCGAGACCGCGGATGTTTTTTGGATTCCCTTTTTGCACCGCAATCACGGGATGCTGCCGCACGAGCGGGATGACTTCCCGGATGGTGTCGAACTTCCGCGCATCCGCGAGCGAGCCGTCGTCCGCCGCGATGAATATGTCGCCGCGTTTCGCCGCGCGAATCTGGCTGAGCAGCGTGCCGGTGCCGCCGTATTGAAGCTGCACCTCGACGCCCGACTCGCGGCGATATTGATCGGCGATCGCTTCGACTGGTTTCTTCAGTCCCGCGGCGCAGAAGACCGAAAGCGTCGGCGCATTCGGGGACGACGCATGGCGGTGCTGGATGAACG
Source organism: Chthoniobacterales bacterium (assembly GCA_038238555.1). GTDB lineage: Bacteria > Verrucomicrobiota > Verrucomicrobiia > Chthoniobacterales > Chthoniobacteraceae > JANNXQ01. The sequence goes on along the minus strand of JBBRXP010000048.1, from coordinate 31,029 downwards.
CGACGGCGCCGAGCGCCAATGCGAGCAGGATGATGAGGACGGTGATCTTTTTCATGGTCTGCGGACACTCCACCAAGTGAGGCCGAAGCCAAGCACGAGCAGCGCGCCGGCGGCAGCGGCGAGATTGTTTGTGCCGATGTGCGCCTGCTGTGCCGGCGGCGCGGGTTCGCTTGGGGCAAAGGTCGCGGTGGAAACCTGCGGCAGACCTTCGGATTGCGATTCAGCCAATTTTGCAGGTTGCAACTCCGCGTCGCCATTCTGGGCCAATGCCGAGCCGAGGCTCTGCAACTCAGTGTCCCAATCGGCGGTGAGCAGCAGATCCCAGCCGGGATTCTGGCGCTTCACCTGGCACGAGCAGGCGCCGAGCAGGAAGAGGCACACCTCGTCGATCTGTTCGTCACCGACTTCGGCGGCAGGCCATGCGCCGAGCACGCGTCCCCGGCCGAAGACCGCGGCAACCCACGTGCCCGATGGCTGAATCTTAGGGCCGGCTAACATTTTCAGGAAAGTCTGCTCCGCGACTTCGTCACCGCGCACGCGCAGCATGGAAAATTTCACCGCGAGCGTGGGGCCGGGGCCGAGCTGGCTGCTCGGATCGGTCGGGTCGTTGGGAGGAATCTGCGCGATCTGCTGGAGATAGCGCAGGCGCTTTTCGAGTGTGGCAGCGGCGGCGGAATCGGCGTCCGCGTTGCCCGATTCGACGAGCACCCACACACACGATTCGCCCGCGAGGATGCGGCGGACGAGTTCCTTCCTCGCGGGCGAATCCACCAGCACGCCGAGCGACGGCGCGTCGAGGGTGCCGGACCACGCGGGCGTCGCGCCCGGCTCGGGATGCGGAAAAAGCAGCCGCGACGTCTCGCCGGCGCCAGCCACGATTTCGAGATTGAGCGGAGTGGAGTCGGTGAAGTTGCGGCGGAAGCGCGCGATGGATTCGTCCTTCGCATCCGCCGCCGAGACTTCGAGCCGGTAGCGATCCGCCGGCCAGCGATCGAGCGCGTAGCGAAAGACCGGGATGGAGCAGGCGTGCGCGCTCACGGCGCAAAAAACAGCGAAGCAGAGGGCGAGCGTTCGCAGCTTCCGGGGAGCGCGCGCGCCCCGCGTGCTGGTCGCGGCGTCGCGCTGCGACGGACTTTTCGCAGCGCGCAATAGCGGCAAGAGCTCCGCGCCTGGAAGACATGCCGGCGGGTCTTCGAGTCGCGGAACTCTTGCCGTTCCGGGCGTCGAAGAAAGTGCGTCGCGGCGAGGACGCCGCGACCAGCGCGCGGGACGCGCGCGCTCCCCGGAATTGCCTCCGCGCGCCTTCACTTCCCGTAGCACGTCACCTTCCCGTCCACACTCGCCACGTAAAGGCGGCCGTGGGCGATGGCCATGCCGTCCCAAACGGGAGGGCTCTCGAGTTTCACGTCCTGGCCCACTTCGCCTTTGTCGGTCGAGAGCGCGAGGAGCTGTGCGCCGCTCTTGCCGGCGAGCGCGTCGTCTTGCGCGGCGAGGTCTTTGAGAATGGCGGGGTCTTTCTGCGACATGCGCTCGAAGGCGTATTCTTCGTCGATCATGTCGGGCGGGCCGGAGACGAAGAGCGAGTTGCCGGCTTTGGCCATCGCGCGGGCGAAGACCGGGGAGTGCGAATTCCACTGGTGCTCGACAAAGCTGCCGCCGGCCTTGCCCGCGGGCGGCGCGGTGCCGTCGGAGTGACCGGCGAGAATGGATGGCGCGCCGCCAGCTTTTCGGAACCAGAGCGCGACGCCGATCTTGCCCTTGCCGGTTTCCACGCCGCTCATTGCGCCGAGCGCGCCGCTGCCGGCGTCGTCGCGGGCGGTGCCATTGTCGAAGCTGCACGCGAGGAGCGCGCCGTTGCCGCGCGCGATGGCGTTGGCGCCGTTGGCGTGCTCGACGATTTCCTTTTCACTCAACTCGCGCGGGAAAATGACGAACTGATCGAGCATGCCCGTGTAAGCCGCGGACTTGCCGTAATCGCTCACGATCGAACCGCCGGCCGCCCCGAGAGTGAGGCCCTGAACGGGTTTGCGGGGGAGAAAGCCAGGCGCGGGCGCTTGCGCGGCGAGCTGGCCATCGACGTAGAGCAGCAGTTTTTTCTCCGCGGTGAGCACGCCGGCGAGGTGGTGCCAGCCTTGATCGAGCGCGCGCGCGGATTCGGCGGTGGCGCCCTGCTGACTGGCGCGCACGGAGAAGCCGGGGCGGCCTTCTTGCAAGGCCAGCGCGTAACCGGTGGCGGCGCCGCCGTGCTGCGCGATCACGCCGTCGGGTCCATCGGGCAGCACCCATGCCTCAACGGTCAGCGGTTTGTTGGAGGGGTCGAACTTATCGCCGTCGAATTTCACGCTCGGCGTCGCGGCCTTCGCGGCAGGTTTGTTCTGCTGCGCGTTCTTCTTTTTCTTTCCGCCGCCGCCTTCGCCAAGCGGCTCGACTTGCACATCCGGCGCGTCCTTCGATGCGGCGAAGAGCTGGTGCTCCATCGTGGTGGTCCACTTGTAATACTGCGGCAGGCGCGCGTAGCCGTACACCTTGTCGGCATCGTGGACGAGGATGCGGCCTTCGGGCGTGTACTTGCCGGCTTGGAAATAGCCGCTGTGGCCGCCGGCGAAATTCTTGCCGTACACCCAGTAGCTGCGGTGGAACCACGTGTCGTCGAGGAAACCCATCGGCGCGAAGAGATGCCGCCCCTCGCCTTTCTGCGCGGCGCCTTGCTCGGCGGCGTTGCCGCTCACGGGGCCGATGTCGATGCGCACACCGTCGGGGCCGATCTTTTGCGAGCGCAGATACATCATCTTGCCGTCGCTCGAGAGGATGTCGTTTAAGCCGACCGGCATTTGCAGAGTCTTGATGCGGTTCTGCAAATCGCCGCCGGTCTCGGGGTATTTGTCGTCGTAGATGACCTCGGCGAGTTTCTTTCCCGTGGCGGCGTCGAGGCGCAGGAAACGCAAGCCGCCGTCGAGAAACACGGAGCGTCCGGCGACGCAATTCACCGTGCCATTTTCCACGAGCACGCTGCCGTGCACGGGCCACACACTTTCCACCTGTTCCCAAGCGGCGTGGCGCTGTTCACTCGGCGCGCCGAGGAAACGCCAGAGCAGCGCGCCGTCGCTGGCGCGCAGACAATAGACCCAGCCGTCCTCGCCGCCGAAGAACACGCGGCCCTTCCAAATCGTAGGCGGAGAATCCACGCGCGCTCCGGCGATGAAGTGCCAGAGCGGCTTGCCGGTCGATGCGTCGAGCGCGTACAGCGTGTGTGCGTCGATCTGCGAGACGAACGCCTTGCCTCCGGCGATGGTCATCGCGCTCAGTCGGCCGCCGAGATCGGCGGTCCACGCGGCGCCGAGATCTTTCAAGAGCTCCTGATCGGTGAAGCCGCTGCGCTCATTATTGCCGCGATACGTCGGCCAGTCCTTCGCGTCGGCGGCGCTCTCCTCGAGCGGCTGGGAAAAGGCGGGGCCGCGCTCGAGCCGCTGCTCATCGGCGAGCACGGCGGGATGCGGCGAGCCGATGTTGCCGGCCATCGCGTTCATGCCGTCGAGCTTGGCCTCGGGATAGCAGGCGCAATTGTGCGGGCCCGCGTAGGTGAGGCCATTGGCCGGGAGCACGCCGTAAAGGCACGAGGCGCGCACCCAGTGATTGAGATCCCAGTGCTGCGTGTCGATATCCACATACTCGATGCCGGTGCGCGACGGGATGATGAATTTTTCCGTCGCCTTGGCGATGTAGCATCGGTGATGAAACCAGTAGGTGCCCTCCGGCACGTCGGGCTTGAACTCCTTGACCGCCTTGCCGGTGAGCGGATCGCGCCCCGTGAATTCGCCCGACTGCCCGCCGCTGGTGGTGCCCGCATTCCACACGAGCCCGCCGGCCACGATGAGATCCTCCGGCGATCGGTAGCCGGATTTTTCGTGCGGCGCGGCCCACAGTTCTTTGCCCGTGTTTGCGTCCACGCCTTTCTCGGAGCCATCGCCGCCCGCATAGAGGACGACGTTATCGTGGATGACCACGCGCGGACCGAAATTGTATTCGAGCAGCTTGCGCTTTGGCTCCGGGCCGGTGGCCCAACGTTGCGCGCCGGTGGCGGGATCGAGGCACACGAGCTGATCGCCATCGTAGAAGACCACCCGCTGGCCGTCCGCGCCGAGCGTGATGGGCGCGATCTTCTGCTGCTCTTTTTTCCAAAGCACCTTGCCCGAGTTTGCATCCACGGCCATGAGCGTGCGCGGTTTCTTGTCCCACTCGTACTCGTTGGCGATGCGTTGCTGATCCTGCTGGAGCTTGGGCGCGAAATCCTTGAGCGCCCACTCTTCGGGATTCACCAGCGTGTAGATGACGCCATTAACGTGCAGGATTTCCTCCGCGCCTTTGGTCTCCTCGAAAGTCTTGAGCACCGCGCCCGTCGCGCCATCGAGCGCGACGATGGGTTCGCCGATACCGAGCGTGACGAAGATGCGCTGCCCGTCGCCCACGAGCCGGCGCGTGAGTTGCGTGGGGCCGCTCTTCAAGGGCCACATGTGCTCGCTCCAATTCTCGATGGTCTTCTTCCAAAGGATGGTGCCGTTGAAAGCATCGCGCGCGATGAGCGACCAGTGCGAAGGCAACAGGATCGAGATGCGCGAGCCTTCATCCATGATGTAGAAAAGCCGGCCGCCATTCGAGACCTGGGCGCTGAGACTCGACATGCGATCGTGATGCCGCGACCAGCGCGGCGAGCCCACCCACTGCAAGCGCTCGGGCGGCGCAACCACCGTGTCCGGCGAGACGGCGTTGCCGCGTGCGTCGTAGTAATAGTGCGTCCACTCCCCCATCGTGGTCGGGCGCGGCTTTACGGTCTTCTCCCACTTCCCGCCTTGCTTGATGTAAGCCACGCCGTTGGGCACCAGCACGCGCTTCACTTCATCGAGCGAGACGCCGTCGAGATTCTCGGCGACGACGAGGTTCACAAGATTGTCGATATAAGGCAGAGCGTTTCCCTTGAACGTGTCCACAGCCACTTCGCCGTACACCTTCTCGCCGAGCAGCCGCTCGCGCGCCGCCGCGACCTTGGTCGCGTCGCGCTCGAGACCCTGCACCTGGTAGCTCGCATTCTTGCGCAGCGCGGCGGTGAGCCGCCCGTCGCCGCAACCGAGATGCAGGACGATGCCGCCCTTCACGCCCGTGTCGGCAAGGATGCGGTCGGCCTCGGCGCGCACCGCCGGATCGTCGGCCGCGAGGAGGGTGAAAGCGGAAAGCGCCAGAGCGAGCGCACAAAGTGGAAGGAAGGATCGCGTGAGCATGATGACTACATAACCCGGCTCGCGCGGATTCGGACAGACCAATCGCCTTCTCATTTGCGGCCGCCTTCGAGGCGCGCAAGCCTTCCGCGCTCCGTTGCGGCAGCGGAAGTAATTCAAAGTCTCCTCAAGGAGCGTCTTCTCTAAAAGCCTCCCGGCTCGCAAGCCCACGCGCTCTGCTTGCGGTAGCGGAGCGGGGTCAGGCCCGTGGCGCGGCGGAAGGCGACGATGAAATGTTTCGCCTCGGTGTAGCCGGCTCGCTCGGCCACCGTGGCGATCGCCAGAGCGGAGTTGCGCAACAAACCTTTTGCCCGTTCCAGCCGGACCCGCGTCAGTTCTTCCTTGGGCGAACGGCCGAGGTGTTCCTTGAAACGGCGGAACAATGCGCTGCGCGAGACAGGCACCTGTTGCAGCAGTTCCTCGATGCCCACCGGCGTGTGGGCGTGGTCGCGAATGAGCCGCGCGGCGCGCACGACATGAGGATCGCTGACGGCCGTGACGTCGGTGGACTGCCGGATCACCAGCCCGCGCGGCTCGAAGAGCAGGCAGCGGCGGCGCGCTCGGCCGCCTTGCATCATCCGGTCGAGCAGCCCGGCGGCTTCATATCCGATGCGTTCCGCATTCACGTCGATGCTCGAGAGCTTGGGCGTCGAGAGGTTGCAGAGGAAGGGATCGTTGTCCACGCCGAGGATGGCGACTTCATCCGGCACCGCGAGGTCGGCGCGCAGACAGGCGTCGAGCACCTGCTGGCCGCGGTCGTCGTTGCAGGTCATCACAGCCACGGGCTTGGGCAGGCTGCGCAGCCAGGCGGCGAGGTGCTGCTGTTCTTCATCCCACGACGGCGCGCGCTTCGCGCAATGGCGGAAGACGTCGCAAAGAAATCCGCCCGCCTTGATCGCGCGCGCGAAGCGGTCGGAGCGCTCGTCCTGGTAGCAATGCTCGCCGTAGGGCGTGCCGCAAAACCCGAAGTGCCGGAAGCCGCGCTCCATGAAGTGCTCCGCCGCCAGCCGGACCACGGCGCGGTTGTCGATGCCCACGATCGGCAGACCCAGATCACCCAGCGACGCGCGCAGATCGATCGCGGGCACCTTCGTGCGGAGGACGGCATCGGCCATGCGGCGGTTTTCGATGCGGGCGAGGATGCCGTCGCCGCGCCAGGAACCCAGCCACGGCGGCGGCGGCGCCCCGAGCCCCTGCGGCTTGAAGTAGAGCGACCACGGCCGGTGCTCGTGCTGGTAACGGATGATCCCGCGAAGCAGCCCCCGCCCGTATTCGCGGGAGGTCTCGATGAGCAGGGCGACACGGCGGGCGATCATGCGGCGGAGTGTTAGCCAGACGTGTGACCAGAAAACAGGATTTCTTTGGACGAACGGCGGGCCGGACGATGAGGCATCTGAGCAGGCAAGCCACTTCGCGGACTTTCGAGAAGTGGCGGAGCCTACGGGGCTCGAACCCGCAACCTCCGCCGTGACAGGGCGGCGCTCTAACCAATTGAGCTAAGGCTCCTTCTTCCAAAGGAGGCGCGCACAGTAGTGTCCGGCTCTGGTAGCGGCAACGATTTTTCTCGGGGAACTTTTGCGCCCGCGGCGCGCTTCGGATACTAACGCTGCCCATGGAATTCCACTGCGATGTGCTCGTGGTCGGCGGCGCTTTTTCCGGCGCGGCGACGGGGCTGCTGCTCAAGCGGCGGCTGCCACGGGCGCGCGTGCTCATCGTGGAAAAGGCGGCGGAGTTTGATCGCAAAGTCGGCGAGTCCACGACGGAGGTCAGTTCGTGTTTCCTTACCCGCGTGCTCGGGCTTTCGACTTGGCTCGGCCACGAGCAACTCGCCAAGCAGGGGCTGCGCATGTGGTTCGCGCGGTCGGCGGAGGAAAGGTTTGAGGACTGCGCGGAAATCGGCGCGATGTTCAATGCGCGGCTGCCGGGATTTCAGGTCGATCGCGCGAAGCTCGATGAACACTTGCTCGCCCTCGCGCTCGAGAGCGGCTGCGAACTGTGGCGGCCGGCAAAGGTGCGCGCGCTGGCGCTCGACGGCGCGGGCCGAAATTCCGCGGAGGTGCAGAGCAACGGCGAGACGCGTCGGGTGACGGCGCGTTGGGTGGTGGATGCGAGCGGGCGCGCGGCGGTGGTGGCGCGCAAGCTCGGGCACTTCCGGCCGCTCGAGGCGCATCCGATCAATGCGCTGTGGGCGCGCTTCTCCGGAGTCAAGGACTGGGACGGGCATGAGCTGCGGAGAAAGTTTCCGGCGTGGGCCGAGGCGACGAAGACCAGCCGCGCGTGGGCCACCAATCATCTCCTGGGGCTGGGCTGGTGGTGCTGGATCATTCCGCTCAAGGGCGGCGACTACAGCATCGGCCTGGTTTACGACACGCGGCTCTTTGCGCCACCCGCGGGCGCCACGATCGGCGAGCGGCTCCGGGCGCATTTCCTCACGCATCCGGTCGGGCGCGAAATCCTCTCCGCGGCCGCGCCGATCGAGGGCGATGAGCACGCTTATTCGATGTTGCCTTATTACAGCGAGCGGGTGATGGGCGACGGCTGGGCGCTGGTTGGAGATGCCGCGGGATTCATCGATCCGCTTTACAGTCCGGGACTGGACTTTTGCGCGTTTACTTCCCACGCCGCGCATTCGCTCATTGCGCGCTCGCTGGCGGGCGAGGGCGTGGAGGCGGCGATCGAGGATTACAACGCGCGCTTCCGCTTCTGCTTCCACTCGTGGTTCGAGGCGGTGTATCGCGACAAGTACTATTACATGGGCGACGCGGAGTTGATGGCCGCGGCCTTCCTGCTCGACATCTCGGCGTATCATCTCGGTCCCGTGCGGCAGGTGTATTGCGACCCGGCGACGATGTTCGATTTGTTTCCCTTCGATGGCGTGCCGGGCCGCGTGGTCGCGCGCATCATGCGCCTTTACAATCGCCGGCTCGCCGCGCTGGCCCGGCGCAAGATCGCCGCCGGAATCTATGGCGCGCGCAATGCCCACTGGCGCCTGCTTCCCGGCGGGTTCCTGCCGGATGCGACCGCGCTGCGGCTCCTGCGACGCGGGCTCGGGCGGTGGCTGCTCGCGGAGTGGAGGAATCTTTTTCTCGTGCTGTGACTGGTGACTGGTGATCGGAGGATCGTGCACACCATCCACCGATCACCAGTCACCATTCACATTTACTGAACCGACGCGCCCGCTAGCCTCGTCCCGATGCGTCCCGACACGGCCACCCTCGAGCGGCAGTTGCAGCTCTACAAAGGTCTGGTGGAAGTGAGCGTGCTCATCAATGCGATCACGGACTCCACGGAACTGCTGCCGGCGATCCTCGATGTCGCGCGCCGGGTGCTTGCAGTCGAAGCGGCATCGCTTTTCCTGGTGACTGCGGGCGGCGAACTCGAGCTGGTGTATGCAAGCTCGGCCGGCGCCGTGGCGGGCGCGCCCCACGAGCCCATCGTGGTGCCGCGCGGCCGCGGCATTTCGGGCTGGGTGCTCGAGCACGGAAGGCCGCTGCTGGTGCCGGACGCTTATGCCGACCCGCGATTTTACAAGGATACGGATCGGCAGACAGGCTTCCGCACGCGCTCCATCCTCTGCGTGCCGATGCAGCGCGAGGGGCGCGAGATCGGCGTGCTGCAGGTGCTCAATCCCGTGGGACGCGCGGCCTTCGAGGAGATCGATCTGGAAGCCTTCGAGGCTTACGGGAATCTCGCGGCCACGGCCATCGAAAAGCTGCGCTCCATCGACCGGCAGCGCGAGCAGGACCGCGTATCGCAGGAGCTCGCTTTTGCGCGCGAGATTCAATCGAGCTTCCTCCCGCAGTCGCTCCCGAGGCATGACCGCGTAAGCTTTGCCTCCGCCTACCGGCCCGCGCTGCACGTGGGCGGCGATTTCTTCGATGTGATCGAGACCGGGCCCGACGAAATTCATTTCGCGGTCGGCGATGTGTCGGGAAAGGGGATGCCCGCCGCGCTGCTCATGGCGCAAGCCCTCAGCATGCTGCGGCTCATCGTGAACCCGGGCGCTCCGCCCGCCGCCGCGATGGCACGCTGGAATACGATGCTCGCCGGCCACACTATTCGCGGAATGTTCATCACCGCGCTCCTCGGCCGCATGGCGCTCTCGACGCGCCACGTCGAGTTGTGCAGCGCGGGCCATTGCCACCCCTTCCTCGCGCGGATCGATGGCACGGCGGCGGAGATGCGCATGGCCGGCTCCCCGCCGCTCGGTCTTTTGCCGAAGCTGGACTGCCGCTCGATGAGCCTCACGCTCGGGCCGCGCGAGTGGCTGGTGCTCTACACCGACGGACTCTCCGAAGCCCTTAACTCGGCCGATGAAGAACTCAGCGTGAGCGGCGTGGCCGCGCTGCTCTCGCGCCCGTTCGCGGATGCCGCGGAAGTCATCCGAGCGCTCGATGAAGGGGAACGCAGACATCGCGGCGGGGCCGAGCCGCACGACGATCTCACCTTGCTGGCATTTGGTTTTCAATGAAGCGCGAGATCGAATTTGCCAGCCATCCGGGGAATCTCGCGCTGGTGCGGAATTTCGTGCGCGAATTCCTCGAGTCGATCGCGCTGCCGGAGTGCGAAAAAAATCTCATCGTGCTCGGTCTCGACGAAGCCTGCACCAACGTGATCCGCCATGCCTACGATCATCAGCCGGATCGGCTCATGCACCTCACCTGCGAGATGGCGGAAGACGGCGTCGTCTTTCGCCTCCGCGACTTTGGCACGCAGCCCGATCCGACGAAGATCGAGGGCCGCCCGCTGGAGCTCGTGCAGCCCGGCGGTCTCGGCGTTCACTTGATCCGCCGGGCCTTTGATCGCATCGACTACCGGCTCATGAAGGAAGGCACCGAGCTGGTGCTGGCGCGGAGTTTTGTGGCAGGAGAAAGCTGAGGGTTGGGAGGGCAAGCGCAGCCCACGGCGCGCTAAGGGAATGCGGGCTGGTGGATTGAGGACTTGCTGGCACGGTCGCCGGCCTCGTCCATGCCACGATCCTCCGCGCTCCTGCCGCTCGCCATTCTCGTTGCCGCTCTTGATGGCTGTGAAAAAAGAGAGGCGCGGTTTTACGAAGCGCCGAAGGATGCGCCCTCGCCGCTCACGTCGAAACAGCCGCCAGTGGACGCTGTCGCCTCCGCGGAAAAGCCCGTCTGGACCAAGCCCGCCCCGTGGACCGAGAAGCCGGCGTCGGCAATGCGACTCGCGAGTTTTGCTTCAGCGGAAAAAGCGGGCGAGAGCGCGGACATCTCCGTCATCGCGCTCGGCGGGCCGGCGGGCGGGATGCTCGCAAACGTAAACCGCTGGCGCGGGCAGATCGGCCTCGGCGACGTGGACGAGGCGGCGCTGAAGCCGTTGCTCAGCGAGATGCAGATTGGCGGCCGAGCGGCTTCCCTGCTCGATATGGCCGGCACTCAGCCGCCCACCGGCAAGTCGAAGCCGCAGCGCACCATCGCCGCCACAGTCGAGGCCGGCGGGCAGACGTGGTTCTTCAAAATGACGGGCGAAGAATCCGTTGTGGCCGCCGAGAAGCCCGCGTTCATTGAGTTCTTAAACTCGGTCGTCTTTCCGTAAATGATCCACTCGAAGAATCCGCTCGTCGCGCTCTTCACCTCGCTGCGACTCACCATCGTGTGCCTCGCCTTTGCCATCGTGCTCGTGGTCGTCGGCACGCTCGGGCAAGTGGATCTCGGCATTTACGCGGCGCAGAAAAAATACTTCGACACGTTTTTCGTGTGGCATCAGTTCGGCGCGAACGGACCCACGCTGCCCATCCTGCCGGGCGGCTGGCTGCTCGGTTCGCTGCTCGTCGTCAATCTGCTCGCCGCGCATTTCGTGCGCTTCACGCTGGGCTGGTGGCGGCTCGCTCTGGTGATGCTCATCCTCGGCGCCGAGACGTGGCTCGTGCTGAAAGTCGGCTACCGCGGCTGGCTGCTGCTCGCAGTGCTGCTGGTCAATATCGCCGCCGCATTTTACGCCGACCTGCGCCTGCGCTGGCACAAGCTCGGACTCACCATCTCGCACTTCGGCGTCGTGCTCCTGCTGCTCGGCGGCCTCTTCACCAGCCTCTTTGCGGTCGAGAGTCAGATGTGGATCGACACCGGCCAGACCGTCCACTTTTCCGAAAACACGCACGACTGCGAGCTGGCAATCATCGACCGATCGCCGGCCGACCACGACAACGTCGTCGCCATTTCGCAGCCGCTGCTCGCGAAGGAAGGGACCATCACGCATCCGAAGCTGCCCTTCGCGATTCGGGTAAAAAAATTCATGAGCAACTCCGAGATGCAGCGCCGCGCGGATGGCGACACCGCCGAGTCGCCCGCGACCGCCGGCATCGGCGCGCGCTTCAAAGTCGAGCAGTCGCCGCCGACCACGAAGATGAATGCGCGCGACATTCCCGCCGCCTTCATCGAACTCGTGCAGGGAGACAAAAGTCTGGGCACGTATCTCGTCTCGCTGTGGTTCACGCTCGTGATGCCCGGCACCGCGCAGACCGTGGAAGTGGACGGAAAAAGCTACGACCTCGTGCTGCGGCAGGAGCGGCTCTACAAGCCCTTCAGCCTCCGGCTCCTAAAATTTTCGCACGACAAGTACACCGGCACCGAGATTCCGAAAAATTACTCGAGCCTCGTGCGGCTCAAGGATCCCGGGAAGAGCGAAGATCGCGACGTGCTCATCTACATGAACAATCCGCTGCGCCACCGCGGCGAGACATACTACCAGGCCGACTTCCGCAACAACGACCAGACCACCATCCTGCAAGTCGTCCGCAACCCCAACTGGATCGTGCCTTACCTCGCCTGCACCTTGGTGGGCCTCGGCCTGCTGGTGCAATTCGGCACGCACCTCCTCAAGTTCATCCAACGCCGCGCCGGCGCATAGGCGCGCAACCCGTTCCTACGGTCCAACCGGATAGCGCCCTGGCCGCTGCAATGTGCTCCGCAATTCGATTCGCTCCGGATCGTCGAATTTGAGAAGGCGCGCCGTAGCCCGGCCCGCTCGCGTCAGGCACCACAATTCGGGCACCTTTGCCCGACACGTTGGCGAGCCGAGCAGCAGCCGGAGTTGCTCGTGCCCTTTGCGGAAGGCGACGTAAAGACGTTGTTTGCCGAGTTTGCCCAAGCGCCATCCGATCGTCAGGGGTGATCTGCACAGCGCACCAGCGACGGAGTCTGACCGAGAATAATCTTGTGCGGATCAAGCGGTTCGTTGGCCGCTTGGGACCACGGAGAAAGCCAAGCGGGAACGAAAGAAACACACGTCGAACTCCATGAAAAAGTTGGTCTGTCCAAGCACCAACGGGACTTGATCGGTGCGACACCAGGCGAAGGCCAGCCGCACCGGCGCCCACCCGCCGACGCTGGCTGAAACGAGCAAGGGCATCGCCGAGTTGCCCGCTAGCACGCCTCCAAGCCGGATCGTCGTCCGCCGCTCGTTCCACACCGCGCGCAAGGCCTGGCCGACACTCCACGGCAGCACGTTCACGTCGGCGCCGCTGTCTAGGAGTCCATCGACCGCGACGCCCTCAGCGGCGAGCGTCAGCGCCAGCGGCAAGAGGGGTTTGCCGGCGGGCGAGAATGCAAACTGCATTGCCTCATCCCTGCGCTGCGGCTTCGAGCGCGCGCATCAGGGTTGCCGCCGCGCCGTCCTCAAAGACGGGTGTCGCAAGGAAGTAGGTGCGCCCATGTTCAAGGGGCGCAATGTCGGGCTCGAAGTCGAGTTCCTCCGCGAGGAGGCGAATGAGCCGCAATTTGTCGGCCGCAGGCAGAGCCCGTGCATTGGGAAGGACATCGGCGAGGGACATGGTGGAGGAGAGTGTCACGAAGACGCCGCATCGCCAACGATCAACTTTCCACTTGCGAGCGCAACTCCGTTGCGGCGCCCGATGGTCGCGCCAAGGGAAATCGGCGCTGGCGGGTTGAAGGGTCGCGGGCAACATTGCTCGGCTCACCCATGAAAACCACGCTCGCAGAAAAACCCGCGCGCCGCGGCAAGACTCCGCCGCCTCCGCTGCCTGTGAAGAGTTCGCTCTTTGCGTGGATCGTCACTGGCTTGTTTCTCGCTTGGGTGCTCGGCGGGCTCATCGAGTTCCGGCCGAAATCCGAGTTCGATCTTCGCGAATTTTCGCGCACGCCAGTTCTGGCGAAAGGGCGCATCCAGCCGCTGGATTCCGTCGCGCGCAATTCGCTGCTCATCCTGCGCGGCACGCAGACTTATTACGACGAGAAGGAGCAGGAACATCCCGCCATCGAGTGGCTGCTCGACATGGCGGCGAAGCCCGCGCAGGCCGATGAATACAAGGTCTTCCGGGTGGACAACCCGGAGCTCAAGGCGCTCTTCGGCATCACCGATCCGGCGGTGAAGCGCTTCTCCTTGCGCGACATGCAGGGGCAATTCAACGAGCTCGAAAAGCAGACCGATCTCGCCTCGAAGGTGGACGAAGGCGCTCGCAATCTTTTCCAGCGCGACGTGGTGAAATTGCGCGAGCAGATCGGCCTCTACATGAGCCTGCAAAATTCGATGCGGCCCGCCGTGCCGCTCATCCGCGACGCCGGCGGGCCGAGCTACATCGAGGAGCTCGAGCTCTTCCGCCAGTCGCTCGACGCCGGCATGGCCGCGGTGAAAAAAGGCGACACGAGCGCCGACAATCAGGAGGCACAAATCTTCATGCGCCTCGCCGATCGCTACCGCACGCTCTCGCGCTTCGCCGGTTTTGCGATCGTGCCGCCGGCCGATCCGGGAAAGAAGATCGAGGAGTTTGAAAACCTCGGCCAGGCGCTCATCGGCACCGTGCGGACCGGCGAGATTGCTCCCGGCGTGCTGCGTTACGCGCGTATGGCCGAGGCTTACGAGAAAGGCGACGCCGCCACCTTCAACAGCGAGTTGGCCGCGTGGCAGGCCGGGCTGCAAACCCGCTTCCCCACAGGATTCGTGAAGGCCGGACGCGAGCAGTGGTTCAATCACTTCGCCCCTTTCTACAAAGCCATCGTGCTCTACGTCGCCGTGTTTGTGCTCGTGTGTTTGTCGTGGATGGCGTGGCCGGAAAAGTGCGGGCGCGCCGCTTTCTACGTGCTGCTCCTCGCGCTCTCGGTCCACACCTTCGGTCTCATCTTTCGCATGGCGCTCGAGGGCCGTCCGCCCGTCACCAATCTTTATTCCGCCGCGATCTTCGTCGGCTGGGGCGCGGTCGTGCTCGGCGCGATTCTCGAGCGCGTCTATCGCAACGGCATCGGCGCGATCACCGGCGCGACCGTCGGCTTCGCCACGCAGATCATCGCGCATCATCTCGCGATGAATGGCGACACGCTCGAAATGATGCGCGCCGTGCTCGACTCGAACTTCTGGCTCGCCACGCACGTGGTCATCATCAACCTCGGTTACGCCTCCACGTATCTCTCCGGCGCGCTCGGCCTCATCTACGTGGTGCGCGGCGTCTTCAGCCGCGCTATCGACGCCGCGCTCGGCAAATCCCTCGAGCGAATGACCTACGGCATCATCTGCTTTGCCACGCTTTTCAGCTTTGTCGGCACGGTGCTCGGCGGCATCTGGGCGGATCAAAGCTGGGGCCGTTTCTGGGGCTGGGACCCGAAGGAGAATGGCGCGCTGCTCATCGTGCTTTGGAATGCGCTCATCCTGCACGCGCGCTGGGGCCGCATCATAGCGCAGCGCGGCATCATGGTCTGCGCGATCTTCGGCAACATCGTCACGAGCATGAGCTTCTTTGGCACCAACCTGCTCGGCGTGGGCCTGCACAGCTATGGCTTCACGAGTTCCGGCGCCGCGTGGCTCGCGGGCTTCTGCGCGAGCCAGCTTGTGTTCATCGCGCTCGGGCTGCTGCCACTGCGGATGTGGCGCAGCTTCCGGCCCGCGGAAGTCGAGGGCGCGCTGGCGGTGTGACGATTCTTTTTTTTGTCAAATTTCCCGAGCCCGGGAAAGTGAAGACACGGCTCGCGGCGAGCGTGGGTGCGGAACGAGCGGCGGCGATTTACCGGCTCATGGTCGCGCGCGTGATCGACACTCTGCCGCGCGGCGATGAGTTGATCGTGTGCTTCGATCCGCCGCAAAAACGCGCGGAGATCGTGGACTGGCTCGCGCCGCTGCTCGCCGGGCGACGCGTCACTTTCGAACCACAAGCGACCGGCGATCTCGGCGCGCGACTCGACGCGGCCTTCGCGCGCGCCTTTGCTGGCGGGCATTCGCGGGTGGTCGCCGTCGGCAGCGATTGCGTGGAAATGACCGCGGAAATTTTCGGTGAAGTGCGCGCCGCGCTCGACACGCACGGCTGCGCGATCGGCCCCACTCACGACGGCGGCTACTATCTGCTCGCGCTCAAAGCACCGTGCCCCGCGCTCTTCCGAGGCATCGCCTGGGGCACCGACGCGGTGTGCGCGCAGACGCTGGAACGGGGGGATGGGGCAGGACTTCGCATCCACATTCTCCCAACGTTGCGCGACGTGGATAGGGAGGAGGACTGGCGTAGCTGCGAGCACACAGTTGAGTGTTGAGTGTTGAGCGCCGCGGCGAAAAAATCCGGGCGCCACTCAACTCTCAACTCTCAACCTCCTCGCCCCATGCCCCCGATCTTCTTCGAGCCGCTCTACATGGAACGCGTTTGGGGTGGCAGGCGGCTCGAAGCGCTGCCCGGACGGGTGCTCCCGGTCGGCACGCGTGTCGGCGAATCGTGGGAGGTGGTCGATCGCGAGGATGCGCAGAGCGTGGTGCACGAAGGCCCGCTCCGCGGCTGCACGCTCCATGAGCTGTGGACCGAGCACCGCGCCGAAGTCTTCGGCGAGGGCCTGCCCGACACGCCGCGCTTCCCGCTGCTGTGCAAGATTCTCGACGCGCAGGATCGGCTCTCGGTGCAGGTGCATCCGCCGCCGGCAGTGGCGGCGCGGCTCGGCGGTGAGCCGAAGACGGAGATGTGGTACCTTCTCGACGCCGTGCTCGGCAGCGATCTCTACGCCGGCCTCAAGCGCGACACCACGCGCGCGGCCTTCGAGCTGGCGCTCAAGGAAGGGCGAGTCGCCGAGATGATCCACACGCTGCCGACCCACACCGGCGACGCGATCTTCATCCCGAGCGGCCGCATCCACGCCATCGGCGCCGGCAATCTCATCGTGGAAGTGCAGCAGAACAGCGACACGACTTATCGCGTCTTCGATTGGAACCGGCTCGGTCTCGATGGCAAGCCTCGCGCGCTCCACATCGAGGAGTCGCTCGAGTCGGTGAATTTCGAGGACGCCGAGCCGCAGTTTGTGCAGCCGCAGGGCGAAATGCTCGTCGTGTGCGAACACTTCCGCGCCGAGAAGTGGACGCTCGATGAGCCGCGGATCGGCCTGGAAAAAGGATTCGCGATCTTCACCGTCGTGACCGGCAGTGTGGAGTGCGGCGGGCTGCGCTTCGCGCTCGGCGCATTTTTTCTGCTCCCCGCGTCGCTGGAGGAGCGGGAGATCGCACCACTCGAACCCGGCGCAATCGTGCTGCGCACCACGGTGCCGGCAAACGGCGGAGCCCCAGCAGGCGAGGGCAAGCTCTAATCGTCGCGCAGATTCATTGCTCCACCTCCCTAGTTTGCGAATCGGTTTTTGCTTTGCCGATGTTTTGAAAGCACTCGGGACAAATGCCGTGCGAGAAGTCCGCGCCCGTGTGCTCGCGAATATAGACTTCGATCTCCTGCCAATAATCCGAGTCGTCCCGCACTTTCTTGCAGTACATGCAGATCGGCAGCAGCCGCCTGAGTTCGCGCACGCGCTCAAGCGCACTCTCCAGTTCCGCGATCCTCCCAGCCAGGCTGCGCTCCAGCCCGACCGTGCGCTGCCCGTTGCGCACGCGCGCGAGGAGTTCCACCACGCCGCACGGCTTGCGGATGAAGTCGTCCGCTCCGGCGGCGATCGCTTCCGTGATGTCCTCCTCGCCGTCGCGCGCCGTGATGACGATGAGATACACGTAATGTCCGATCTCCGCTGCCCGCACCGCCCGGCACACATCCAGGCCGCTCGCTCCCGGCAGCATCCAATCCAGCAACGCGATGCACGGCCCTGCCGCAGCTAAGAGCGCCTCGCGCGCTTCGTCGCCATTATCGACGGCTGCGATCTCAAACTCCTTTCTCTCCAGCAGCGTGCGCAGCGCCTCGCGAGTGCGTTTGTGATCTTCCGCGATCAAGACGCGAGTCCGGGGAAGTTCGCCGTTGGCGCTCATGGTGCGGATTCTCTCTCCACGTCCGGCACGCCGATATCGTTTCGGCCCGCCGTTAAATCCCGGCGCGCCGCTTCTGCGAGCCTGCCGTAATCTTTCCGGATTTTCCCCAGCTCCCTCTCGTCCAGCCGTTCCAGATCGAGAAGGGCGACATGGGCGCCTGGCGTCGCCCGGAGAAGTTCGTCCAGTTTGATCTGGATGGCTTGGGTGTCGCGGTTCTGGCTGTTTTGAATGAGGAAGACCATCAGGAAGGTGACGATCGTCGTGCTCGTGTTGATGATGAGCTGCCAAGTGTCGCTAAACTTGAACATCGGCCCGGAACAAAGCCACACCACGATCAGGCCCGCTGCCACCGCAAATGCCGCGGGACTGCCCCGCCATCGTCGCGCACCATTGGGCGATACGGGTAAAGGCGGAACACTTATCGGGCAACGAGGCGTGAACTGACGAAGCCATCGGCGAGCTGTACGTTCAAAGCGAGGCAAGGCGACAGCATAACCGGGTAACTCGGATTACCGCCCCACAGTTCACTGCATAGGCGCCCGGTGCGGAAAGTGACGGCTTTCATGTGGAGGAAGTAACAAGCAACGCAGATCGGTGCCGTAAGTGATTAGTTACTTTCTCGATAGACTCGCGAAATCCCGGCACTATTTCTTTTCATCCTTGCGTGCGGGACGGGCGGCGCCCAAATGACGCCGCCCAGGATTTCCGATGTTACTCTCGTGCGCTGCCGGCACGCCGTTGGGCCACGCGGTCCCAGGCTGCACGGGAGGCAGAGCGCGCTTGCATCCAGGTTACTCTCGGAGCGCCCGCATCGTAAGCCGTGCGGAGTTCTTCTTCGGAGTCCTCGAAGCTCATCCCATCTTCAATGTGCCGCGCGGCGCCTTCATAGCCCACGCGATAAGCAGGGTGATAAGTATCAAACTCCGTCCCGGCCCCGTAACTCTGCCGCCCATGTGCCTCGCGCCAGTATGCATCTTCGACCGTTGGGTCGATCGCCTCCCCGGCTGCTTTGCCGCCATAGCCGCCGGCGACGGCGCCCACCACGGCGCCGACGATCGTTCCTACCGGGCCAGCCACAGCGGTCCCGATGGCCGCTCCCGCAAGGCCTGCGCCCGCAGCTCCGAGGCCCGTTGCAACGGGATGTGCGCCGGGTTCGCCGGTGATGGGATCGGCATTGCGATCTGCCTTCGTCTTATCTGTCAGGTTCTGTTCGTTCATATGGATGTTGTGTTTTGGTTACCAAGGTTACTTGTTACTTACTCAATCGCGCCGCACGAAGCCGGCGCGGGTAAAAACTTTGTGTGTCTCATGAGTCGGTCACAAGATCGCGCCCCCTCCGCACTGCGCTCTTGGTAAGTCGGGCGAGTGCCCCACCACCGCGATCGGCAAGCCCGAAAAATCCGCGCCGGATCAATTGCCCGGGTTTCTCCGCGCGCTCCTGCCGCCACCGCGCGACGAGACCCACGGCGAAGCCCACACCGAGCGCGAGGAAGAGAGCTGAGATCGGTCCGGCGGGCACCGGCGAATCCCGCAGGATCCTCACGACGATAGTTTTCCCGGGACGCTCCGTCTGGTGAACCACATCGCTTCCGGGCGCCATGCCTTGCTGCGCTCGCATCTCCGGAGTGACCGCCACCGCATTCGCCGCGGGCCGAATACTCGTCCCAGTATCCCGCGCATAAACACGGGTGAACTCAGCCCCAAAGAAAAGAATCAGCGACGTGTAATAGACCCAGAGTAACACCAGCACCGCAGAGCCCGCCGCACCGTAAGCAGACGCTGTGCTCTCGCGTCCGAGATACCAGCTTAGTCCCAACTTACCGACCTCGAATAACAACGCGGTAGTTACCGCCCCCACCCACACATTGCGCCACTGCACAGTCGCATCCGGCAACACCTTAAAGATCGTGGCAAAGAGCGCGGTAACCACGGCAAACGAGAGCGCAAAGGCCAGCGAACTCCACACAAATCCCGGCAGCTTTAAGAGATGGCCAAGATATCCATTCAACGCCGCCAAAGCGGTCGAGAGCATCAACGAGACGAGCAGGAGGAACCCGATCACCAACACCATTCCAAACGACAGAAAGCGTTCACGAATAAACCCCCACACCCCGGCGCCGGATTTTAACTTTACTTCCCAGATGGTGTTGAGCGCATCCTTGAGTTGGCCAAAGACTCCCGACGCGCCGAAGAGCAACGTCACCACTCCCACGATCGCCGCGACCTTGCTCTGCGCCGGTTTCGAGGCGCTCTGCACCATCGACTGAATGGCCGCCGCCGCCTGAGAGCCGAGGTAACTGCTGAGTTGATCGCCGAGTTGTCCTTGGGTCGCCTTCTCACCCAGCACCATGCCAGCGATGCTGATCGCGATGACCAGGAGCGGGGCGATGGAAAAGATCGAGTAATAAGACAGTGCCGCGCTGAGTCGCAGACAATTGTCTTCCAACCAATTCGCGCCGGTTTCTTTCATCAGCCGGACTGCGCGAAGGTCGGCGAGGGCTTTGAAATTCATGGCACCTTCCAATCGTCAGGCACCATTCCTTTGGCCGTGCCGCGCGAGGGTGGGGAGAATCGTTACAATCTTGCAACGCGCGAATTATCTCTCCGCTCCATACAACCGCCAGCCCCGCACGTCTCGAAACAGCCCGCGTGCCGCCAATGCATCCTGCGATCGCGGCACTAATGCCTAAACAAAATACTAACTACCCATGAATCCACTTGATGACATTCTCAGTGCTTCCAGCCCCGGCTTGAAGCGCCGCTCTTTCTTAAACCGCGCGTCGTTACTCGGTGCTGCCACAGCCCTTGGCGGCTTGGGCGCTCGCGAGGCATTCGCCCAAGGGCGCGGGCCGGGACTGGATGCTGCGATCCTCAACTTCGCGCTGAACTTGGAATACCTCGAGGCGGAGTATTACACCTACGCCGTCTCTAACGTCGGCATCGAGACCTTTGGCGTCGGGATTACCGGGCAGGTCACCGGCAGCAACTCCAGTCCATCTGGCACCACCACGATTAAAGCCAATCCCCAGGTTCCTTTTACTACCACTGCTTTCCAGCAATATGCGGCGGAGATCGCCCAGGACGAACGCAACCACGTAACTTTCCTTCGCACCGCGCTCGCCGGGGCTGGAGTGCAACCCGCGGCTCGGCCCAACATCAATCTCCGTGAAAGCTTCACCACGCTGGCCATGGCTGCGAACGCGCTTGCGGGGTCTGCTGTCCTGCCCGTTCCTTTCGACCCATTTGCAAACGAAGTGAACTTCCTACTCGGAGCGTTTATCTTCGAAGACGTGGGCGTCACCGCTTACAAAGGTGCCTCGCCTCTCCTTGCCAATAAGACTTATCTCGAGGCGGCCGCCGGCATCTTGGGAGTGGAGGCTTACCACTCCGGAGTTATCCGCACGACCCTGTTTGCCCTCGGCACCACGACGCAGAATCAAACGATCGCCATCTCCGACCTGCGCGACGCTCTCGACGGACCGACTGATGACGACCAAGGCGTCGTCCTCACCCCCGGTGGAACCGCCAACCTCGTGCCGGCCGACGCTAACTCGATTGCCTTCAGCCGGACCACCCGGCAGGTGTTGAACATCGTTTACGGCGCTGTCAATGCCACCAGCGGGCTCTTCTTCCCCAATGGAATGAATGGACAGATTGTAAGCTGAGTTAATTCGCCAAGCTCTTATCGACTTATTGATATGAAACGTCTTGCCTGTCTTGTGTTGGCGGTCGCAGCCAATTTACTTATAACGTCCGACCTCCTCGCTCAGACCCGGCTCTTCGGAGTTACTTTCTTCGATAACACCCTCTTCAGTGTGGATCCGGCGACCGGCGCTGGGACCGCCATAGGGACTTTGAGTGCGAATGTGACCTCCTATGGCCTCGCGTTCCGAAATGGATTGTTGTTTGGATTCGATCCAAATACCGACCGCATTCGGCAGATCAACACGACCAATGCACAAGTGGTTAGCAGCATCGACATCGGAGTGGGTAACTTGATGGGCGAAGGTGACCTCACGTTTCGTGGCGACGGGATCGGTTATCTGGCTTCTGCGTTAAATGCGGACTTCACCCCGGCCAATGACTTGTTTTCCTTTAACATCGTCAATGGCACCTCCACGAGGATCGGCACCACCCGGGTGGGAACCACTGGGACACCTCTCGATGCATTGGCCTTCGATATTACCAGCGGCGTTTTATACGCATTGGCGCAGGGCGACGGAGGTCTTTACACCGTCAATCAAACGACGGCTGCATTGACCTTGGTGGGCTCTCTCGGCGTCAATCAGGATAGCCCCTTTGCCGCGTTGACCTTTGCGCCGGACGGCACGCTCTTTGCCGCGATCGACGACCGTGTCTATCGCGTCAATAAGGCAACGGGCGCCGCCACCGTGCTCGATGCCACCGTGCTCGACACGGGCTTTGGCAGCGTCTCCGGGCTCGCCGCGACTGTGCCGGAACCCACCAGCATGGTTCTCGTCCTGGTGGGCTTGGGCACAATGGCAGGCAGAGCACGGCGGCTCAAAGCCTAACTGGTTACGTCTTTTATCCCAAAGCCGCCGCGAGTGGAATCCTCGCGGCGGTTGCTGGCATCAGTCGAAGCATCATCGACACGTTACTTTCTACGCTGCGGCTTGGTGTCTTGTTGGCGGGCGCCTTAATCCTGGAGGCATGCAGCGGCCTGCAACCACGCGACTTTGCGGGAGCCTCATCACAGTTCGAGCCAGAGCGTTACTTTTCCGGTCGCGTCCGCTCATGGGGTGTGTTTGAAAATCGCGCGGGCGATCCGGTCCGCCGCTTTACCACCAACAGCTTTGGGGCACGTGATGCCGCCGGCGATCTGCGCCTCACGCAGATGTTTACTTATGAGGACGGCAGCACTCAGCAGCGCGCCTGGCGGGTGCATCGGCTCGATGGGCATCGTTACACCGCCACCGCCAACGATGTAATTGGAAGCGCGCGCGGCGTGGCCTATGGCAATGCGTTTCAGTGGGATTACACCATCGCCCTCCAGCCGGGGAATCCACTCTCCCATGTCCACCTGCGCCAGTGGATGTATTTGCCTGAAGACTCGCAAACCATGTTCACCCGCGTCATCATCACGAAGTTCGGCTTGACTGTCGGGCAAGTCACCGAATCATTCCGGCGCGTTCCCGATAAGTAGGAACGCTTACTTCATTCCACTAAACAACTCAACTCCGCACATGATCCCACATCCATCCCTTGCCGTTCCCGCCGCCGCCCTCCTTGCTCTCGCTGCACCTCTCGCGCAAGCGGGATCTCCCGTCATCGGTGACTCCAAGTCCACTGAGCAATTAATCGGATTTCCATTTCTCAAAGGCAACAAAGAGATCCAGAGCATTACGGGCGCATACTTTTTTTTCTCGCCAGGCAGCAATCCCCGCCATCCGGCCATTGACTATAGCCGGAGCAGTTATCGTTTCGGTTTGATGCTCTACGATGTGTGCGGAGGCGGATTTCTCCGTGGCAATGCGGAGTTGCTGGTCGAGGCCTCCGGCGGCAGTGTTTTCCAAGGGCCGGGAAACTATCTTTTTGGCGGAGCGCTCTTGCTACGTTATAACTTCGTCCAGCCCGAAAGTAAGTGGGTTCCTTATATCCAGATCGGCGGTGGCGGGGTTTATAACGACGTCTATAAGGAGCAATCGCAGCGCTTGATCGGGCGCAACTGGGAGTTTGACCTGCAAGCTTCCCTGGGCCTCCGCTATTTCCTTTCGGAGAAATGGGCCGTCACGGTGGAAGGCAGCTATCGCCACATCTCAAACGCCGATACGGCGGATCGTAACCTCGGACTAAACTCCCTCGGAGGCGGCATTGGGTTGAACTACTTTTTCTAAAAGAGCGTTTCCACTTTTTTCAGCCCGCGGCACACCGAGCCGGCAGAGAAGCGGCGCGTGAGGGCAGTGCCGCCTTAAAGTCGCCACCGCGCGCCTGCGGCCTCCGGAACGAACCAAAGAGTGGGAGCAAGGTTCAACGGCATATAATGCAGTTGAACACGCGGATCGGATGTCCGCGGTCCAACTACGAACTGCACTCGTTCCGGCTTAGTAGGAGCGAAAAGTGCGGGTTTCCGAGGCGCCACCGATCGGGCGATGGAGCGACTCTTCCGTCGTCGTCGTAGTGGTATGAACGGAAGGGGTGCGCGGCTCTTCCACTGTCGTGCACGCCGAAAGAAAGAGGATGGCTGCGCAGGCAACGCTTAAGAGGATCAGATTTTTCATTCAGTTGGAATTGCTGGCGTTAGTGCGAATGGAAACGAATCAGCGTGAGATTACTTCTTTTCCGTAGTGGTCGTGGTCGTGGTCGTTTTCTTTTCCTCTATGACGGGAGCCTCCCGTGCCACGATTTTCCTCACGATCACCTTGGAGACGATCAAATTATCCCCCTCCTTGGCGTAGTACACAGTCACGGGCAGGCCGGACTTCACTGTCTCGATCGAGACAGGGGCGCCGGACTCGTCCACGTAAGTGGTTGTCTTGCTGTAGGTATAGCGCAGGGGTTCAGGCGAAGTCTCGGATCTAATGATGATCGTGCGCGGACCGAACTCGGTAATAGTCCCCGCGGAAGTGGTGGTTACCGTTTCCTTCACCGCGGTCTGAGCGATGGCAAGTTGCGCGGTAAGCAACGTAAGGCCCAAGAGGGTTGCGCAGGTAAGTCGGCATTTGATTCGTTTCATTTGATTATTTGGTTTGGCACCGTCGGAATAGGCAGTGGCAATCTACTAATCGCCGGCTCGTATGGGGCCGGTCGTAATTATCCTGGGAAAATAAGCGGCACGTTAAACGTCAGATAGTCAGGTAAGGTCAGAGATCCCATCAGAAATTGGGAGCTGGTTAAGAGAAGACGAAAATCTGTAGCACTCTACCGTCGCGCGAAAGCGCATCGAGCAGTCGAACGCGCGCGATTCTGGGGTTTCGCCGGAGCTGGCGCACGCACTCGTGGCCCTCGTTATGCTTGGAGTGGGATAACAAATAATTGTCCTCCTGGCACCCGTGCCGCCAGCGCAGACCCTCCGTCGTGCCCATCGAAACACCCATCGCAGTGCTTCACGAGATTCACATCTTCGCCGGGTTGAGCGAAGCGGTGCTCGAACGCCTCGCGGAGCAGTGCCGGGAACTTCGTGTGGAAGCGGGACAGACCATCGTCGAAGAAGACGTGATGGGCCGCGAGATGTTCCTTATCGGCGGTGGGCGCGTCCGGATCGTGAGCAAGCGCTTCTCGCCCGCAGAGACGGTGCTGGCGGAAATCGGCGCGGGCGATTTTTTCGGCGAGATGAGCATGATCGAGTGCCGGCGGCGCTCCGCCTCGGCCGTGGCCATGCAACCGGGGCTGCTCTATGGGCTGCGCAATACCGATATCTACCGGCTCTTTAAGGAATGGCCCGACCAGTTCTCCATCTTGATCCTGAATATCTCGCGCGATCTGTGCCGGCGGTTGCGGGTAATGAATGAACTCTTTGCCGAGATGCGTCCCACGCGCCAGCGCTGGCGCCTGCCAGCAAGACTCGCCGCCCGTTCGCGCCGGGGGCGCTGATGTTATTACAGGCCGTCGGCCATCATGGCCGTCCAATGAATCGGAACACCATGAAGGCGCCGATACTTATCAACAGCGCCGCGATCCCGCCCGCGATCAATGGGTTTCCCGGACTTACTTTGGAGTTAGGAAACTCATTCGCGCTTGGACGAGTTCCAAGGTCGCTGCTTGAGATCGTTACTGTCACTGGCGCGGACTTAGTCAGGTCGGCCAAAGCCGGAAGATCGGGCGCGCCGGCCGATTGCGCTCTTATCGCCTCCTCCCAATTCGCCGCGAGCAGCAAGTCCACGCCGGGATTCTGTTCCTTTACCTGGCAGGAACACTTGCCGATCAGGAAGGTGGCCGCACGGTCGATGGTCTCGCTCTTAATGCCCGCACCGACGAGCGCATACAGCGCGCGGCCTCGTCCGAACACCGGGAAGACGATAGGTTCGTGCGCGCCCGAGAGGTCTGCCTCGGCGCTGAGTAACATGCGGACAAAAAGCTTCTCATCCGCATCCTCGCGCGAAAGATGAAACGTGGAGAAAGCCAGCCGCAAGTCTTCCTGCGCCACCGACACGAGCCCATTGGCGATGTCTTGCGCGTCGAGCTTCGGCAGTTCGAGCACGGTCGCGAGATAAGTCAGGCGCGATTCGAGTAAGTCCGCGGCGGCTGTGTCCTTGCCGCGGTCGCCGCTCTCGAGCAGCACCCACACAGCGCTCTCGCCTTGCGCGAGGCGGGCGGCGATCTCCCGACGCGCTGGCGAATCCAGGAGTTGCTCGATGGCTTGCGCGTCGAGAGGGCCGGAGTAGATGCTCTCCTTTAAGCGCGTGGCTTGAGGGAACTTCACGGTCAACCAAGGAAGCTCACCGAACGCGTCGCGCGTCGGATCGCGGTCGAGATCGATCGTGCGCACGGAAATGTTTGCGTGGAGCCGGCCGGCGAGACCTTCCGCCCCCAGCTCGCGCGCCGATGTCTGTTGCGGCCCGGTGAGCGCCCCGCGATGAAAGACGACGGCTTGAAAAGGATCCGCCGCCCAATGTTCCAGCGCGTAACGAAACACCGGCACCGAACAGGCCCATGCGGGGAGCGAGGCGAGGAAACCCATCGCCAGTAGTAATGACCGGATCGTCTGAAATCTTTTTCGGCGAAGCATGGAAGAATGGGACTAACTCAGAAGTCCGCGGCGGATATGTCATTGATCGCGCGTCGCGCAAGTCCACAGTCCTTTTCTTTATGAAAGTCTCCCAAGTTTTCCTCCGGATCGTCCTATCTGTCCTTATCGTCCCTTGTGTCCTCGCCGACTGGCCGACTTATCTGCACGATAACTCCCGCGTGGGTTACACCTCCGAGTCGCTCGATGCTCCGCTCTTAAAACGCTGGGAGGTTGCTTCGCCTAGCGCTCCCCAGATGGCGTGGGCCGGCGAGGACGGGCGAGTGTTTGAAGGTCACGAAATGCGCAACCGCATCCGCTTCGACGATGTCTTCCAAGTCGCGGTGGCAGAGGGGCGCGTGTTCTTCGGTTCGTCGGTGGATGGCAGAGTCTATTGCCGCAATCTTACTACTGGCCGCGAAGAGTGGGCGTTCTTTACCAACGGCCCGATCCGGCTCGCGCCGATGATCGCCGACGGCAAGTTATTCATCGGCTCGGATGACGGCTGCGCCTACTGCCTCGACGCGGGCACGGGCAAGCTTGTGTGGAAACTTCGCGCCGGGCCGAATGACGAAGAAATCCTGGCGCGCGGGCGGATGATTTCCCGCTGGCCTGTGCGGACCGGAGTGCTCGTGGAAGAGGGCATCGCTTACTTCGGCGCCGGCGTCTTCCCGCACGAGACGGTATATCTCTACGCCGTGGAAGCTGGGTCGGGCAAAGTCCTCTGGAAGAATGACGCGATAAGTCAGGACGACGCCGGACGAAACGATCTTTCGCCCCAAGGTTACTTACTCGCCACCCAGGAAGTCCTCTTTGTTCCATCGGGCCGGTCGCTGGCTGCGTCCTTCGACCGCGCGACTGGCGCCATCATTAACAAACCGCAACCCGCGTGGCGCACGGATGGCGCCGGCGGGCAACTCGGCGGCACGCAAGCCATGCTGGCGGACGATCAAATCTACGCGGTCGGCGAACACCAAATCCTCGCGCTCGATCAAAAGAAGGGAAAGTCTGGGTTCGGTTGGTTTCAAGGCCGGCAAATGACTTTGGCCGGCGACATGGGTTACATGGCTAACGGCAAAGAGATCATAGCTATCGACCGCATCCAGCACGCCGAAGGCACTCGCGAGCGGCATAAGATCGAACTTACTATTTCTGCGTTAAACAAGGACTTAAAGACTCATCCGGCGCTGAAGGAACTTACCAAGGTGCAGAGCGCGGAAGCCGATCTCGCGGCGGCGATGAAAGCGGGAGCCGGTGTGCAGAAGGCTCAGGAAGCATTTACCAGCGCGGGCCAGCATTATGAACCCAAGCGCGCCGATTACCAGGGTAAGAAGGATAAGGTGTCGGCGCTGAAGAAGGAACTCGATAAGTATTCGGACATAGGAGTGAAGTGGCGTTACCCATCGCCGCACGATTCCGCGCTGATCCTCGCGGGTAAGACATTGGTAATCGGCGGGCAGGGGGAAGTGGTGTGTCTCGATGCGGAATCCGGCAAGCCGCTATGGAAGTCCGCGGTGGAAGGCGAAGCGCGCGGGCTCGCGGCGGCCAGCGGTCATCTCGTGGTGAGCACCACGCAGGGCAGGATTTACACCTTCGCCGACGCCAGCCACTCGGCGCTCGCGCCCATTGCCGGGGATGTTACTCCCAAGCCCGCGGCCGAGCCTTATCCCCAGGATGAGTTATCCGGGATCTATGCCGCAGCCGCGGCATCGATTCTCAAGCAGAGCGACGTCAAGAAAGGTTACTGTCTTGTCGTCGGGAGTGAACAAGGGCGGCTGGCTTATGAACTGGCCAAACGTAGCGCACTGACCATCTACGCCATCGAGTCCGATGAACGGAAGGTCGAGTCCTCACGCGCGACGCTCATCAAGACCGGACTCTACGGATCGCGCATCACCGTGGACCGCCTGGACTTATCCGTGATCCCTTACGCGAGTTACTTTGCCAACCTTATCGTCTCCGACAGCGCCTTGCTTACCGGCGCGGTGCCCGCGATCCCGACGGAAGTGGCCCGCAATCTGAAGCCCATCGGTGGAACCATCTGCCTCGGCGTCCCGGATAACGCACCCGCTTCGGTGAAAGACAAAGCCCGGACTGCGCTCCCCGCATGGCTGGCCGCGACGAAGCTCGCGGAAGAAGACGCCAGGATTAATATCGACGGTAACTGGTCGCGACTTATCCGCGGGAAGTTACCCGGCGCCGATGGGTGGTCGCATCAATACGGCAACGCCGCCAATACGTCGAGTAACGAAGACCACCGAATTAAAGGCGGCTTGAGTGTGCTGTGGTATGGCGATCCTGGTCCTGGACAGATGGTGAACCGCCACGCGGGCGCGGTTGGCCCCATC
Source organism: Chthoniobacterales bacterium (assembly GCA_038238555.1). GTDB lineage: Bacteria > Verrucomicrobiota > Verrucomicrobiia > Chthoniobacterales > Chthoniobacteraceae > JANNXQ01. Next base: position 2,548 of record JBBRXP010000048.1, on the reverse strand, counting down.
TCAGTGAATGGACGCCTCTTCATCCAGGGCGAGACGAGCGTGATGGCTTACGATGCTTACAACGGCGAGCAACTCTGGGAGATCGAAAACCCTGGGGCGAAGCGCGACGGACTAAAGGCTGCGCACGAGCCGGGTAACATGGCTGCGAGCGATGACAGCTTGTTCGTAGTGATCGAAGGCACCTGCCTGCACATCGACGCCGCCACCGGACAAATTCGCCGCACTTATAAGTTACCCGACGCAGCCGATAACGAACAACGTGAATGGGGTTACATCGCTTACAAGGACGGCCTGCTTTACGGCACGGCCACCGAGCGCAAAGAACTGCTCGCCGAAAAGGAACGCCGGGGAAAGACCGCCTCCCGAGCGACCGACAAGGTATTTGCCTATGACGTGCAAACCGGCCAACTGCTGTGGACCCACCAGGGGATGAACATTTCGCACGTCGCCATCGCCGTGGGGGACGGCGGTGTCTTCTTCGTGGATAGCTCACTTACTTCGGAACAACGCGAAGACTTACTCAGGCAGGATAAGAGCGCGCTGAAGGATCTTACCGGCAAGGCGCGCGAGATCGCCGAGGAGCGCATGAAGAAAGCCGACATGCGGCTCGCGGTGGCCCTCAATGCGCGCACCGGCGAACAACTTTGGGCGAAGCCAGTGGATGTAACCGATTGCAGCGAAATCGGCGAAGGCGGCGGCAGTCTTACTCTCATCTATCATAACAATCACATCGTGCTCGGCGGCGCCAATGCCAACGGCCATTACTGGACGCAGTTTCTCGAAGGTGCATTCCAACGCCGGCGGCTCGTGGTGCTGGATGCCAACTCGGGAGAGAAGGTGTGGGCCAAGGATGCTAACTATCGCCACCGGCCGATCGTTATCGACAACGATATCGTCGCCGAGCCGTGGGCTTACGACCTTTACTCGGGAAAACAAAAGATGCGCACTCATCCGCTGACTGGCGAACAAACTCCGTGGATGTTTGCCCGCCCCGGCCACCATTGCGGCGCGATCTCCGCCACGCCAAACATGATGTTCTTCCGCTCGAAGTTTACCGCCTTCTATAACCTCGACGAAGACGAAGGCACGGAGCACTTCGCCGGACATCGGCTCGGCTGCTGGATCAATACCATTCCGGCCAATGGCTTGGTAATGATCCCCGAGGCCAGCGCGGGTTGCGTGTGCCTTTTCTCGATCGCGGCGACCGTAGTATTTGAGCCGCGCGAGAATCGGATGAACTGGGGCGTCTATAGTGCCACGGGAATGAATACTCCGGTGCAGCACATGGCGCTCAATCTCGGCGCTCCCGGCGACCGGCGCGACGCGCACGGTAAGTTGTGGCTGAGTTATCCACGGCCCTCCTCGCGCGCGGGCATTGACTTACCGCTCGATCTTAAGCCCACCTTCGCAAAGGATGGCGGTTACTTCAGCTTTAACGCGGAATCCTTTGCCGTGGCCGGCACCGATATGCCGTGGGTATTTGCCTCGGGCGCCCGCGGCCTTGCACGCGCCGATTTACCTTTGATCGGCAAAGGGCAGAAGCCGGAGACTTATACCGTGCGCTTATCCTTCCTCGCTCTGGAAGGCGATCAGCCGGGCCAGCGCGTGTTCGATATTAAGTTACAAGGTAAGTTGGTTGAGAAGGCCTTTGACTTATCCGCGCGCGCCGGTGGGAGTAAGAAGGCGCTCGTGTTGGAGTTTCAGGAAATTCCGGTTACCGATCACTTAGTCGTGGAACTCATCCCCTCACTGCCCGACGCCGACGGCGCTCATCTCCCCTTGCTCAGCGGTATCGAAGTGGTGCGCAGCAATGCCGGGGAAATCACAAAAACCGTGGCGGCGCATTGAGCCTGTTGCCAGTTACAACGCATTGCTGACATCGAGCACTTCGTCCGTTCCGACGAGGAAGACTTGATCGCCGCGGCTCGGACGCACGCGGTGTGTGCCGGTGAAAGTTCCGAACGCCGGCAGCACGGCGACGCGCGCGGCAAAGTGAAAGCACGGAGCGCTCAGCCCCGAGCCGATCCGCTCGTGGAGGTGAAAGGCCGGATGCAGGTGGCCCGCGAGCACGAAGCCGGCTGCATCTTCCCGCGGATGGTGGCAGCAGAGAAATGGCGCCAGCGGCCACGGCTCGGTCACACATTTCACGCGCCATTCTTCCGGCGGACAGCCGGCGTGACGGTCGTGATTTCCGAGCACCAGCACGATCTCGAGCCGGGCCTGCCTTTTACGCCACGCGGCGAGCCGGGAGAACGTGGCTGCGCTGCGGCCGGTGCGGGCGTGCAGAAAATCGCCGAGCACTACGAGCCTGCGCGCGGCTGTCTTGCGGAGCGCGGTGTCGAGCCGAAAAAGATCGTCGTCGTGCGAGGTCTCCGGCACGGCGATGCCCACGTGGCGGAATGCGGAGGCCTTGCCAAAGTGCGGGTCGGCGATGAAGAGCGTGCGCTCGCGCTGCCACCACACGGCGCGCTCGGGAAGCAGCGCGAGGGCTTCTCCGGCCCAGCAGAGAAGTTGAGGGTTGAGAGTTGAGAGTTGAGTGTCGCGCATA